>JAKATT010000177.1 GCA_021818615.1 Actinomycetes bacterium | reverse complement strand
GATGGCGCGCCAGAGGTCGGCCATCTCGGCTCTGAACTGCGGCGAGGCGGACGAGGGAAAGGCGGTAGTCTGCGGCAGGTTGCCGGCAGGGTTGGTGGTGTTCGTCGTGCCGCCGGAAGCCGTCGTGGGTGCCGGAGCGGTTGTGGTAGTCGTGCTCGCCGGGGCGGTCGTGCTCGCCGGGAGCGTAGTGCTCGCCGGGAGCGTAGTGGTCGCCGGGAGAGCTGTCGTCGTGGAAGTGGTGGAGCTCGATCGTGTCCCGGCCCCGCTCGCTGCCGCTCCTCCGCTGCATCCGGCCGCGACGACGGCGAGGGCCACGAACGCGACAATTGCCGTTCTCCGCTTCACCGCAGCGAGGCTACGCCCCCTCTGCTGGCGATGGGTACCTCACGACGAGCACGTCGAGCGCCCCCACCCCAGATGGCACGCCGGAGTGGGTGCTCACGAGCACCACTCGCCACCGGTCTTGTGGCGACTCTCGAGCACTACCGCACGCGGCCTGCCCGGCGCCATGTAGGCCGCTGCGATGAACTCGCTGTAGGCGCCCCCGGCGGCGATGGCATCGAACTGGGTTGACGCCATGGCTCCACGTCACAGCGTTTGACTGACTGTTCAGTCTATGCAGCTGCTAGCGTTCCTACAGGGCCGTCGAGGAAGAGGAGGAGCAGTGACTCTCGAGGTGGAGACCGGCGAGCAACAGGACTCTCGTCGCGCTCAGATGCTCTCCGCGGCGCTCGAGGTGATCGTCGAGCGAGGCTTCCCCGATACTCGCATCGCAGATGTCGCCGAGCGTGCCGATGTGAGCCCGGCTCTCGTCATTTACTACTTCAAGACCAAAGACCGTCTCCTCACCGAGGCGATCCGCCTCGCCGAGGACAGCTGGTACGCCGAGGGCGCACGGCGCATGGCAGCGCTGCCGAGCGCGGCCATGCGCCTCGAGGAGGTTGTCGCCATGAGCTGCCTCGACGATGGTGGAGGGGAGACCTGGTCGATCTGGCTGGACCTATGGGCCGCGGCGCTGCGACACCCCGAGGTGCGCCAAGTCCGCGAGCAGTTCGACGAGCAATGGCGCGAGACGATCCGCTCCATCGTCCGGGAGGGACTGGCCGCAGGCGAGTTCGAACCGGTCGACGCAAGCGATTTCGCGGTCGGGTTCTCGGCGCTGCTCGACGGGCTCGCCATTCAGATAGCACTCGAGGACCCGGTCGTATCGCCATGGCGCGCCTTCGAGTTGTCGATGCGGGTGGCCGCCCAGCTTCTCGGCTTCAGCTGGTCGCCGCCTACTCGGGGCCGTCGAGGCCGTGTCGGGCGCCGTTCGACTCCGGCAGGACCCGTAGCGCCTCTGCCGGCAGGGCGACGGTGGCCGGAGTCCTCTGGCTCCACCTGATTGGCTTGCCGTCGTTGTGAACCAGCGCCTGAGCGGTGACGCCTGCGCCTAACAGGGCGTGCATTGGATCCAGATCTTGACTATCTCGTAGTCGCCGAGCGCCCCGTGTTCCATCACCTCGCTCGAGCCGCCGAGCACGCTCGGATAATGGTGCACGATGCCGCGAGGAGTGGTGATGGTCCGCCCGTGACGCCAGCGCATTCCCGTCTTGCGGTTGATGCCGACCTTTCGAGAGGCTTCGGAGATCGAGACGCCGGCTCTGATGAGCCGAGCGAACTCGTGGCGCTTCTCCACCCGGGGCTCCACACCGCGTCTTCCGCGTCCTACCATCGCAACCCCCGAACACCTCGAGTGTTGCGACGACGGATAGAACCCGCCGGAGGAATTTTGGCCATTGACAGAGTATTCGATCGGACCGACCTCGTCGCCTCGCCTCGGCGGGCAGCGATGGGCCGAGCCGTTCGAAGAGGAGCCGGGAGCGAGGTCGCTTCACAACACTCGAATGCAACCTTCGCCGTCGGTGAGGCGCAACAACGTGATCTCGCCCCGGGCGTAGCGTCCCGGTCGATCGACATGTACCTTCAGCAGGGTAGGCGTGCCGTTCTCACAGGTCGCCTTGGCGACAAGAGCTTCGGTCGAGTCCACGTAGGGTCGGCCCACGGCGATCGCCCCCTTGTGCTCGAACTCGGCCACGATGCTTGGCAGGTCCCGCGACGACTGGGCTGCTCGGGCCGCAATGGCCTTGTTGCGAACGGCATCGTTCACGTGGGGTTCGTCCTGAACTGCGGCACGAGGACCTGACAGTCCATGCGGGCAACTTCCCGGCGAAACCCGTCTCTCCTGCATCGTGTCCAGACGTCAGAGTGGTTGCTACGATGACACGAGTACCACGCGGACGTGGCTCAGTTGGTAGAGCATCACCTTGCCAAGGTGAGGGTCGCGGGTTCGAATCCCGTCGTCCGCTCCAAAGAAAGACCAGGTCACAGCCTCAAAGAGGGACTCGAAAGGGTCCCTCTTTTGTTGTCTCAGAGGCTCCGTGCCACATATGTGCCACAGCGGTATCCTGGAGCCCGTGGCCGTGACCCGTTCCCGCAGCTCATGGGGCAGCACGCGGAAACTGCCGTCGGGGCGCTGGCAGGCCCGCTACCGGGCCGACGGTGTCTGGCGGGCAGCTCCCGCCACCTATCGCACGAAGCGAGACGCTGAGGCGTTCCTGGCCGCGACGCGGGCTGACATCGAACGGGGGACGTGGCTGCCACCGGAACAGGGGCGCATCCCGCTCCGGCAGTATGCCGACAAGTGGCTCGAACAGAAGCGACCAACCCTTCGCCCTCGCAGCCAGGAGCAGTACGAGACGAACCTCCGACTCCACATCAAGCCGACGCTCGGCGACAAGGACCTCTCGAAGATCAGTCCGAGCATGGTCCGGCAGTGGCATGCCGATCTGCTTGCTGCCGAGAAGCCCGGCGCACCCACCGTTGCCAAGTGCTACCGACTCCTGCACGCCATCCTTGCCACGGCAGTCGAGGACGAGATGATCCCGAAGAACCCCTGCCTCTTGCGAGGCGCTTCGACGGATCGGCCAGCGGAGCGGCCCGTCGCGACCATCGAGCAGGTGTACGCCATCGCAGACGCCATCGGACCGTCGCTTCGCTTGATGGTCCTCTTCGCCACCTTCACTGGGCTCCGGTTCGGTGAGCTGCGAGCGCTCCGGCGTGACCGGGTGGACGTGCTCCACAAGACCGTGCAGGTGGTCGAGCAGTACCAGGAGCTGTCGAGCGGGCAGCTCGTGCTCGGTCCCCCGAAGACCGATGCCGGTCGCAGGACCGTGACGATCCCTGACGTGCTGGTCCCCGAGCTTGAGCAACACCTAGCGTCCTTCTCCGGGCCAGGACCGGACGGCCTCGTGTTCTGCGGAACGCAGCAGCAACCGCTCCACCGCAAGACCTTCTACCGGAACTGGAACAGGGCAGCCGAGGAAGCAGGCTTGCCAGGCTTCCATTTTCACGATTTGCGCCATACCGGAAACACGCTTGCAGCAGCGACTGGAGCCAGCACCAAGGAGCTGATGTCCAGGATGGGGCATGCCTCTCCCCGAGCAGCGCTCATCTACCAGCACGCCACCAAGGACCGGGATGCAGCGATCGCTGCAGCACTCTCCAAGCTCATCGTGAAGGGCGCTCCGAAGCCCGGGTCACGGAAGAAGGCCACCGTGGCGAAGCTCCGAGGCCCGCAGGACGCCAAAGAGAGCCGAACGGCATCCTGAGCTGTTCGCCATCCGAAGAGACCGGCTGCCACACTGGTTCCGTGCCCGGCGACGAGGAGATTCCAGAGCTTCCCTTCGAGGAGACGTTCGGTCTCATCTCGTTCATCCAGCCCCATTGGTGGGACGAGAACCAGGATGCGCTCAACGAGGCGATGAAGGTCGCCGAGTGGCTCGACTTCCACATCGAGCGGCGCAGGGCCGGAGAGGCTGACTCCGATCGCCCCGTCCAGCGGCTCACCCTCACGGTCGAGGAGGCCGCAAAGGCGCTTGGCATCTCCCGTGCCTTTGCCTACGAGGCCGTCGCCAACGGCGACATACCGTGCATCCGCATCGGGCGCCGCATCCTCGTTCCGAAGGCAGCGCTGGAGAAGATGATCAACGGCTCCAGCTCTAACGACCCGCGCGGTTGAGCGACGTCAGGCGGTGGCGCGAGCCTCAGCAGGCGTAGTCGTTGTCCGGGCTCCCGGTCCACTGCGTGACCGAGATGCTTGCGGCACTCGTAAAGGAGGTCAGGCTGCAGTTCGACTGGGCCTGAGCCAGGGTCGTCGCGCCGGGAATCCAGTTCGGGAATCCATATAGCGATCCTGCTGCCGATGACGTCGTCCCGCCCCGTGATGCTGTCCCGCTGTGAAGAGGTCGAGTACGCCTCGGCCAGCTGCCCTCGTTTTCGGCACACCTGCGTCCTGCAGCCCAGCGATCATGCCTTGGAGGTCGGCGACGTTCATCGTCGTGTCGGACTGCAAGGTGTTGGCAGTCTCGACGTCCAGCCACCACGGGCGCCAACGGGCAGGCGGGCTTCACCTTCAGCACGTAGCTCGGAAGCATCGCCACCTTCACTGATCTGGGGCAAGCGAGGTCGGCGGGTGCCCCAGCTCCGCTGAGTTATCTGCTTGCCTCATTGCTTGCCACAGCGCTTGCGTTCTCCTTGCATCGGCGTATACTGAGGTCATGATCAGGTACCGGACCAGCGGCTATGGGGTGAGCGACACTCTCGCCAGAGCGCTCCGTGCCGAGAGCGCTGACGAGTGCGCCAAGCTCCTGGAGGACGTCTCCGACCAGTTCGATGCGTTCCGGGAAGCGATGCCGCATGCTCTTCGGGGCGAGTGGCCATCGATCGTCGTCCTCGTGAATCGCTGGCACGGGCTCATTGGTGACGTGCTTGAGTCTGCCTCGGACGAGCTTCCTGACCTCGTTCGCAAGACCGACGACCATTTCGGCATCCTGACGGCGGCTCACGTCTTGAGTGTCGAGCCGATTCGCTACCTCAATCACCTCATCAGCGATGTGCCCTTCTCGCCTCTGATCTCGCGCTTCGGACGAGACGTCGGCTTCGGCGTCGTGGCGATCGACGCCATCCGCCTGCTCCTGCCAGGGTGTTCGCAGCTGCGCATCGATGTGTCCTCCGGCTGGCCCGATCTGCCAGAGGGGAGCGACGTGGCCCGCTACCGTCGGCTCGTGGACCTTGCGCTCCGCTCGATGCAGCCACCGCTCGCGCGAGTAAGAGAACTGTTCGATCTGAACACGGGCGAGATTGCTGAGCTGTTCGGCGTGAAGCGTCAGGCAGTCGAACAGTGGGAGCAGAACGGCGACGTCCCCGCGGCTCGGCGAGAGAAGCTCGCCAACCTTCTCTCGGTCGGCGAGTTGTTGGAGCGCAAGCTCAGCCCAGGCCGCCTCCCGCTTGTCGCACGGAGACGGGCCGATGTGTACGGCGGCCTCACGATGCTCGACATGGTGCGCACTGACCGTGATGGCGAGCTGCGCACGCTGACTGAGCAAGCCTTTGACTGGTCGGGCACTGCGTAATGGAGGTCATCGATCGTGACGGTGAGTACTACCGCGTCGCCGATCCAGCATGGGAGGACCCCCTCGACGGGTCGTACTCGATGCGCTTTGGCGCACGCTGGAATGCGGCTGGGAGCTTTCCAGTCACCTACCTGAACGCCGATCTTGGGACGGCTCGGGCCAATGCCCGGCACTTCCTCACTGAGAAGCTGCGCGGACAGCCCTTTGCTGCCGAGGACCTGGAACGTTCAGAGCTACCTGTCCTCATCTCGCTCGACGTTCCCGATGGTCGCTACCTCGACGTCGTGACGCGCGATGCGATCGTGCTCAACGGCCTCCCGCCGACGTACCCCGCCGATGGAATGGGCAACGTCGTTCCCTGGGATGTATGCCAACCCGTCGGGCAGCGAGCCTGGGACGACGCGCATCCAGGCATTGCATGCCGGTCGGCTGCAGCGCACGCACCGTCCGACGGCGAGGAGTTGGCCTGGTTTGATCGGCATGAGGTCGAGCTGCAGGCGAAGCAGACCCAGTCCTTCGAGGAGTGGTACGGGCCTTTCGACTGGTGACAGTGATCGAGCTACGCGACCGAAGATGCCTCAAGGCACTGCTCACACCAACGAAAATTCTAAATCTATATACAACTACCGTGCGTATTTCGTACCATCCATTCCGTAGAAGCGATCACTTAGGGTCGTATGTAAGGAACTAAGGGGCGCCGTGAAAACGGCGATCAGCAGTGAACATCGCAGTTGTGAATTTGAAAGGTGGCGTCGGAAAGACCATCACGTCCGTACACCTCGCGGCGAACCTGGGACGTCTGGATGGCACCCTTCTCGTGGACGCTGATCCGCAGGGCTCAGCGGCAAGCTGGGCGGCACTCGCACCCGACCTTCCCTTCACGACGATTGCCCTTGGCGTACGTACGCTCGGCTCTCGGCTGCCTCGTGAGACGACGGGCTTCGCACATGTCGTGATCGACACACCACCGGGCGACACGGTCATCGTCCGGGCTGCTGTGCAGTTTTGCCAGACCGTGCTCCTCCCAGTCCAACCGACATTGCAAGACCTCAATCGCCTCCGACCGACGCTTGAGCTGATTGTCGGCGCTGGGAACGATCCCGACCTCGTCGTCCTGCTCACCAGGGTACGGAGCGGCACCCGGAGTAGCCTTCCCCCCGCCAGCCGGACACGTGGTTATGCGGCCTGTAGGGTTCCCAGACGGTAGCGCAGCTCCCACTCGATCGGCGGGAGATTCCCAAGGGAGCTGTGCAACCTGGTGGCGTTGTAGTGCTTGATCCAGGCGGTGATGGCATGCCGGGCCTGGGCTCGGGTCTCGAAGCGGAAACGGCTGACCAGCTCCCGCTTGAGGCTCGCCCAGAACGATTCCGCCGGGCTGTTGTCGTGGCATTAACCGGCTAATCGTGCTCCAGATCTGTGGACAACGCTGACGAAGGAGGGGCCTTCAGTTGGCTTTCCGCTTGCGATTCAGCCGGCGCAGTTGTTCCTCGTGGCTTCGGACGCGTTCGGCGAGAGCCTCCACGGCGGTTCGCAGGTGACCGACCTCGGCCACCACTCCCGAGAGGCTCCGCGGATCGTGACTGCGTTGACGGTGTTCTTCGACGACCACCCGGAGGTTCTCGTCTCGGTAGAGCGTCGTCCGGCTGATCTGAGCCCGCTCGGCGACGTTGGTAAAGCTCACCGGCTCAGCGTCACGGACCAGCTCGGCGCACGCCCGTTCGACCCGAGCGAGGGTCTCAGGTGAAGTCACCCGGCTTCTTCTGCTTCGGCCAAGAGCGCGTCGAGGCGGGTGATGAGACGGCGATGGCGCTCGGCTTCTTCGATCCAGCCGCGAGCTTCGGCGTCTTGGGCCAGCGCCTCGGCGTCGATCCGTTGGGCACCGAGCACAGAGACGCTTGCCGCGTCGGTGCGAAAGCTCGGACAGTGCTCGCAGATGTTCGCGTAGGGGCACGCTCCTTGAGCCGGCGCCCGCAGGCAGTAGCCACCGGCGAGACGGGACTTGAGGGCGGGCTCGTCGCGCCAGTCGCCGTCGGCGCGGAGCGGGATCCGCCGCTTGTTGTCGGGGAGCGGTCCAATGCGGGCCTTGGCGAGATCGAGCGCTCGTTCGTATTCGGCGCGCACGGTCTGGTCGAAGAGCCGCCCATAACGCAGGCTCATCTCGGCCGAGACGTGGCCGAGCAGTGCCATGAGGCTCTGGAGCGACACCCCGGCGTTCACCATGGCGGTGGCGAACGTGTGACGGAGCTGGTGGCTGGTCACGTGTCCCAGTCCGGCCTCCTTGGCGGCGCGGTCGAGCTCGAGGCGGAGGGCGGCCTGGCCGAGTCGGCGGCCGTGGTGGGTGAAGAGGAACTGGACGAGACGCCGGGTGCGCGGATGGAGGAGCGGACGTCCCTCGGTGCGCGTGGCGACGATGCGGTCGATGAGGGCGACCGTCTCGTCGTCGAGGGGGACCATCCGCTCGGTGTCGAGCTTGCCGAGGGGGACCTTGAGCCACGCCCCGTTGCCCGGGATCTCGTGGACGCAGTCGAGCTCGAGGTCGAGCAGCTCTCCGATGCGAAGGCCGCAGGCCCGCTGGAGGAGGAGCGCGTCGGCGGCCTGGCGGTACTCGGAGCGCTCGAGCGCCTCGGAGAGGCGCCGGTCGGCATCGACGGGCAGATAACGCGGGAGCGTACGCGGAAGGCGCACCATGTCGGAGCGGAAGACGAGCTCGCGGGACGGGGCCTGCTCCCAGCCCCACTCGGCGACGTCGGTGAGGAAACCCGCGATCGCCCGGATCCGCCGGTCTTGGTCGGCTGGGCTGATCGGCGCACCGCTCTTGGAGTTGACGGCGCTGCTGATCGAGTTGAGATAGGGCTCTATGTGTCGCTCCCGGCCGAGCTCGGCCAGGGAGGACAGGTCCGGGTCGATCTGCGCGAGGAAGCGACCGAAGTGGGCGAGACGCGTGGCGGTGCCGGTCACTGTCTTTTGCCGGCAGGTCGCAGCCTTGCGCTCGAGGCAGGCGACGAAGGCTGGGCGTAGGGACGCTGCGACGTCGGCCATGCGCCGCTCGTAGCTCTCGGGTCCCTGCCAGTGCGGGGGCGGTGTGTCGATGATCCCGAGGTGGAACAGCACCCGGTGCGCACAGCTGAGCGCCGAGCGGTAATGGCGCGTTCCCTTTCCGGTCGCTTCCTCGTGGTTCCGACACGCCGCCGTCAGCTCCGCGAAGTCCGCCACGATGAGCTCGTCGAGACGGCGTCCGCTCTGGATGAGCAGACGACCGACCGACTGAGAAGCACTGCGCCACGCGTTGATCGGGGTGTAGCCGATGGACTCGGCTGCCCGGCAAAAGCGCGCCATGTCCTCTTCGAGCGATGTGCCGGTTATCTCCCTCCAGAAGCTCGCGAGCTTTCTCGAGACGAGGTAGTCGTAACCGGGGCGGACGTGACCCCAGACGATCAAGAAGGTGACAAATGTCCTCGTGTTCGGATCCTCGGAAAGACGCTGGGCGAGGGGCTGCGCGGCCCATTGCTGGGGCTCGGGCCAACGGTGCAGGAAGCGTCGGGCGTTGGCCTCTGCGTTGACGGTTCCTCTCCCGGTGCGAGCGAGGTGGGCGACGTAGTCGGAGACGAGGTCGCCCGCCGCGCGCTCAGCGACGCGCCCGTTGACGCTGGCGCGCGGCATCGAACTCCTCCTTCACGTGTGCGGGGGCGAGGTGGACGTATCGGGCCGTGGTGTCGATGTGGGAATGTCCGAGCAGCGCCTGCATCACGGCGAGATCGACCCCGGCCTCTGCGAGGGCGGTGCCGAAGGTGTGACGGAGCGCGTGGGGATGACCGGCGGGAACCCCAGCCTTGGCGCGGTGGTAGCGAAAGACGGTGCGCAGTCCCGCCGGCGTGAGGGGCTGGCCGCGGTTGGGACCCTTGGCCACGACGAAGAGTGTCTTGGATGTGGTCTCGGGTCGTTCGGCCAGCAGGTAGGTCTGGATCATGCCTGCCACGTCGACGTCGAGGGGGACGCGTCGCTGCTTCCTGCCCTTGCCAAAGACCGTGAGCCAGCGCCCGCCGATGTCGACGTCTTTGACCTCGAGGGCCAGCACTTCTCCGGCGCGCAGCCCGCAGAACACCATGAGCCCGGCGATGGCCCGATCCCGAAAGCTCTGCAGGCTCTCCACGAGCGCCACGACCTCGTGGCGATCGAGCGACCGCGGGAGCAGGCGCGGCTCTCGCAGTCGGAGTGGCGAGCGCTGGCGAGGGCGCCGGGCCACGTGGCTGAGCATCCCGGCTCGTTCCCCGGCGCTCGGCCTCCGTGCCTCTTTGCCCTTGGGGACCGGGTTCTTCGCCTCGGGGTCCCGCATGCACCTGAAGGCGAACAGCCCCTCGATGGCTGCCAGGCGCAGGTTGATCGTCGATGGCTTGTAGGCGTCGGCTCGCTTGCCGTCCATGCGCACCACGTTGGGACCGGGGCGACCGGCGACCCGCGCCGCTCGGCAGGCTCTCAGGTAGTCGAGCAGCACGTCGGTCGTGACCGCATCGAGCTCGATGTCCTCGCAGGAGAGCCACCGGCCGAAGGCGAGCAGCGCGAAGGCGTAGGTGCGGACGGTCTGGGACGAGTAGTTCCTGTCGGCGAGGTAACCGAGGTAATCGTTGGCGAGCTTGACGACCTCAGACGTGTGCTCGCCCAACAGCTGCCACTGATCGTCCTCGAGTACGACACGCAGGTCGGTGTCCATGCGACATCAGTAACCCATGACGTGCCTGTCGAGAACAAGAGGGAAAAGCTGTGGATCTGCCCAAACACTTCTCCCCACTATCCACAGAGTCCACAGGCGGACTACTACTGCCAAAGGAACATTGACCGGTTAAGAGGCACGATCCGACGCGGCCGACGGACTGGACGATGCCGAGCTTCGTGCAGTGCCCCCGGAAGTCTTGCGACAGGTACTGGCTGCCCCTGTCGTGATGGAACAGCATCCCCGCGACCTCCCCGCAGCGCGTCGACACCGCCATGTCGATCGCGTCCCTGCACAGCTCCCAGGGCATGCGCTCGCCCATGGCGAAGCCGATCAACCGTCGGCTTCCGAGGTCCAGCACCGAAGCGAGGTAGAGCCAGCCCTCACCCGTAGGGACATAGGTGATGTCCCCGCAGGTCCGCCGCCCGGGCTCACCGACGGAGAAGTCCCGACGCACGAGGTCCGGAAGCGGCGGGGCCGTGACGTCGGGGATCGTCGTGCGGACCTTCCTCCGCCTCCCGTCTTTGGCCACGATGCCGTTCTCGGCCATCAGGCGCTCGGTGCGCTTGTGGTTGACGCAGAAGCCCCGACGTCGCAGCTCGCTCGTCATGCGCGGGGATCCGTAGGTGTCGTCGTGGTGGGCGTGCACGTCGTGCATCTCGTTCACGACGAGCGCCTCGTCCCACTCGGACTCGGTGGGTCCGGCGGCCACCTTGGCCGTCCAGTCGTAGTAGGCCGAGGTGGAGACCTCGGCCGCCTCGCAGGCCGCTCTGACGGGGAACCCTTCGGCCTTCATGGTGGAGACGAACCGGTAGCGGCTCACCGGTCCTGCTCCTTCACCCAGAAGGCCACACTTCGTTTGAGCAGGTCACGCTCCATCGTCAGGCGCTTCACCTCCCGGCGAAGCCTGGCGTTCTCCTCGCGGACCTCGGTCGTTGTGCCCTCTTTCTCGCCCCGGTCGATGCGCTCCTGGCGGACCCAGTTGCCGAGCGTCTGCTCGACGACGCCGAGCTCACGCGCGACGTCGGCGACGCTTCGGTGCTGGTCGATGACGAGCGCAGCTGCGTCCTTGCGGAACTGCTTGGGGTAGCGGCCTCGTCGTCGCTGGGGCGGCGGGCTCTCCTCGGTCACCACTGGCATGGATACCTCCTAGTCGAGGTGTCCGGCCAGAGGGGGGATGCTCAGACTTCATGTTCCAGCTCACGGAAACCGAGTTCGAAGGTTTGAGATCACAAACTGTGACCTCAAACGGCGGACGTGGCGGACGTCGCTACCGACCCCGGGTCTTCACGGAGCAGGGCGTCGCGATGCTGTCGTCCGTATTGCGTAGCGAGCGGGCGGTCCAGGTGAACATCGAGATCATGCGGGCGTTCGTGCGGCTCCGCCAACTTCTGTCCTCGAATGCGGAGCTGAGTCAGCGCCTGGACGACATGGAGCAGCGGTACGACGAGCACATCCGGCGAATCGTGGAGGCCATCAACAGAATGATGGCGCCGTCGTCGAGTTCCGGACGATCGATCGGGTTCCGCCCGTAGCGGCTTCGCGCTCCACTTCGCCTCGGCATCGGTTGACCGTGGCGTGGGATCCATGATGGCCTACCCGTTGACGTAGCGGTCCCGCCGGGGAGCCCGCCGGTCGCCCCGTGGAGGCAGCGGGAGCACGGGTGACGGCGCGATGGCTGTCACTGGTCCCCGGTAGTGTCTCCTGCCAGCTCGGATCGTTCGTGATCCCCTCTTGACTGCCAGCCTCGGGATGTCCGGGTGTGCTGGTGCGGTCCCTCGCCCACCCCATGCGGGCCTCTCTGCTGTTTCACCCTGGCAGAGCTGCGTCCTACGAGCTGCAAGCCCTGAAGTGCACTCGCTGCGCTCGGGGCTGTTCCGCCCGGCCTTGCCCTGCCTTTCCGGGTGCATCAGATCAGCACCACATGGAGGGACTCAGCGATGACCGCCAAGAACACCCACCCGGAACTCATCGAGAAGCTGGCAGAGGGGATCAGCAACCTCACGACGTCCGAGGAGTGGCAACGCCACCTCGACTTCCAGTCCAAGTTCCACCGCTACAGCTTCAACAACGTGCTCCTCATCGCTGCCCAGTGCCACGAGGCGAGCCAGGTGGCAGGCTTCAACGCCTGGCGGAAGATCAACCGCTTCGTCCGCAAGGGAGAGAAGGCCATCTGGATTCTCGCCCCCATGGTCTACAAGAGCGCCGACGCCGAGGACGGCGAGGATGATCGGGTCATCCGGGGCTTCAAGTTCGTCCCCGTGTTCGACGTCGCCCAGACTGACGGCGAAGAGCTGCCAACCGTGTGCAACCGCCTCGACGGCGATGACCCCGCCGGGAACTACACGACGCTCCTTGGCGTCGCCCGCTCCATCGGCTTCAGCGTCGAGGACCACCAGTTCAACGGCACGACGAACGGCGACTGCAGCCACAGCGAGCGTCGCATCCGGGTCGAGACCCGGAACACCCCCGCCCAGCGGGTGAAGACGCTCGCCCACGAGATTGCCCACGCCCTTCTCCACGAGAAGTCCGAATCTCGGGCACTTGCCGAGCTTGAGGCCGAGTCCACCGCATACGTCGTTACGCAATCACTCGGGATTGACTCCAGTGACTACACCTTCGGATACGTCGCAACCTGGGCCGGTGGCGGCGCCCAGGCCATCGCCGGAATCAAGGCATCCTGCGAGCGCATCCAGCGCACCGCAGCGACCATCCTCCGGGCCTTCGAGCCCGCCGCACAGGAGGAGGCGGCGTAAGCCGTCTCCTCCCCAGTGTCGCAACTGGTACTTCCAGCCCCAGCACTGCGACACAGGCGGCTACGAATAATGGAAGGCGTTTCGGAAGCGTGATCGGCAACCGCTACCGGCATCGTACGAAACCGCTCACCCCGCGCGCACGAGGATGGAGCAGATGACGTCCTCCGGGCAATCCGCAGGATCGAGAGCGTCCGCATGGCGAGCGAGGCTCTGCAGTTCCCGCTTCGTTGCCCGCAGCTCGGCGAGGCGTTCGTCGATCTGCACAAGGTGACGGTGGAGGAGGTCCCGCACGTGCACGCACGGTGCTCGCCCCTCGGAACGGATGGCGAGCACCTGGGATATCTCCCGCAGGGTGAGCCCGGCTGCCTGCGCATGCTGCACGAAGCGAAGACGCTGGAGTGCGTCCCTGTCGTAGGAGCGGTAGCCATTCGCCTCCCGCTCCGGTGGAGGTAGGAGCCCAATCTCCTCGTAGTAGCGGATCGTCTTCGCCGGGACCCCACTCGTCTCAGCCAGTTCCCCGATCTTCATGCGTCACCTCCTTGACCTTCCAGTGCACTGGAAGGCGTACCCTCATCGTAGGAGGTATCGCCATGAACGTCACCATCTTGCACACCGAAGACTGCCCGAACCTGGAGCCGCTGCTCGCCGAGCTGCGCTCCCTGATCGACGGCCGCGACGACGTCACCCTGACGGCGACGCCAGTCCGCTCCGATGACGACGCCCTGCGCCTTGGCTTCCATGGCTCACCGACCATCCTCATCGACGGGAACGACCCATTCCCCGGACCATCGGGACCCGTCGGGCTCTCCTGCCGGAGCTATCCCTGCTGTGCCGACGCTGCCGGACGTGCTCCCGGATACCCGACCCAGGAGAGGCTTGCCGAGGTGCTGCAGCTCACCTCGTGACCGTCCCGACCTGACGGCCTTTCGTGATCCGCCGCTGGTGACGCTGCTGCGCAGCACCTCCTGCGTGGAGGCATGGATCGTCTTCGAACGCCATACGGGACGCGAGCGTCCCCGGTAGCAGGCCGCTGCCTGTCCGCTGCAAGGCCCAAGAGCGAGACGCCGTTCCGGCGTGACCTGTTCCGCTCGGCAGTCGGCCTGCTTTCTCCCGTGGCATCGATCCAACACACCACGGAGGTGCACACAATGCGCAGCAACACAACCACCACGACGACCGCCACGAAAGCGGCATCCCGCCAGAGCCGGGGAGACACGGTCAGCCAGGTGACCCTCATCGGCCGCCTCGTCGCAGCCCCCGACCCTCGGGAGACTTCTTCCGGCAAGCACGTCACGACCGCACGGGTCGCCGTGCAGGCAGGGTCTCATCCGGACTTCTTCGACGTCGTGCTCTGGGGACAGATGGCCGATTTTGCGACCCGATACCTGACGAAGGGTCGGCTCGTATACGTGGCTGGCAGGCTCAGGTCACGCCAGTGGCAGGCCACCGACGGCAGCACTCGACGCACCGTCGAGATCGTCGCCAACCGGCTTCAGGCGCTCTCCAGGAAGAGCACTCCGGCTACCCCGGAGGCGTAACGCCCGGGCGCGTCCCCGGTGGGGCTCACTGAGCCCTGCCGGGGATGTCCGCGGTCAGATTGGCTGCTCCAGGTCCTCCAGGAACGCCCGGGGCGTCATCACGACAAGTCCCCGGCGCTGCACCGTGGTGAGGTCCGGGTCTCCGGATACCAGCACGTCGGCACCCGCCACCTCCGCCAGGAGGACGAGGAAGTCGTCGTCGGGATCAGCGGTGATGGGATCGTCCTCCTTCGGGGGATCGTCCACGATGATGGCCAGATTCCGGATCGCATCCACGAACTGGTGCGCATCCTCGATGCTCAGGTACCGGCGGAACTTCGGGCGAGCGAGCACGTCCGACAGCTCGTCGAGCAACAACGGCGACACGACAAGCTGAAACCGCCCAGCGCTCGCAGCAAGAAGCAGGCGAGCGGACACGCCTTCTCGCGACGTGACAGCCGCTACGAGGACGTTCGTGTCGAGGACAATCCGAGGTAGCTCACCCACCACGCACCGGTCGGGAACGTCGCTCCCGACGGACCGCACGCGCCTCCGTCACTGCCTGAGCAAGGGCTGCGTCCTCGTCGAGGTCGCTCGCTGCGGCGACACGCTGCAGCAGCTCTCCCAGCTCGTCGCGCACCGCATCGCCGTGGCCGCTTCGAAGATATGACCGCAGCGCATCCTCGATGACAGCGCTCTCGGACCGGTTGGACGTGAGCGCCGCAGCCTTCGCCGCCGTGAGCACATCGGAGTCGAGGTAGACGGTCGTCTTCTTCTTTGCCATGCCCAAAGTCTACCACTATTCCATTATGACGTCATGACGGTACCATGACGCCCCTTCTCCGTCGTGTGGGGTTCGGTGCTTCCCAGGATCACACGGAGCCGCACGGCCTCAAGGCGCTGCGAGCCGCCGCTGCGCTCCGGTACTCGCGGAGGACTCCGTCCTCTTCCCTTGACCCCGCGCTCCCGCTCCGTGCCCTTTGCGCGCCCGAGAACCCACACGGGAGAGGAGCGCCATCATGACCTACACCATCACCGACATCGCCGAGCTGGTGGAGTACCACCTCGTAGCATCGGCTCAGGACGACGATGCCGCCCACGCCAACCTCGTGCAGCTCGTGCAGAAGCTCGAGCTGCTGGCACCACGGCCGCTCTGGCGAGAGGTGACATGGGTGTTCTGTGACCGGTGCGGGTGCTCCGTCGATACCGACCTCATCCACCCCGACGGGCACCACTACGCCGACGATGGCGACTTCCTCTGCGCCGACTGCTGGGAGAAGCTCGACTGACTGGGCTACTCTGCCTCGACGTCCGGAGCCACGTCCATGCTGAATCGTGGCCGGACCCTCACCGCAGAGAGAAGGGCCGGTTCGCTGATCTTGAAGCGATCGGCAAGAACTCCGACCATGTCCTCCCAGTTTCCGTCGAACACACCCTCCACCGTGCAGTGCGGGATCGGAGGGGACGTCGCTAGCACTCCTGGTTGTAACTCACGAACCATAGGGTTGGGGTCGCCACACGTAACGCCATTCTTGATGAGGCGAACGTGCGCGAAGGCATCGTTCGGATAGTCGGCGCGAATGAGAAACCAGCGACCGTCCTGACGTTCGCGAGGAAGACCAATCGCAACCTCGGGCCTCATTGCGAGCGAGGCCCGTTCCGCATGAATCCGCAGGGCGAACAGCCGGTCGAGGTACTCAGTCGCATCGGCCTTCGGCTTCTCCTCGTTGATCCAATCCAGTGCCTCTTCAGGCCGACCAGGACCCCAGAGCAGCTCGGCCAGGAGCTGGGTGCGCTCGTACTGCGCATTGAACTCCCAGACACCGTCGTCGTCCCACAGGGCGCGCACCACTACGCACAGCCAGTTGCCCGGCTCGTGGAACGCGGCGAGCTGATAGTCCCGCATGATCGTGTGCGTCGTGCCCTGCTCCGCATCCGTCCAGGCGACAGTGAGCACCTGCCGCTCGATCGGAGCCGGGTACAAGCTGCCCCCAGGGGTCAAACCTGGCGTTCGAGCGCTGCACAGGGGCATGCCCTGTGCAGCGCCATGCAGCTGCACTGATCAACGTCGCTCGGAGTTACCGGCTCCTCGGGGACGTTGATCGTGTTGGCGGCCGCGGTCGAATCTGGGCGCTTGCGGTGCGGCTGTGGGGCACCTGTGGTGCGCTGGCACGCACGTCCTCGTGCGGCTGCGTCGGGGACGGTGCACGGCCTGTGACTCCACGTGATCGTGTCCGCGGGTTGGCTGTTCCGCCGATGCGACGCGACCGAAGCCATCGGGGCGCCCTACACCTGTTGGCGATCGGCCAGGGACACAGCGCCGTTGCCTGCTCCCCTTCTTCTCCTATGGGTTGCAGTAGGGGCATTCGCCGGGGTCAGCGCGAACCTCGGCGGAGACGATGGAGCGCGTTTGTCGGTGCTCGCAGGCGACACAGCCGTCGATCTCGGCTCGCGGTCGGGGTACTTCGGTGCCACACCAGGCGCAGGGAACGCCGAGGAGGACGTCGACGCGTCCCCAGCCTGGTGCGCCGCAGGCAGGGCAGCGGGTGGCGATCCGGTCGGCGAGGCGTTCGGCGGCGGCTGCGATGACGGCGCGGCGTGAGGGGCAGGCGTGGGCTCGCAGATCGGTCTCGACACGGGCCAGGCCGTCGGTGGCAGCAGCGGCACACTCGGCGACCGCGGCCGTCAGATGATCGAGGGAGGAGATGCCCTTGTGGATCGGGTGCACCGTTCCGCAGTTCGGCCGGACGATCAGCTGGTGTTCGGGGAAACGTGCCTGGGAGAGGAACGGTCCGAGGTCCTCATCGGGGCCCACGCTCGTCGATTTGGCGACGATGTCCCAGCTTGAATGGCTCTCCCACACGACGATCCCGTTTTCATCGTCCACGAGGACGACGATCTCCCGGTCAGAGTGGACGAACGGCATGGCCGGGTCGGGACCGATGCTTCCCTCGGAGGCCAAGCCGAGGGGACGGCCGGCTGCGTTCATCCCGAGGCGTGCCTTGGCAATGGCGGTGTCGAGGGGCGGCCCCTGGCGGGGGATGTCGCCGGTGAAGGTGCCGAGAGCATCGGTGTCGACGGCGACTGCTTCGACCCGTAGCCCGACGGCATCTTCCAGCGGAGGAGCGATGAGCGGGAGCTTGTCGTGCTTGGTGGCGAGCGCGGCCGTTCTGCCGGTGTAGGGGTGGTCCGCCTGCCCCCACCTGCGCGAGGGATGGACCGTCGTCCCTGGACTCGTGGTCTGCCCGTCGGATACCGGGGGGTCAAACGTTCGCCGTCGTCTAAGCATCCATCCATCCTAGCACTACTGAGGAACCGGACTTCGTGTATTATGCTTCGTAGTGGGCGGCTTGGCGTGCCGTCAGAGCGTGGGTGCGCAGCGAGAAGGGAGATGTCCGAGTGCTGAGGGGTAAGCGGCTGCTGGTGAGTGGCGTCGCGACCAGGGAGAGCATCGCGTCAGCGGTCGTGGAACGTGCCATTCGTGAAGGTGCCGAGGTGCTGGTGGCTGCCTACCCGAAAGACGTACCTGCGGCCGAGGAGGTGCTCTCGGGCCTTGAGCCTGCACCGCCTGCGGTGGTGGCAGTGGACGCGACGAACGAAGGTGACCTGATCATGTTGGAAGGCGAGCTGCGGCGTCGCTGGGGGAGGCTCGACGGCGCCCTGCACGCGATCGCCTTCGCGCCGCGGGCTGCGCTCGGGAGCGTGATGGACGTGCCGCCCGCCGATATCGAAGTGGCGGTACGCACGAGCGTCTGGACCTACGCGGCGTTCGGGCGGCTGGTTTCGCGGCTGGCGCCTCCGTCGGGTGGGAGCCTGGTGGGCCTGGATTTCGACAGTGCCCGAGCGTGGCCGGTGTACAACTGGATGGGGCCATGCAAGGCGGCGCTGCGTGCGCTCAACGGGTACTTGGCCCGTGACCTGGGCGCGGCGGGGGTGCGGGCGAACCTGGTTGCCGCCGGGCCGCTTCGGACCCGGGCCGCCTCGGGCATCCCCGATTTCGAGGTGCTCGTGGATCGCTGGGACCGCCAGGCGCCGCTGGCCTGGGACCCTACGGACCCCTCGGCGGTGGCAGACGCTGTCTGCTTCCTGCTGTCGGACCTCGCCCGGGCGATCACGGGTGAGGTGCTCCATGTGGACGGCGGTGTCCACGCGATGGCCACCTGCCTGCGGGACGCCCCGGTCGATGCATCGGAGACCACCTGAATGGCTCAGCTCAAGAGGCGGTTGCTCTCCGGCGCCGCGGCGTGTCGAGCCCGGCCACGAGCTGGAGGAGCTCGCCGATGTTGTGGGGCTGCTCGACGGGGTGGCGCAGCGGTCGGTCGGGGTCGATCTCGTAGTGGTTGCGTCGACCGATCCGGGTTCGCGTCACGTAGCCCTCTCCGACGAGGTCGGCGATGATCGCTTGGGCGGCGCGCTCGGTGATGCCGACCCGGGCGGCGATGTCTCGGCCGCGGACGCCGGGGTCAGTGGCGATGCAGACGAGCACGTGGCCGTGATTGGTGAGGAACGTCCAGGTCGGCCTGGTCGTCTCGCCCGGCTCCCTGTTCGCTCCTGCCATGGGTTCAATGGTAGCTCGCTTCGTGAAACAGGGTACGGGCACTGGCTATCGGCACTTCGACCAGGCGATTTGCCGACTGAGACAGGAACGCTGTAGGATTCACGATCTGCAGATCGTATCTCTCCCAGAGAACCCTCCGGTAGGTGGACTGACGATGCTCGGTGGGAAGGGACGGTGATGGCCCTCCTGCTGGGTGAGCTGTGCCTGACCGGCGCGGTCGTCGCTCCGCTGGCGGGCGCCGCCGTGTCGGCCGCCGGTGGGGCGGCCCCGGGTCGGGGTCACCGGGCAGCAGCCGGCCTCGGCTGGATGTCGGCGCTCCTGGCTCTTGTCGCGGCAGGGGTGGTTGGGTTGCGTGGCCCATTCATGGTCGCGGTGGACGGCAGGCATGGCCAGGTGGTCCTCGGCCTGTGGGCCGACCAGTTGACGGTCACCTTGGTGGCGCTGGTCTGCATAGTCGGAGCCGCAGTGCAGAGCTTCTCGCTGCGCTACCTGCAAGGGGACCGCACGGCGCGGAGGTTCTTCGCTGCTGCCAACGTGGTGGTGGCAGCCATGGCGATCGTGTGCGCGTCAGCGACCTTGGCGGTCCTGGTCGGCGGCTGGGTGGCCGCCGGGGTGGCGTTCGTGGTGGTGCTCGGATGCCGCCCGGACCTTCCCGGGGTGCGGGCAGCGACGTGGCGCACGGCGCGGATGTTCGCGCTCGGTGACCTGGGATTGGTCGTTGCACTCGTCCTCGTGTGGCTGCGAGCTGGCAACGTGGACCTCGCGTCCCCTGGCGCGCTCGCCTCGGCAACCGCGCACATGGGTGGCCTGGCGACGCCGGTCGCGCTCCTCGTGGCTCTGGCCGTCCTGACCCGCTCCGCCCAGGGGCTGCTCGGTAGATGGCTTCCTGGAACGGTGTCGGCGCCGACCCCGGCCTCCGCGCTCCTGCACGCGGGCGTCGTGAACGGCGGCGGGATCCTGCTCGTGCGCCTCGGGGTGCTCGCCGGCGGCTCGATGTTGGCCATGGCGGGCGTGTTCGCCGTGGCGGGGGTCACCGCCGCCGTGGCGACGCTGGCCATGACGCAGAAGGCGGACGTGAAGGGTGCCTTGGTGTTCTCGACCATGAGCCAGATGGGCTTCATGGTCGCCGAGTGCGCGGTAGGTGCCTACCTTGCCGCGGTCGTGCATCTCATCGGCCACGCCCTGTACAAGGCGACGCTCTTCTTCGGGTCGGGCTCGCAGGTGCCTCGCCCTGGCGAGGCACCTGTTGTGCCTTCGAGGGTGATGCCGAGAGTGGCCCGGGCAGCGGCGGCAGCGGTGTCGGCGGGGGCGACGGTGGCCGCGATGGCAGCGGTCCCTGGGGTGCTCGCTCACCGCGGGGCGTTCGTGCTGATGGTCTTTGCCGCAGGGACGGCCGCTACGGCGTCGTGGTCGTGGTGGGGCCGCCCACCCGCCTCAATCCGAGGGGCGGTCCTGTGGGCGACCGCGCTCGTAGCCGCCGGCACCCTGTACGGGCTGGTGCTCGCTGGCCTGGGAGGGTGGGTCGCTCCGTCGCTGCCCGCTGCCGCCATCGGTGTGCTCAACCCATGGTGGCTGGCCGCCGTGGCCGGTGCCGGGATCGCGGCGAGCTCCCTCGCCCGGCTGCCCTGGGCGAAGCGGCGTCTCGTGGCGATCATGCTCGATGTCGCCACTCCGCCCGTCCCGCTCTCAGCTCGGGCAAGAAAGGCAGCAGGGCGCGCCATCCGGGCCGAGTCATCCGGGTATGCCCCCGCGCTCGACGGTTTGTGGCAGGAGAGCGCAGCGTGAACAGCAAGAAGCCAGTCACCGCCCGGGTTCGCCTCCTCGCCCAAGTGGACGAGGCAGCTCGCGTCGTCGCTCCGCTGTGGCCGCTATCCACCTGCATCGCGGTGAACCCGCTGTGGGACTTACGCCAGATGCCCTTTCACGAGGCGGTCGCGTACGCGGGCCGGGTGCTCGGCATTGCTGGGTACCCGCCTCCGGCGCTGTTCGCGCAGGCCTATGTCGAGAGGCGAATCACTGCGGCCGATCTGCGGGCTGTTCTCGACGAAGGCCATGCACAGGAAGGTCCCGCGCACAAGAGCATCGAGCGCTGCGACAGCAGAGGCCCGGAGCTGCAGCGGGGATCAACCGCCGCCGAGCGTCATGACCGCTTGTTCGGGACGCGCATCGCAGAGGCCGTCGACTGGGAAGTCGCGAAGTGGTGTGCCGCCTACCTCGCCGGCATCGTGCCAGACGAGCCCGCGAAGGGTTTCTACGCTGCCTGGCGACAGATCGTCGTCTACGACCCAGCCGCGCGCTCCATCGTCGGGCGCGCCGGCCGCAAGCTGCTGGCTGAGCTCGGTGCGGACGCCGAAGAGGCAATCCTCACATGTCTGGACCTCCTCGACGTCCCGGAGACGAACCGGGTTCCCGAGCTCGCTCGACATCTCGCGCGCATGCCTGGCTGGGCCGGACACGCCAAGTGGCGGTCCCGGTGGGCGGCCCCGGAGCATCCCGGCCCGGCTCTTCACCTCCTCGACTACCTAGCCGTCAGGCTCTCCTACGAAGCGGCCTTCCTCAAGTCCGCCGAGCGCGGGCGGCGCCTCCCGAAGGGACATCCGCTCCGTGGCGGGTCGGAGGCACGTGGGTGCTCCACTGAGGAAGAGGGGAGAGCAGGGGGAGGGACGCGACGAGCCGGCGTCGCTACTGTCGGATTGCCCGATGACGTGGCGACGCGGCTGTCGTGCCTCGACGGGGCCGAATCGGCGAGGGTATGGCTCGCCGCCTACGAGAACCACTACCGAGACTGGCTGCTCGACGCGTTGGACCGCCAACAGGCGACCCGAGAGGTTCAGCCTGCGGCGCAGGCGGTCTTTTGCATCGACGCCCGATCCGAACGACTTCGCCGCCACCTCGAGGCAGTGGGTCCCTACGAGACTTTCGGGTTCGCCGGGTTCTTTGCCCTGCCGATCCGCTATCGGGGCTTCGGATCCGCAGACGCGGTCGATCTCTGCCCGGTGCTCATCCGGCCGAGCACGGAGATCGCCGAGCGGCCACCGGGCGAATCCCACAGCGCCGCCGATCGCCAGCTTGCTGGCAGGCAGGTGGTCGCTGGCGCGCGGAGCGCGTTCGACGCCGCCAGGAAGGGAGCGATGTCTCAGTTCCTCCTCGCGGAAGCCGGCGGCTTCGTCGCCGGGCCGATCGCGCTCGCGAAGACGCTCGCACCGAGTCGATACCAGGCGGCACGGCGCTTCGTGCATCGGGTGCTCGCCCCACCAGCTGCCACGGTCATCGATGCTGACCCGGCGCCAGGCGCCCTGAGCGACGAGGAGCAGACCCTCTTCGCCGAGGCCGCCCTCACCACCATGGGCCTGACCCGTTCCTTCGCGCCCGTGGTGCTGCTGTGCGGGCACGGCAGCACCACGGAGAACAACCCCTACGCCTCCTCGCTCGACTGCGGCGCCTGTGGCGGGAACAGGGGCGGACCGAGCGCCCGTGCCGCCGCCGCGATCTTGAACCGCAGAGCCGTCCGTCGCCGTCTCGCCGAGCGGAGCATCGTCGTGCCCGACGGGACCCTCTTCGTCGCCGGCGAGCACGACACCGCCACGGACACGGTCACCGTGCTCGATACCCACCTCGTCCCCCGGAGCCACCGTGACGTGGTCGCCGCGCTCCAGCGGGCCCTGGAGCGTGCCGGCGCGGCCGCAGCAGCAGAACGCCGATCTTGCTTGCCAGGAGGCGAAGCCAACGGCCGGAAGGGTCTGCCTCGCGAACGCACCGCAGACTGGGCACAGGTCCGACCCGAGTGGGGGCTTGCCCGCAATGCCGCCTTCATCGTCGCTCCTCGCGGGCTCACCGCCGGGGTCGACCTGGCGGGTCGCTGCTTCCTGCACTCCTACGATCCCCGAGTCGACCCCGACGGCGTCGCGCTGGAGACGATCCTCACTGCCCCGATGGTCGTGGCGCACTGGATCAACGCCCAGTACTACTTCTCGACCGTCGACCCAGCCATCCTCTCCGCCGGAGACAAGACCGCCCACAACATCGTCGCCGGGGTCGGCGTGGTCCAAGGCGCCGGCGGGGACCTGCGAGTCGGCCTGCCGCTCCAGTCCCTCTTCGACGGGGAGCGCGCCTATCACGAGCCGATGCGGCTCCTCGTCGTGGTCCAGGCACCCCTAGTACTGCTCGAGGCGGTCATCGCCCGCAACCCGGTGCTGCGCGAGCTGTTCGACGGGCAGTGGGTGAACCTCACGGCTCGCGAGGACCCCAGCGACGATTGGAAGATCCGCCGCCGCGACGGCACCTGGGTCCGATGGATCCCCGCCGCGTCCCACAGCAAGGAGGCAGCTGTCCGTGGATGAGACCTGGGGATTAACGCAGATGACCAAGGTGGAAGTCGTGGCCAACGGCGACGATGTCGCGGCGGTCACCGGGTTGTTCACCGAGGTCGGCGCCAGGGGGTTCACTGCGGTATCCAACGTGTCGGGCCTTGGCCACAGCGGCCAGCATCAGGGGCGGCTGCTGTTCAACGACCGCAGCTCCCTCACCTATCTCACCGTGGTGCTCCCCCCCGAGCGGGCCGGCGTGCTGCTCGACGGTCTCCGAGAGCTGCTCAGCGACCGCTCCGGGGTCATGCTCGTCTCCGACACGTGGGTGAGCCGCCCGGAGTACTTCCGGTGAGCTTCACCATCTGCGGGGAGGGTGTGGTGAACGGCGGCGCGGGTCGTCTGCGCGGGCGGCCACGCCCACGGTCGGCGAGCGTAGGGCCCGAGGACTGCCAGACGTGCCCGCCCGTGGTCACTGCCACAGACGAGAGAGGAGGTCGATGATGGCCGACCTGTTCCTCGTGCGTCACGGGGAAACGGTGTGGCACTTCGAGAACCGCTACGCCGGCTGGAGCGACGTCGAGCTCAGCCGCCAAGGTCGTGCACAGGCCCGAGCGCTTGCCCGCTGGGCTGGCGCAGCGAAGCTGGACGGGCTGTGGTGCTCGGAGCTTCGGCGCTCCCAGGAGACCGCCCGACCCTGCGCCAAAGCGTCCGGCTTGGAGCTGAACGTGGACTCCAGGTTGAACGAGGTCGGTTTCGGACAGGGAGAAGGTCTCACCGCTCGAGAGATCCACCAACGGTTCCCGCGGGAGGCGGACGCCTTCCAAGCCGACCCCGTGGGGCATCCCCTCCCCGGTGGCGAGGACCCCCGGTCCGCGTCACGACGCGCCGTTGCATGCCTGGGCGAGATCGCCCACGAGCTCCCGCGGGGGCGGGTCTTGGTCGTGACCCACAATTCGCTCATCCGCCTCGTGCTCTGCCACATCCTCGGGATCCCCCTGGCCGAGTACCGCAGACGCTTCCCCTCGGTGCGCAACTGCCACCTCAACCAGGTGCGCGTCCTGCCCGGCAACCAGGCGGCGTTGCTGCAGTTCAACGCGCCACTGACCGAAGGCTGGGCCCCGAGCGATGAGGCGGCAGAGTGCGCCGGCTCATGACGGGTAATCGACCAGCGCACAGTAGCGATGCTCGCTTGGACGCAGGTGCAGGTGGGGAGCGGCGCGGACGGCGCGTCGCGGCCAGCCCCTGCGGCGCCGGACCCCGGGTAGTCGACGGCAGCGACCGCTCGATCAGGCTCGCGGTCGCCATGCTGCGGGCCGGTGAGGTGGTCGCGGTGCCTACCGAGACGGTCTACGGCCTCGCCGCCGACGCCTCCAATCCTGAGGCCGTTTCGCGAGTGTTTGCAGCCAAGGGCCGCCCTGGCGACCATCCGTTGATCGTGCATCTGCGAAGCGGAGCGAACCTCGCCGAGTGGGCACGACACATCCCTGTCCAGGCGTCCCGCCTGGCCGAGGCGTTCTGGCCCGGTCCCTTCACGATGGTCCTCGACCGGCACCCGTCGGTCCTCGACGCGGTCACCGGCGGGCAGGACACGGTGGCCCTACGGATCCCCTCCCATCCGGTCATCCAGAGGATCCTCCAAGACTTCGGCGGAGGGCTTGCTGCCCCGTCGGCCAACCGCTTCGGGCACGTGAGCCCCACGACCGCTCGCCATGTGTGCGACGGGCTCGCCGGCTCGGTCGGTCTGGTCGTGGACGGCGGTCCGTGCGAGGTGGGCATCGAGTCGACCATCGTCGCGTTCGAAGGGGACGAGGTGGTGATCCTGCGACCCGGCGGCGTGAGCCCAGAAGCCGTCGCATCTGTGATCGGGCGTCAGGTGAGGACCGGCGCGCGTGGGGTGGTACGTGCACCGGGCATGCTGGCATCCCACTACGCCCCGGCGACCCCGCTCGAGCTGTGCTCGGCTGCCGAGGCGCCTTCACGAGCAGCGAAGCTCGTCTCCCTGGGCAAACGGGTGGGCGTGCTGTCCTTGGGGAGGACCGAGGCGCCGGGGGCTGCAGCGACCTGGGACGCAGGTGGCGACATGGCCGCCTTCGCCCGCTCTCTTTACCACTTCATGAGGCAGGCAGATACCGAGGCCTTGGACGTGCTCGTCGTGGCACTACCCCCTGTCGAAGGGCTCGGCGCTGCCGTCAGAGACCGCCTCCGGCGCGCCGCGCACCGGCCTGTCTCCGCAGACCACCGAGATCACGACCACTGATGCGTCCGAGAAAGAGACGATCGATGCCCGCAAGAGACGCTGCTCCCAAGCACAAGCACAAGCACGACAGTTCCTGGCGAGACCGACCGGCGCTGGTAGCTGTCGTCACCGGGACCGCGACCAAAGTCGGCAAGACGTGGGTGGCCGCCAGAGTCGCCAAAGAGCTGCGGCACGCCGGTATGGTTGTCGCAGCGCGCAAGCCGGTTCAGTCCCACGAGCCAGGCGACCCGGACACGGACGCAGCGGTGCTCGCCGCGGCGACGGGCGAGGAGGCAGACGCCGTCTGCCGAGACGATCGTGACTTCGCCGTGCCGATGGCCCCTCCCATGGCCGCCGCGGCCCTCGGCAGGACACCGTTCGGCGTGGCTGACCTCGTAGCCGAGCTCGAATGGCCTCGTGACTGCGATGTCGGCCTCGTCGAGGCAGCCGGAGGGATCCGCTCGCCGATCGCGACCGACGGGGACTGCCTCGATCTCATCGAGCAGGTCGGGCCCGAAGCGGTGGTGCTCGTCGCCGACGCGGGCCTCGGCGTCATCAACGCCGTCCGGCTGTGCGTTGGCGTGCTTGGCCAGGCGCGCACCATCGTCATACTGAACCGGTTCGACGCCACGCAAGACCTGCATCGTCGCAACCTGGCCTGGTTGCGCGACGTCGACGGGATCGACCCGGTGACCTCGCCCGGGGATCTCGCCCACGTCCTCGTCGAGTTGCACAAGGAGCTTTCGTGAGCAGGCCCGGCCCGGCGCCCCCCGAGGACAGTGGCTTGGGCTCGGCCGTAGCTGTCGACGCAGGCCGGGAACCGCGGCCGGATCTCGGCGTGCCCGTCTCGGTGAACGCCGCACCGCGCGGGGCAGGGGCGGCTGTGCTCAGGCCGGCGTGGGCCGAGGTCGACCTGGCGGCGTTGCGCCACAACGTGGCCCTGCTGCTTGCCGCGGTGGCGCCGGCCCGGCTGTGTGCCGTGGTCAAGGCCGACGGCTATGGGCACGGAGCGTCGAGCGTGGCCCGAGCCGCGGTGGAGGCAGGTGCCGCCTGGCTGGCGGTGGCGCTGGTCGACGAGGGCCTTGCCCTTCGCAGTGCCGGCATCAGCGAGGACGTGCTCGTACTCTCCGAACCGGCGCCAGAAGTCATGAACGAAGTCGTCACCGCCCGTCTGACCCCGGCCGTGTACACGCCCGGCGGGATCGAAGCACTGCGGCGGGCCCTCCGGAGCGACCACCAAGGCGGGCCCTTCCCGGTCCACCTAAAGGTGGACACCGGTATGCACCGTGCCGGAGCGGCACCCTGCGAAGCAGTCTCCTTGGCCAGACAGATCGCCGAAACGCCCGAGTTGCACCTCGGCGGAACCTTTACGGACCTCGCTGTTGCTGACGAACCAACCAACGCCTATACGGCCGGCCAGCTGCGTTGCTTCGACGAGGCGCTCAGGCAAATCCGTGGTGCAGGACTCGACCCGGGACTGGTGCATGCCGCCAACTCCGCTGGCGCCCTGTGGCACCCTTCCTCGCACCACGATCTGGTTCGTTGCGGCATCGCCCTCTACGGGCTCGCTCCCTCCCGAGGTCCTCACAGCGGGATCGCAACGGCTCTACGCCCGGTGCTGTCACTCAAGGCCAGAGTCTCCTACACGACGTCGCTCCCAGCCGGCGAACGCCTCTCCTACGGCTTGCGCTACCAACTTGTCAGGCCGTCCGAAGTGGCAACCGTCCCGCTCGGCTATGGCGACGGCGTCCCCCGCGGGCTATCTGCCGCTGGGGGAGAGGTGCTCATTCGAGGGCGGCGTTACCCCATCGCTGGCACGGTGACGATGGACCAGATCCTCGTGGACTGTGGACCTGTCGCGGCCGGCTGCGGCGGCTCCGTGACGGCTGGCGAAGAGGTGGTGCTGATCGGGCGCCAGGACGGCGAGGAGATCACTGCGTGGGAATGGGCGGCCCTCACCGGCACCATCGCCTACGAGGTGGTTTGCGGCATCGGCCCGAGGGTGCCCCGCGTCAACGTTGGGGACCTCCCATGACGACGCCTTCCCATGGGGCTCGCAGCCCCGGACCGAACGTAGCTGCCGACGCAGTCCCTGAACCGTGGCCGGATCTTCGCGAGCTCCTCGAGAAGGTGGCCGCTGGCGATGTGACCCCTGCCGATGCTCAAGGCGTGCTGCGCCGCTTGCCGTTCGGCCATCTCGGGTTCGCCCGGATCGACCATCACCGCTGGGTCCGTACTGGCCTCGCGGAAGCCGTCTACGGGCCGGGCAAGACGCCCGATCAGTGCGCGGCCATCGTCACCAACCTCCTCTCGTCGCCCGTCTCTGCGCCTGTTGTGCTCACGCGTGCCGACGAGGGCCAGATCGCCGCTGCACTGGCAGGCAATCCCGGTGGTCATGTCGCCGGATCGACGGTCGTCTGGAACGCGCAGCCAAAGCGCTCTGGTCGGATCGTGGTCGTGAGCGCCGGGACCGGCGACCTCACGGTGGCCGAGGAGTGCCAAGCGACGCTCGTTGCCTACGGCTATGACCCAGAGCTCGTCACCGATGTGGGCGTCGCAGGTCTGCACCGCCTGCTCGACGTGGCCGGCCGGCTCCAAGACGTCGACGTGGTCGTGGTCGTCGCCGGCATGGAGGGGACGCTGCCGACTGCCGTCGGGGGGCTGACGGGCGCTCCGATCATCGCGGTGCCGACCAGCGTCGGCTACGGGTCAAGCCTGCGCGGGCACATGGCGCTGCTCGGGATGCTCGCGTCGTGCGCTCAGGGCATCACGGTGATGGGCATCGACAACGGTTTCGGCGCTGCATGCGCGGCGGTGCGAATTCTCGAGCGGATCCGACGCGCCGCCGACTCGTGACCATCGACCCGGCGGTCCGGTTGCGGGACGCGGCGGCGAGCACGAGGAACGACGCATCCAAGCTGAGTCCTTCCCGTGAAGAACTAGGGGTCGGCCGGCAGCTGAGGGTGAGCAGTGTGGTCGTGGCCCACCAAGGCACCGTACGAGGCGCTGCCGACCAGACGTGCGTACTTCGCCAAGAAGCCGTTCCCCCCCAGGAGAGGCGGTGCGTGCCACAGCCCGCGCCGCCGGGTGAGCTCCGCCGAGGCGACCAGGAGGTCGAGGCGCCGTTCCTCGACGTCGATGAGGATCCGGTCGCCGTCGGCGACGAGCCCGATGGGCCCGCCGACAGCGGATTCGGGAGCGACGTGACCGATGGACAGCCCGGTCGTGGCACCGGAGAAGCGACCGTCGGTGATCAAGGCGACGTCTTGGCCGTGATTGCTCCCGTTGACCGCTGCGGTCACGGCCAGCATCTCGGGCATCCCAGGGCCGCCTCTGGGGCCCTCGCCCCGAATGACGAGGACGTCGCCTGGGCGCAGCGCTCCCGAGCGGACATAGGCCATGGCCGGGTCCTCGCCCTCGAACACCCGTGCCGCGCCGGTGAAGCGGCGGACGTTCAATCCGGCGACCTTCACCACCGCGCCATCCGGAGCGAGCGAGCCGCGAAGGATCGCGAGCCCGCCCTCTTCGTGCAAGGGGCGATCGATGGGGCGGACGACCGAGCCGTCTGGACTGGGGACACCGAGAGCAGTGAGGTTCTCCGCCAAGGTCGCCCCGGTCACGGTCAGGCATTCGCCGTGAAGCAGGCCGGCGTCGAGCAGCGCCTTCAGCACGATCGGCACGCCCCCCGCCCGATCGAGGTCCGTCATCACGTACCGGCCGCCGGGCCGGAGATCCGCGAGGTGGGGGACCCGCCGACCGATCCGATCGAAGTCATCGAGCGAGAGAGCCACTCCGGCTTCATGCGCGATGGCCATCAGGTGAAGCACGGCGTTGGTGGAGCCGCCAAGGGCCATCACGACCGTGATCGCGTTCTCGAACGCGTCCCGGGTGAGGATCTGGCGCGGGCGTATGCCCGCGTCTAGGAGGTGCACTGCGGCTGCGCCGCTTCGATGGGCGATGTCCGCGCGGCGAGGGTCGCCCGCCGGGGGCGTCGCGGAGCCCGGCAGGGCCATCCCGAGTGCCTCAGCCTCGGCGGCCACGGTGTTCGCGGTGTACATGCCTGCGCACGACCCCTCCCCCGGGCAGGCCACGCGCTCGATCTCCTCGAGCACTTCGACCGACATGCGCCCGGCGCTCACCGCTCCGACCCCTTCGAAGACGTCTTGCACGGTGACAGGGCGACCCCGGTACGAGCCGGGCATGCTGGTACCGCCGTAGACGAAGACCGTGGGGATGTCGAGCCGGGCTGCCGCCATCAGCATCGCCGGGAGGCTCTTGTCGCAGCCGGCAATGGTGACGAGCGCGTCGAAGCGCTCGGCGACGGCCATGCACTCGACCGAGTCGGCGATGAGGTCCCGGCTCGGCAGGGAAGCCCGCATCCCGGCATGTCCCATCGCGATACCGTCGGACACGGCAATCGTCGAGAACCCGAGCGCAACCGCTCCAGCGTCGACCGCTCCGCGACGTGCAGCGGAAGCCAGTCGCGACAGTCCCATGTTGCACGGCGTGACGTCGTTCGCTGCGGCAGCAACCCCCACCTGACACTTGTCGAAGTCGCCGTCTTCGAACCCGACCGCCCGCAGCATCGCCCGGGCCGGGGCCCTCGCCACACCGGCGGTGACCTCACGGCTTCGCCAAGTCGGATCCGGAGCGATCGGCATACGAGCAGACTATCATGAATAGTAGTTCGTAAGCAGGTCAGGAGGAGGACGGGATCGTGGACGTCAAGCACCAGTTCGGCCCACCCTCGTGGGAAGCCTGGCGGGGCTGGCTCGAAGCCCACGTCAACCGCGAGTTGGGTGTCGGCGCGCCGCCACGCGGATGGCGTGACCCGCCTAGCCGTGCCGTCATGGACGCGGTCCTCGATGAGCTCGGTCGGCCCCAGCGGCGCTACCGCAGGGTCATCGTCGCTGGCACGAACGGCAAGACCACCGTCACCCGGGCCACCTCCGCCCTCGTGCAGGCAATGGACCTCCAAGTTGGCACCTATACGAGCCCCCACCTCCATCTGCTCAACGAGCGCATCGCCGTCGACGGTGCCCCGGTCCCCGACGAGGTCCTGGCACGAGCGTTCAGCCGCATCGCAGCGGCCGAGGCGGCACTGTCTTTGGAGCTCAGCTGGTTCGAGATCATGACCGCGGCGGCGATGCTGTGGTTCGCCTGGGAGGAGGTGGATCTCGCGGTCATCGAAGTCGGGCTCGGCGGCGAGCACGACGCCACGGCCGCAGCCATGCCCGCTCTCGTGGCGTTTACGAACGTCGACCTGGACCACACCGAGCTCTTCGGTGCCACGCGACGCGAGATCGCAGCGGCCGAGGCCACCATCGTCTCCCCTGGGTACGGCCTCATCCTCGGAGAGATCGACGCGTCGCTTCATGACTGCTTCAGGCGACGCCACCCGGATCCGCTGTGGGTTCGCGGGACCGACTTCGACGTCCCCGGGCGCGCATCGCTTCCCGAGGGACAGCTCATCACGCTGAGGACTCCCACCGCCATCTACCGTGACGTGCCAATCGCGCTCAGAGGCTCCATGCACGCGGAGAACCTTTCCCTCGCGCTGATGGCAGCCGAGTGCGCGGTTGGACCGGTCCCGGAACCAATTGTGCGAAGAGTGCTCCCGGCTCTGCGCGCTCCAGGCCGTGTCGAGCTCGTCAGCTCCGAGCCGACGGTCCTGCTCGACGGTGCGCACAACCCCGCCGGTGCTCGGGCTCTCGCCGCGGTCCTCGTAGAGTCCTTTCCTCCCGGCCGCAGGACCTACATCGTCGGCCTGTCGGCAGACAAGCCCGCGGCGGAGATCGTGACCGGACTCGGAATCCGTTCCGGTGACCGGGTCGTATGCTGCTCGGCGGACACTCCACGGGCCCGTGCTGCCTCTGATCTCGCCGAGATCGTCCGTGTCGCGTCACCTGACTCCGCCATCGAGGCCGTACCCAGCGTCGAGGATGCACTTCGCCGTGCCGTCGGCTCGCCTCCGGCCGCTGATCTCGTGGTCGTCACCGGATCGCTCTATGTCGTCGCCGAGGCCCGCCGAATCTTGGGACGTCCGGTTGAAGTTGAGCAGTTGTCTTGCTGGTAGGTCCACCGCGGTTCCCGAAGAGCCGCCACCGCAGCGTCCGAGCCGAGCGTTCCTGCCCTGGGGCCTGGCCTCCGGTGGACTTCCGGGAGAGGCTGCCAGGCCCACGCCACGGTTCGTGCCGGCTCTCACCTACGAGTTAGAATTCGTATAACATGGTACGCATGATGAGCGACGTGGGGAGGTCGAGCAGCCGACCCCGCACCCCGGCGCCTGACAGCAACACGACCAAGGAGCATGACATGAGCACTGGCCGCACTGGGGCAGTCCCCATCACTGTCGCGTACGGCGACGGCATCGGACCGGAGATCATGAAAGCTACCCTTCGCATCATCACGGCCGGCGGCGCCGATCTGGACCTGGAGGTCATCGAGATCGGCGAGGCGGTCTACAAGGCTGGCAACACTGCCGGCATCGAGCCCGAAGCCTGGGAGTCCTTGCGTAGGACCAAGGTCTTCCTGAAAGCTCCCATCACAACGCCTCAAGGGGGCGGCTTCAAGAGCCTGAACGTCACCGTCCGAAAGGCGTTCGGCTTGTTCGCAAACGTGAGGCCCTGCCCTTCGTACTCACCGTTCGTCGCGACCAAGCATCCCGGCATGGACGTGGTCATCATCCGTGAGAACGAAGAGGACCTCTACGGCGGCATCGAGCATCGCCAGACGGAGGATGTCACCCAGTGCCTGAAGCTGATCACTAGGCCCGGCACCGAGCGGATCGTCCGTTACGCGTTCGAGTATGCCCGCCGCTACGGACGCTCGAAGGTCACTTGCTTCACCAAGGACAACATCATGAAGATGACCGACGGGCTGTTCCACCGGGTCTTCGAGGAAGTGGCCTCCGAGTACCCGGACCTCGAGTCCGAGCACTGGATCGTCGACATCGGCGCGGCGAAGCTCGCGGACACCCCCGAAGCCTTCGACGTCGTCGTCCTGCCGAACCTCTACGGCGACATCCTCTCGGACGTCGCTGCACAGATCGCCGGGTCCGTCGGTCTCGCAGGAAGTGCGAACATCGGCAGCGAGGTCGCCATGTTCGAGGCAATCCACGGATCGGCGCCAAGGCGGGCCGGCCAGAACGTAGCGAACCCTTCTGGCCTGTTGCTAGGAGCCGTCCAGATGCTCGTCCACATCGGCCAAGGCGAGGCAGCCGAGCGGGTCCACAACGCGTGGCTCCGCACCATCGAGGACGGGGTGCACACCTATGACATATACGACCCCGAGGTCTCGAGCGAGAAAGTGGGGACCTCAGAGTTCGCGGACGCGGTGATCGCCCGGCTGGGCGAGTTGCCAAGGACGCTCAGGCCTGTCCGATACCCGTCGAGCTCGGAGCGGATCTCCGTTGCAGTCTCGGAGCGTCCCCTCGCCAGGAAGGAGCTGGTGGGCATCGACGTGTTCGTGGAATCTCGGCAACCCGTCGAGGAGCTGGCCAAAGCCCTCGAAGCGAACGCCGAGCCGCTTGCCCTGGTCATGATCACCAATCGGGGCCAAAAGGTATACCCAGGTGGCATCCCGGAAACCTTCTGCGTGGACCATTGGAGGTGCCGGTTCCAGGCCGGCGAAGCGGGCAGCCCTGTGTCCTACGAGGACGTCATCGCGCTGCTCGGACGTCTGGCAGGGGCAAACCTACCCTTTATCAAGACCGAAGGACTTTTCACCTTCGACGGCCAGCCCGGCTTCTCCCTTGGTCAGGGGCAATGACCATGATCGGAGGTCCGCGACGAGGGCTGCCTAGTGCTCGTAACGGGAGCGGCGAGGTGAGCTTCCGCAGGCCGGCGTCTGCCCGGGTGGCGATGATCGGAGCTGGGCAACTAGCCCGCATGACCTACCAGGCCGCCGTCGACCTCGACATCGACCTCGTAGTCCTGGCCGGGTCCACCGATGACAGCGCCGTCGTCGGCGGCGCACCGCACCGGTTGGGATCATCGTCGTGCCTGGCGGATATCCAGGCGGTGGCTGCGGGAGCCGATGTCGTCACCTTCGACCACGAGCTCGTCCCTGGAGCGCATCTGGAGCGACTGGAGCAGCTCGGATTTCGCTTGCGCCCGGCGTCTCCTGCACTGAGCCTGGCCCAGGACAAGCTGGAGGCTCGCACGGTCCTATCGGAGTCGGGTTTCCCCGTGCCGGCGTTCGCTCCGGTGTCGTCACCCGGAGACGTAGCGAGGTTCGCCGAAGCACACGGGTGGCCGGTCATCGTGAAAAGCGCGACGGGCGGGTACGACGGTCGAGGTGTGCACCTGATCGAGAGCCTGGACCAGGTGGCGGGTCTCTTCGAGCAGGGACCGCTTGAGAAATCGCTGTGGCTGGCCGAGGAGCACGTCGACATCGCGGCCGAACTGGCGATCCTGATCGCGCGCAGCGTTTCAGGGTACGTGGCGCTGTACCCCGCCGTCCAAACCGTCCAGGAGGCCGGAATCTGCAGGCACCTGCTCATGCCGGCATCGCTGCCCGCCCCCGTCATCGACCAGGCCGGTCGGATGGCGAAGTCGATCGCTGACGGCATCGACGCCACCGGAGTTCTCGCCGTGGAGATGTTCCTCGACACCCGTGGCCAGCTTCTCGTCAACGAGCTCGCCCTGCGGCCGCACAACTCCGGCCACATCACGATCGAGGCCTGTGAGACCTCGCAGTTCCACCAGCACTTGCGTGCCGTGCTCGACTGGCCGCTCGGTGCCACGACGCTGCGCAGCCCCGCTGCGACCGTGAACCTCATCAACGGCACCGACACCTGCGACCCCTCCGCCCGGCTCCCCCATGCTCTGGCGATCCCCGGCGCGCACATCCATCTGTACGGCAAGGCTCCTCGGCCTGGCCGCAAGCTTGGGCACGTCACCGCCCTCGGGGCGAGCACCGAGCAAGCGCTCGAGACCGCGCAAGCGGCGGCCGCGCTGCTCACGGAACCATGAGCCCAGCATCGGTCGCCCAGCGAGGACAGGAGACTCGATGGCCACACGAGATCAGGTGACCGGTGCGGGCGGTGCGGCGATTGGTGCGCTGTCGCCAGGGGGCGAGGCATGAGGGGCTCGGACACCGCTGGCATGCCGCAGAGCAACCTCCCCTCTGAGGATGCTGCTCCCCGCGTAGGGGTTGTCATGGGCAGCAAGTCGGATCTCGAGATCATGTGCGCAGCGTCGGACACGCTCGCCGATCTGCACATCGCGCACGAGGTGCGCGTCGTGTCCGCGCACCGCACTCCCGAGGCGATGCTCGCCTACGGTCGCGAGGCGAATGGCCGTGGACTACAAGTGATCATCGCCGGTGCAGGCGGCGCCGCGCACCTGCCAGGCATGCTTGCCGCGATGACCCCCCTGCCCGTGATCGGTGTCCCGGTCCCCCTGCGTCACCTCGGCGGAATCGACTCGCTGCTCTCGATCGTGCAGATGCCATCGGGCGTGCCCGTCGCGACTGTGGCAATCGGGTCAGCTCGAAACGCGGCGCTGCTGGCCGCTCGCATTCTCGCGATCGGGGACCCTGTGTTGACCGGCAGGCTTGTCGACGTTGCCGCTGCGAACGCCGCGATATCACGAGAGAACGATCTCGGGGTCTCAGTGATGGGTGGTCCGAGCACACGGCTGGCATGAACCCGGCCGCCGTGAGAGCCGCCAGTGTCGTAGAGAGGCAAGCCATCGTGAGCGTCGCGGCCGCGCAAAGGCGTACCTCTCGCTCCCCTGCCGTACTCTTTGCGGTTCCCGGGCTTTGGAGCACCGAGGCCCCGCCGCCGTCACCTTCGCTGGTGCAGCGCTACGGCGAGCCGACGGGTATTGGGAGCAAGCCGATCGTCAATCGGCATCCGACCCGCGATTGGGTGTCCTTGTGATGAGCGATGCGTGACCTTCCGGGCACGGTGCTGAGCGCGGTTGACCCGTTTCCAGCGGGCGAGGTCGAAGCGCTCGGACTCGACGAACATGCCACCGGAGCCGCAGCACGGGTCGTACACTCGTCCCTGGTACGGCTCGATCATCTCGACCAGGAGCTTGACGACGCTGCGCGGCGTGTAGAACTCGCCTCCACCCTTTCCTTCTTGTGAGGCGAAGCGCCCGAGGAAGTATTCGTACACCCGGCCGAGGAGGTCCTTCTCCCGGTGCTCGGCAGCACCGAGCCCAAGCCCGGCGATCATGTCAACCAGCTCGCCGAGGCGACGGACATCGAGGCTTGGTCGGGCATAGTTCTTCGGGAGCACCCCTCGAAGGCTCGGGTTCTCGACTTCGACGGCGTCCATGGCTGAGTCGATGAGCTTCCCGATCTCGGGCTGCTTCGCCTTCGACTGCAGGAACTCCCAGCGGGCCTCGGGAGGGACCCAGAAGACGCCCTCGGCCGTGTACTCGTCGCGGGACTCCAGGAGGTCTGTCGCTTGGTCACCCGTGATTCCCTCCTTCGCCAGGTCGGAAGCGAGCTTCTCCCGGCGCTCCGTGAAGGCATCGTCGATGTACTTGAGGAACACAAGACCGAGGACGACGTGCTTGTACTCGCTTGCGTCCATAGACCCGCGCAGCTTGTCCGCTGCCTTCCACAGGGTGTCCTCAAAGCCGAGAGGCTCGCCGTTGCGGTTCTGCCGGGCCATCAGGGAGTCCCCCCCGAGCTGAAGAAGCCACCGGTCCGTCCGGTCTCCTGATCTGGCGCACCCGGTTGCTGGAGCAGCTGGATGACCTGACCATCATCCAGCTGGAGGCGGACCGTCAGCGGATTACGAGCGGGAACTTCGACCTTCTGGATCGTTCGGCCCACAACTGCTTCGACCTCGAACCCAAGGTCCGCGGTTCGCAGCGCATCCAGCTGGATCAGGGCATAGCGGAGCTGCTTGCGAGCGCCCTCAGTGATCGACGCGATCTTGGCAACGTCGAGACGGTCAATCGTGCACTGGTAGGTCAAGTCAGCAACGCACTCGGCGACGAGGTTGTCGGGGTGCGCCGGGACGGGTAGATAGCCGATGACTCTGCCCGCCAGCAGGTTCCCGCGTCCGCCACGCAACTCGCCCGGATCGACGAGTGGACTGACGACCAGCGTTCGGTCGAGGGACACATCCGATGTGGCTTCACGTTCGGCACGTTCACGGGTCATTCCCCCTCGCTCAAGCTCTCGGACCCGCTGGTTCCATCCCTTGTCGAGCTGGCAATCGTGCGTGACCACCATTGCCAGGCTGATGCCAGCCGCGACTCCAAGTGGGCGTCCCGTGCCCCAGGCGCCGTCAATCTCCAAGAAGTGCGCATCGAGTGCCTCCCACTGCGGAGGACTGTGGCGATCGTCGGCAATGATCCGCGAGACGCCACACAGCACGATGTCGCCCTGCCGGGGTTCGTCGTGCCACTCGTAGAAGTCGTCCGGACCCATCATCGGTAGCCCCTGCGGCTTCTCCGGACCGGCTCGTTGGGCATGAGGTGCTCTGCCCGGGCAAGGTCCTGCTCGTAGTCCGACTCAGGACGGATGGTGGCCGCTCGCCCGAGCGGACGAAGCTCACCTCGCAGATAGGCGTCGAGCGCGTTCTGATGGAGTGGACGCTTGGCGGACAGGCGTTGCACGATCCTCACCGAAGGAGACGATCCGCGCAGAAGCTGCCAGTCACGAGCATGAGCAAAGCGGCCACTCGCGATGTGATCGAGAAGGTCCTGTCCTGCGGTGCGGCTGAGCAACACCTCGGTGGCACTTCCTGGCTCGGATGCGTCGATGTCCCTGACGACGTCCGCCAGCAGCTGAAGTCGTTCCAGCTTGTCTGCGCCGGGGGCGGACTCTCCCTTGACCCAGGCGCTGAGCGAGCGGCGATCGACGCCGAGAGCCCGACCAATCTGCTCGCGGGTGAGGCGCGTGCGCCGAGCGATCTCGTCGCGGAGCTTCTGTACCTCCTCACGTACTGGACGAGGGGTGCTGGCGTAGGTGATGCCAGTCTCCGTTGTGCTGACGTCGATCCGCCAGAACTGGTCGCTCCAGCTGATCGCTCCGCCAGTCATCCGTTCCGCACCGAGGAGCAAGTCGTCGAGATCGTGGACGACGAAGGGCATCCCGAGCCTCGTCGTGGTTGAGGACCTCCGCTCGACGAGCGTGTCTGCGATCGGAAGGATCGCCCAGGGTCCCTCAACGTCAGCGTCGTCGAGACGGGCGCTCGGTCGTGCGTGGACTTGCGGACTCATCGCTCTGCTCCGAACTCATCGAGGAACGCGTCAGTGACTGCCCACCGGAAGAACGTGTAGATGCGGTCACAGAAGTCGGCGACCGTCCCGCCGATCGTGGCGAGATCGAAGTCCTCTTGTTGCGCGGTGTAGTGGTCGAGATCGAGAACCCAAGACGGTTCGCGAGCCGGTTCGATACCGGGGTCATACGTGGCACCAGCGGGGAGCCTGCCCCATCGACCACGCAGTTGCGAGGAATCGTCGAGTCGGAACAGCGTGTCCGACAGGGCGTGCACGACCTCCGCACTGCCGAGTGCAGCCTCATCCCCGGCGACGCCGAGTATCTCCGGACGGACGAGCGTGCTGATTCGAGAGAGCTGCTCGCCTGTCACCCGGTCCACGTATCGGACGCCGATGCGGTCGCAGACGTTCGGGTGCAGCCAGCCTTCCAGGGCGTGGAGCACCACAGTCAGGCGAGCAAGAAGGTCGCTCCGGCGCGTGTACCGCTTCGCGGAGAGCGACACGAAGCTCGGCGCGAGCGTCACCTGCCAGGCATCCGGGTCCTTCGTCTCGAAGCGCCACACGGTCCCAGCGTCCTGCGGCTGGACCCCTCCCGGCCCGATCAGGACGCCGAGCTGCCGTTCCGGCCGGAGGATCGGGTAGTCCTTCCGGATCGCCTCCTGGAAGTTCGCCACGAAGGCACTGTCCTCGATCTTCATCACTGCCGGGAAGCGCACCTGAGCGATCACGTTCACCAGGGGAGCCCTGGTCAGTGGTACTTCCTGCACCGACGGTCCGAACGGGGTCATGGTCATCATCACCTTCCCAGTATACTTCCCGCGACATCGGCTGGGAACCCACGGAGGTGTAACAGTATGGCCGAGACCGAGAAGGGCAAGAAGATCGTCTATGTCCACCCGTACAAGCGGGCAGACGGGACGCGGGTGCCTGCGCATGAGCGCTCCACGCCCCACACGTCGAAGGGGGCAGCGCCTCGCCCGACGAACCGGCGGACGAATCGCCGGTCGTCGCGCTGAGCAGCGTCAGGAGCGGACTGACCTGGCCGAGCTGCAACACCCGTCAGCCGACCACCACGAGGTGATCGACCGCCACGAGCCCGTACCGGCTGCACGCCGCCGCGATGGACCGGAAGGTGCGATCCTCGGGTTCCGTGGCGCTGGGAGCGCCCCAGCGGCGATAACGGACGAGAACGAAGCCGGTGGCCCGACACGCCTGGGATCCTGAGAGGATCGGGCGTGCCGAGAGGCGAGCTGCCTGAGCCCAGCCGACAGCGAGGATGGCTGTCCCGACGAGGCGGTGCCGGTCGTCCAGGTAGAGCGCCAGCGTGATGTCTTCCCGGCGATGCCGGAGCAGGTCACCAGCGACCTGTGCTGCAGCTGCAGGACCGTCGATCCTTCGGGGGAGGTTGAGCTGCGCTTCGGGCACAGCGTCCGGGTGGCGGACGACCCGTCGTCGGCGGGTAAACGTCCGGATGAGGTTGAAGGTTGTCGGGACCATCGTGGTGCCCTCCAGTGAGAGTGTGGATTCATCGAGGTGACCCACCGCCCACGGACGAAGCGGAGCGCCCGAAGGGGGCACTCGTGCCCCAGAGCACGTCTTGAGGCCGGAGCCCTACCGGCCTGGGTGGTACAGGGACAGGAGTGGAGTCACTCCGAGCTGGTTGGGTGCCATCGAGTCCGACGTGCCGCTCATCACGGTCGTTGACCAGCTGAGCCCGACCGGCGTACAATGTGACCACGAGGTGACCACAAATGTCAAAGCTGAAGAACGTCGGCGTCCGGGAGTTCCGGGATCACGCCACCACCTACTTGTCCGGGTCCGATCCGGTCGCCGTCAACAAGCACGGCCAGGTGATCGGCTTCTACATCCCAGTCGAGCGTGACCATGAGCAAGTCAAGCAGGCGATTGAGAACCTCGGACGTACCGTCGAGAAGATTCTCGAAGAGACCGGGATGACCGAAGAGGAGCTGGCGCAGCTGTTCGACCTGCGGCGGCCCATGCCTGAATGATCATCGTGGCGGATGCGAGCGTGCTCGTCGCACAGTTGCTCCGCAGGGACGGGTACTCCTCGCCGACCCTCGACTCGATGTCGTCGTCGCTGCAGAGCAGTGGGATGAAACCCTGCACGAAATCACACGGCGGCTCGCTGTCATCGTCCGTCAGGGGCGACTGACTACAGACCAAGCGGACCAGCTCTCCACTCAGATTCCCGCGCTCCCTACCGAGCACGCCATTGAGGTGATCTCTCGTAACTTTTACGAGCGCGTGGAGGCGGCAGCACGGCGACGCGTTCCACGGGACCCCAACGACTGGCCAACCGTTGCCCTGGCCATGGTCCTCAACGCAGGCATCCTCACTGGCGACCACGACTTCCTCGGCTGCGGCTGTCCGACGTGGACGGTCGAGACGCTGCGAGCGGAGCTGGTGGAGTCATGACCCGCTGATGTCTCAGGCCCGTAGTAGGGTCTGAACTGTGACTGAATCGATCTCTCTGAGCCCCAGAACTGTGACGTTGACCAGCTACTACGCGGCTCCCCGGCGTGCCACATATGTGCCATTAGCGCGCAGGATTTGGTCGTACAGTGTGGACCTAGACGGACGGCGTGGACCATGTGACCAGCAGTTATGTCGAGAGGCCCTGGTCGGAGCAGCGCTGGGATCGAATTGCCAAGGTGAGGGTCGCGGGTTCGAATCCCGTCGTCCGCTCGGTTTGTTTCCCCTGGTAGAGGCGTTACCGGTGGCACGGCGGCAGGCTTAGGTTGCCCATCTGCACCAGATCCGCATCACACTGCTCGTTTGCCGACCGCCACCGAGCTCGGAGATACAGGCTAGGACTCCGCCTGCGAGAGTGCCAGCCACTTGTGTAGACACCTGTCGTCGAGGTGGCAAGAACGCCTCCGAGCCGCCACCCCGCAGTGGCGCGAACGTTCGCCGCAGCGAGGGTCAAACGACTGTCCGGTAGCACCCTTCGCCTGTGTATGCGCGTGCCATCCCCGGCGATCGGCCGTGACGCACCCATCCGGACGTCACCTCGAGAACGGTGCGCTCTTGATGTACTC
>JAKATT010000183.1 GCA_021818615.1 Actinomycetes bacterium | reverse complement strand
GTCATCTGGTTCAACCAGTCCTCGTTCTACGTCGGTCTCGACGGCAACCGGGTGGCGATCTACCAGGGACGGCCCGGGGGGATGCTCTGGTTCAAGCCGCAATTGATCGACGTCAGCCGCGTGAAGACCCGCAAGCTGCTCGCCTCTACCGTGTCCGAGCTGAAGGCGGGAGTGACTGAGTCGTCGCTTGCCGCCGCGCGCCAGCTGGTGACCGAGCTGGCGAAGGAGAAGAGCTTCGGTCTCCTCGGGCTCGCCACGTCCACCCTGCCGGCTTCGACGGCCCCCCCATCGACCGCCTACACGCCATCGACGACCAGGCCGGCCTCGACCACGACGACGACCAGGCCGGCCTCGACCACGACGACGACCAGGCCGGCCTCGACCACGACGACCACCAGGCCGGCCTCGACCACGACGACCACCAGGCCGGCCTCGACCACGACGACCACCTCGAAGACCGGATGAGGAGCAGGCCGTGAACCCGAGAATCCGCTGGGTGGGCGCAGTGATGCTTCTCTGCTTCGTCGTCCTTTTCATCCAGCTGAACAACATCCAGGTCCGGCAGGCGCCGAAGCTGGTGAAGAACCCGCTCATCAACGAGACGGCATCGTCGGCGGTCTCGGCGCTTCGGCTGCCGAGGGGAGCGATAGTGTCCGCGGACGGCTACGTGCTGGCAGAATCGAAGCCGGTCCACGACTACTGGCGCTGGCAGCGCATCTACCCGCCGCTCACAGCCGAGGCCTTCGCACCCATCACCGGGTACTACGACGTCGTCGCGGCGTCGGACCCCTATGGGATCGAGGCTCAATACGACTCGCTGCTTGCCCAGCACGAGTCACCGACGAACACCCTCGGGCAGCTGCTCAGCCAGCACACCGAGACCGACACGGTCCAGCTCACCGTCTCGGAGAAGCTCCAAGTCGCCGCCTACAACGTGCTGAAGGCCGCCAACGAGCCGGGAAGTGCCATGGTGGTGCTCGACCCGCGTACCGGAGCAGTCCTTGCCATGGCGGAGTACCCGAGCTACAACCCGAACGGGCTCGCATCGCACTCGCCGAAGGTCGCCGACGCCGCTTACAAGCGCATCGCCGCTTATCCGTACAACGACAGCCCGCTGCCGAACCTCGCCACCTACCGCCCGCTCGCGCCGGGCTCGACCTTCAAGATCGTCACCACCTCGGCCATCTTCGACCACGACCCTTCGCTTGCGACGAGGATCTACCCGGTCGAGTCTTCCTACAGCTTTCCCAACTCGGGCAATCCGCCGCAGAAGATCCACAACTACGCGAGCGAGCTGTGCGGAGGGGACCTGGCGATGGCGCTGCTCCAGTCGTGCGACACTTCCTTCAGCCGCATCGGCGTCGCCCTCGGGCCGATCAACCTCGCCCTCGAGGCACGCTCGTTCGGCTTCGACTCGACGCCCCCGATCGACTTGCCGAAGGCAGAGGTCGCCCCGAGCATCTTTCCCTCGCCCTCCCAGATCGGCGCCACTCCCTACATGGGCTACTCGGCCATCGGCCAGCTCGACGACACCGCCACCGCGCTGCAGATGGCGCTCGTGGCCGCGGCGATCGCCAACCACGGGAAGATGATGAAGCCCTACCTGGTCTCGCGGGCGGTCGGCAAGTACGGCAACATCGAGTACCAGGCGAAGCCACAGGTGTGGCGCCAGGCGACGTCTGCGAGCACCGCCCAGCAGGTGCGCAAGCTCATGCTGGGGGTCACCCAGAACCCTGCTGGCACCGCCTACGGGGTCTTCCAACAGTACGGCCAGGGCATGCCGACGATGGCTGCCAAGACCGGCACCGCAGAGCCGCAGAAGAACGTCTGCGGCACCTACAACTGGCTCGTCTCCTTCGGGCCTGCCGGACCCGGGGAGACGCCGACGGTCGCAGCGGCCGCGGTCGTGCCCATACCGAGCAACTCGACATCGTGTGCCACCAACCCGACGGGTGCGTCGGTCGCCGGCCCGGTGCTGATCCCCATCCTCCGCCAGGCGCTCGGGCTCGCCCCATGAGCCGTTGCCTTTGCGGTGCCTGCGGGACAGGGGCTGGCCCTCACGGGGCTGGCCCTTACGGTGCTGGCGCTCGCGCCCGCAGCGCCCGCAGCGCCCGCAGCGCCCGCAGCGCCCGCAGCGCCGCTCGCGTTCTTGGCGCCCCGGCTGAGGCGGGTCCTCGGCCTCCCCGCCACTCCAATAGGCTCGAGGTCGCATGAGCCGCAACCCCACCAGGCCTGGGGACAGCTCCCCGCCGATCTACAACGGCCGCTACGAGCTCAGCCACCAGATCGCCCGCGGCGGTACCGCCCAGGTCTATCTCGCGAGGGATCTCCTCCTGGACCGCCCGGTCGCGCTGAAGGTGCTGTTCCCGGAGCTGTCGAGCGACAGCTCGTTCGTCGATCGTTTCCGACGGGAGGCGCAGGCGGCCGCCAACCTCTCGCATCCGAACATCGTCCCGGTCTTCGACTGGGGGGAGTCGGACCGCACCTATTTCATCGTCATGGAGTACGTCGACGGCGAGCCGCTGTCGGCCGTCATCAAGTCTGAGGCGCCGCTCTCGCCGGTGCGCTCGGCCGCGGTCGCAGCCGACATCGCCAAGGCTCTCAGCTACGCCCACCGCCACGGCGTCGTCCACCGCGACATCAAGCCGGGCAACGTCCTTCTCACCCGCGACGGGCAGGTAAAGGTGACCGACTTCGGCATCGCCCGGGCGATCGGGGCCGACGACAACGTGACCCAGACCGGGCTCGTGATGGGAACGGCCACGTACTTCTCGCCCGAGCAGGCGCAGGGCTTCGGCGTCGACGGTCGCAGCGACGTCTACTCTCTCGGCGTCGTCCTCTACGAGATGGTGACGGGGCGTCCGCCGTTCGCCGCGGACACGCCGGTCGCCATCGCCTACAAGCACGTCTCGGAGACCCCGGTGCGACCTCGAGAGATCGAGTCACGAGTGCCCGGGGCGCTCGAGGCGATCATCCTGCGGGCGATGGCCAAGCACCCGGGGGACCGCTATGCGACCGCCGAGGACCTGCGCGCAGACCTGCAGCGCTTCTCGCAGGGGTCGCCCGTGCTGGCGGGAGCAGCCGCGATGGCGACCGGCGGCACCCTCGGGGCGGCGGCCACCCAGATGCTCTCTCCTGCGACGACGACCGTGTTGCCGGGGCCGATGGCTGGGACGCCGGCGACCGCCGTCGAGCAGCGCACGGAGGTCGCTCACGGCGACGGGGTCCCTTCCGAGATGCCGAAGCGCCGCTGGATCCCCTGGGTCCTCGCCGGGCTGCTCCTGCTCGCAGCACTCGGGGTGCTGGTCTACTACGGGGGTCGCCAGCTCGGCTACTTCGGCGCGAAGCCATCGGTGAGAGAGCCGGACGTCATCGGCTCCCCGCTCAGTCAAGCCGAGGCAATCCTCAAGCAGCACGGCCTCAGGTACCAGCTCAACCCCGAGCACTCGAGCAAGCCGAAGGGCGTCGTGATCGGCCAGGTCCCCGGACCGCTCACGGTGGTGAGGTCGGGGAGCACAGTCACGCTCTCCTACTCGGCCGGCTTGGCAGACATCCAGGTGCCGAGCGAATTCGATGTGCCCTACAACACGGCGGAGACAGCTCTCAAGGCCAAGGGCTTCAAGGTGGCCCTCGTACCGGTGCGCCCGACCAGCCCGAACCAGACCCAGGGCCTCGTCGTCCGGCAGTCTCCGAGCCCGGGCATCCTGAGACCTCCCGGAAGCACCGTGACGCTCTACTACATCTCCGGTGCCCAGCTGGTGAAAGTGCCCACTGATCTCACCGGCAAGACACTGCCGAACGCCGAAGCCGAGCTCTACAACGCAGGGCTGAAGGTCGGGGCGACCTCGCAGACCCAGCTCTCTGCCACGGTCCCGAAGGGCGACGTCGTCACGACGAGCCCACCACCGGGCACGACCGAGCCGGTCGGGACCTACATCAACATCATCGTGTCCGCCGGGCCGGGCGTGACCGTGCCGAACGTCCTCAACGACACCCAGCCCCAGGCCCAGGCGGCTCTGTCAGCCAAGGGCTTCCAGGTCATCGTGCAGTACACGACCGGGTCGGTTGCCCAGCAGAACACCGTCATCAGCCAGACGCCGACTGGCGGCACTCAGGCTGCGGCCGGCGCCTCGGTGACGATCGTCATCGACAGCGGTCCCACCACCACCACGACTACTTCCACCACCACGACCACTACGACCAGCGCGACCACGCTCCCGACGCTGCAGGGTCATCACCAGCGTCACGGGCGGCACTAGCTCGATCGCGCAGCCGGTGGCGCCGCCCGCGGGCTCGTCCCGGCGGGGCCCTTTCCGGCCATCGAGACGAAGTTGCGCACGAGGGTCCTGCCGGCGTCGCCGGTGAGGATCGACTCGGGGTGGAACTGGACTCCTTCGATCGGCAGTGCGCGGTGCCTCAGCCCCATGACGAGGCCATCGGACGAGCGGGCGGTCACCTCGAGCACCTCTGGGACGGACAGCGCCTCGACGACGAGGGAGTGATAGCGGGTCGCGAGGAACGGGTTGGGCAGGCCGGCGAAGACACCGGAGCCGTCGTGCAAGATGTTCGACGCTTTCCCATGCACCACCTCGGGCGCGCGTACGATCGAGCCGCCGAAGACCTCTCCGACACATTGGTGGCCGAGGCAGACGCCGAGGACAGGCACGCCGGCCGAGCCGAGGGCGAGGATCGCCTCCTTGCTGATCCCTGCGCTGCCGGGTCGGCCGGGACCGGGAGAGACGAGCAGCGCGTCGGGCGAGAGGTGGCCCAGTTCTGCGACGTCGACCTCGTCGTTGCGGACGACGAGCGGCTCGGCGCCGAGCTCGCCCAGATACTGCACGAGGTTGTAGACGAAGCTGTCGTAGTTGTCGATTACGACGACCCGCACGCTAGGGCTGCTCCTCGGGCTGCGGTGAGGGTACCGCTCCAGTCGTAGCTAACCTTGCCGACCGTGCCGCAGAGCAAGTCCGAGAGCAGAGACCAGTCAGCATCAGCCCAGGGGCCCGGCGGGAAGCGGGGCGCTCCTCGGACGGGTCGCGTGACTCCAAAGGGCGAGAGCCAGGCACAGCACCGCACGAGGGGGACGAGGGGGACGAGAGGGGCGAGGGCGGCGAGGGGCGCGACCGGCAACGGGCGTCCCGGCAGCGGGCGTCCCGGCAGCTCGGGCCGCTACACGCCGCCCATCCCCAAGGAGCAGCGCAAGAGCCCGGCCTGGGTCGGGGTGCTCCTGCTTGCCCTGCTCGTCCTCGGACTGCTCCTCATCGTGCTCAACTACGTAGGCGTGCTGCCGAGTGGCACGCACAACTACTACCTCGTCGCCGGCATCGTCGCTATCATCGCCGGCCTCGTGATGGCGACCACCTACCACTGAACTGGCGCCAAGGCGTCATCGTATCGGCAGGCCAAGTCAGTCGAGGCGCTCGATGACGGTGGCGTTGGCGAGCCCGCCGCCCTCGCACATCGTCTGGAGGCCGTAACGGCCGCCGCGGCGCTCGAGCTCGTTCAAGAGCGTCGCCATCAGCTTTGCTCCCGACGCCCCGAGGGGGTGCCCGAGGGCGATCGCACCGCCGTTCACGTTCACCTTGGACATGTCCGGATGGAGCTCCTTCTCCCAGGCAAGGACGACCGAGGCGAAGGCCTCGTTGATCTCGACGAGGTCGATGTCGTCCATCGAGAGCTTCGCGCGCTCGAGCACCTTCAGAGTCGCAGGGATCGGACCGGTGAGCATCGTCACCGGGTCGACGCCGACCACGGAGAACCCGACGACACGGGCCCTCGGACGCAGGCCCAGCTCGACCGCCCGCTCCTCGGACATGACGAGGACTGCGGCGGCGCCGTCGGTGATCTGGGAGGAGTTCCCGGCTGTGACCTTGCCGTCCTCCTTGAACGCCGGCTTCAGCTTGGCGAGCGTCTCCACCGTCGTGCCCGGCCGGAGACCCTCGTCGGCGGCGAGCAGCTCGTCGGTGAGGTTGCCCTCGGCATCGCGCACCGCGACGGGCAGGAGCTCACGCTCGAAACGGCCCTCCTCGGTCGCTCGCAGGCCGAGCTGCTGAGAGCGCGCCCCGAACCCGTCGAGCTCCTCGCGCGAGATGGCCCACTTCTCGGCGATCATCTCGGCCGAGATCCCCTGGGGCACCAGGCCGCCCGCAGGTTCGTAGCGCTGGCGGACGCTCGGCCCGAAGGGGAACCCCACCCCCGAGCCGATCGAGGCACCCATGGGCACCCGCGTCATCGTCTCGACGCCTGCTGCTATGGCGACGTCGTACGCACCGGCTATGACGCCCTGCGCGACGAAGTGGAGTGCCTGCTGGGACGAGCCGCACTGGCGGTCGACGGTGGTCGCAGGTACCGACTCGGGCCAACCGGCTGCCAGCACGGCGTTCCGCCCGACGTTCAGGGCCTGGTCACCCACCTGCATCACGCAGCCCATGACGACGTCGTCGACGATCGCCGGGTCGAGGTCGTTGCGCTGGGCGAGCGCCTTCAGCGTCTCGGCTGCGAGATCGACCGGGTGCCAGCCGGAGAGCTTGCCGTTGCGCCTGCCTCCTGGCGTACGGACGGCGTCCACGATTACGGCGTTCGGCATCCCGACTCTCCTCGGCTGTGAGCGAATGGCAGTCGCTCGATTGCTGACGTGCCGGAAAGGAGAGTACCGTCGGGCGCCCACGGGCAGCCACCCGGCTAGCCTGACCGGCCGTGACGACAGCGAGCGACGTGCCGGGCTCGGGCGGGAGCTCGCCGGCCGAGCAGAGTGCAAGCCTCGCGGGCGACTCCGAGACCCCACCAAAGGACATGAGCCGCTGGCTCGGCGACGGCGGAATGGAGCTCCTCGCCGCCGTCGGCGTGTCCTTCGACGACTACGGCGTCGAAGACGACGACCAGGCGGGATGGGCGACCGCCGTCTGGGAGCCGAGGCAGCTCGCCTGCAACCCGCACGGGATCGTCCAGGCGGGAGTCCACTCGGTCGTGCTCGACGCGGCGATGAACTTTGCCGTCAACGCCGGCCTACGAGGGCGCGACCGAACCAAGGCCACCCTCGAGATGAAGACAGAGGCGATGCGGCCGGCAGCGGTCGGCGACCGCCTGGCCGTCCGTGGCGCCGTCGTGCGAGAGGCGCGACAGATCGCGTTCGCCGAAGCCCGCGTCGAGACCGCAGAGGGCGCCCTCGTGAGCCGTGCCACCGGCACCTTCCTGCTGCAGCGGGCCGAGCAGCGGGCCGAGCAGCGGGCCGAGCAGCGGGCCGAGCAGTGAGCCTGCAGCTCGCCGGGTAGTGAGCCTGCACAGCCTCAGGCGGTCACCGCCGCGCCGGGTCGGCTGCCTCTTGTAGCCGACCTGAGCGCACCTGCTGCAGCTCGGCCACCTCGAGATCTACCAGACCCTCGACAAGGAGGCGTCTGCCGACGACCGTTCCGAGCACCGAGGCTGCGACCCCGGCGTTCGAGCAGGCCCGGAGGATCGCGGCCGCATCGGGTGCCGAGACGATCACCCTCGACGGCGCCTCGGAGAAGAAGGAGGCAGGCGTGTCGATGCCGGCGACTGAGATGCCGCGGCCGGAGGCACAGCACAGCTCCGCAAGGCACATGGCGAGACCGCCATCGCTCACGTCGTGGACACCGCTGACCGCTCCTGCAACGACGAGCGAGCGCACGAGCTCGCAGACGGCCGTGTGCAGCCCGGGGTGGAGCGCCGGGAGCTCGCCGCCGCGCCCCCCCCTCACCTGCACCGCCCATCGGGAGCCGCCGAGCGCCGGCGCGCCGGACGGCGCGCCCGCGGGCGCGGGTCCCGCACGCGACGACCGTGGAGTGCTGCTGCCGCCGACGAGCACGACCGCGTCGGCCTCGCCGAGCCAGATCCCAGGTGGGCGCCGGGTGAGGGACTCGATGAGGCCGACCATCGCGATCACGGGCGTCGGGTCGATGTCCTCGCCGCCGCTCTCGTTGTAGAGCGACACGTTGCCGCCGACGACCGGTATCCCGAAGACCCGGCAGGCCTCGGCGATGCCGTCGATCGCCTCGGAGAGCTGCCACATCACGGCGGGGTGCTCCGGGTTGCCGAAGTTCATGCAGTCGACGACTGCGATTGGCACGCCGCCCGCGCAGGCGATGTTGAGGGCGGCCTCTGCGACGGTGAGCGCTGCGCCGGCATGTGGGTCGAGCACGCACCACGACGGGTTGGCGTCGCATGTGAGCGCCAGGCCCTTTCCTGTCCAGGCAACGCCGGGGGCGGCCAACCTGAGAACCGTGGCGTCGGCCTCGCCCGGCCCGCGAACGGTGTTGAGGAAGAGCTGGTGGTCGTACTGGCGTGCGACGAAGGCCGGGTCGTAGAGGAGCGCGAGCAGGTCCGATGCAGGGTCGAAGGGCCATGGGCCCGGCCCAGCCGCCGCACGGGCGTCCTCACCGGGCTGGCGGAGCACCGCGAGGTCCTCCGGCGGCGCGGCCGGCCGCGCATAGAGCGGTGCCCCGTCGGCAAGCGAGCGCGCCGGCACTGAGGCTACGACTTGGCCGTCCGGCCCGTCGCGAACGACCAGGCTCCCGCCGCCCTCGCCGGACCCGACGACCCTGCCGATCACGCTTGCCCGTACCTCGTGGCGCGCACAGGTGAGAAGGATGCCCTCGAGCGCCGAGGGCTCGACGATCGCCAGCATGCGCTCCTGGCTCTCGCTGGTCATGATCTCTGCAGGTGTCATTCCAGCTTCCCGCAGGGGCACTGCCGAGACGTCGACCTGCATGCCGAGGCCGGCCCTCGCTGCCGTCTCGGCGGCCGCGCAGGTGAGCCCGGCGCCGCCGAGGTCCTGGATGCCCACAACGAGGTGCTGGTCCAAGAGGTCGAGGCAGGCTTCGATCAGCCGCTTCTCCTCGTACGGGTCGCCGATCTGAACGCTCGGCCGCTTGGTCGCCCACCCTTCGGCCGCCCCGGCCGCCCCGGCCGCCCCGGCCGCCCCGCCCCCAGGCTCGAAACCCGCCGAGGCCAGCACGCTCACGCCGCCGATCCCGTCCCGTCCCGTGAGGGAACCGAGCAGCAAGGCGAGGTTGCCGACGCCCGATGCCCGGCCGAGCACCAGGCGCTCGACCGGCAGCACGCCGAGGCAGAACACGTTGACGAGCGGGTTCCCCCTGTAGCAGGAGGAGAAGGTGAGCTGCCCGCCCACCGTCGGCACTCCGACCGAGTTGCCGTAGCCGGCGATCCCGCGCACCACGCCGTCGAAGACGTAACGCGACCTCGCGTCCTCGAGCGGGCCGAAGAAGAGCGGGTCCATGAGCGCGACCGGACGGGCGCCCATCGTGAAGACATCTCGGAGGATGCCGCCTACGCCCGTCGCGGCGCCCTGGTAGGGCTCGACGGCGGAGGGGTGGTTGTGGCTCTCGATTCGCACCGCGAGCGCGATCCCGTCGCCGACGTCGACGACGCCGGCGTTCTCTCCTGGGCCGACGAGGACATGTGGGCCCTCGGAGGGAAGACGTCTCAGATGAATGCGTGACGACTTGTAGGAACAATGCTCGCTCCACATCACCGAGTACATAGCGAGCTCGACTGGAGAAGGCTCGCGGCCGAGGACTGTGAGGATCATCTCGTACTCGCCGTCTGTGAGACCGAGCTGTTGATGGGGTACCGCTGCTCCCCTGGACAGCCGAATGTCCGTATTGCCCGATGCCCTCATCCAATGCTCCTGTGGTGCCGGCAGAACACTTCACCGCTGTCCTGTTTGCATGTTCGAGAAAATGGGTGGAAACTTGAGGCATGCCACCTCGTAAGAGACAAGCCAAGACCAGCCTCACCTCGGAGCACAAAGATGCGCTCGCGGCCGGGCGGCGGCAGGGAAATGCAGTTCGCCGCTACCTCGTCGCGCTCGAGACGCATCGCCCGCGGCGGGGGCGCCAAGTGAGCACTGAGACGCTCGAGAAGCGCCTCGAGGAAGTGGAGGCGAAGATAGCGTCGGCGGAGCCGTTGCAGCGCGTCCATCTCATCCAGCAGCGTCGTGATCTCGAGCAGCGGCTGAGCGCTGCCAGCGAGCAGTCCGAGGACGACCTTCCCGCTCTCGAAGACGCCTTCGTCGAAGTGGCGGCCGAGTACGGCGAGCGAAAGGGGATCGACTACAGCACCTGGCGCGAGGCCGGAGTGCCGTCCGACGTCCTCCAGCGCGCAGGTATCCATTGGAGTCGCCGTTAGTCCGCCGGTATGGCTGCCGGCGGCAGCGTCCTCGCACCGTAGCGGGAAGAGCTCTCGACGAATGGCCTGAGGAGGACGAGGCCGCCGGTGCTGCCGAGGAGCGCGTCGCTCGCGCGCTCGGGATGCGGCATGAGACCGACCACATTGCCCTCTTCGTTGCAGACTCCTGCGATGCCGCCGACCGAGCCATTCGGTGTGTCCTCGTATGTCAGCACGATGCTGCCCGAGCTGCGCAGGGCGCTCAGGGTGGCTTCGTCACAGGTGTAGTTGCCCTCATAGTGATTGATGGGCAGCTGCAGCACAGTGCCGGGTGCCACCCCTCGGGTGACGGCCGAGCGGCCTGAGGTCACCTTGCAGGCGACCGTCTCGCAGAGGAACCGCAGCCCCGAATTGCGCCGGAGCGCCCCGGGCAAAAGGCGCGCCTCGGTCAGCACCTGGAACCCGTTGCAGATCCCGAGGACCGGCGCGCCGAGCGCCGCCAGCCTGCCGACTGCTTCCATGACGGGCGAGAAGCGGGCGATCGCTCCCGGCCGGAGATAGTCGCCGTGGGCGAAGCCTCCCGGCACGACGACTCCGTCGAAACCTTCGAGGCGCTCCTCGGTGTGCCAGACGAGCGACGCTTCGGCCCCGGCTCGGCGGAGGGCTGCCGCGGTGTCGTGCTCGCAGTTCGTGCCGGGGAAGACCACCACGGCGATCCTGGGGCGGCCGCCCGGCCTGGAAGCGTCGTCTCCCGGGCTCACTGCGTGGTCTGCTCCGTCACATGCACCTCTGCCTGCTCGATCACCGGATTGGCGAGCAGGTGGTCGCACAGCTCGAGGGAACGTCGCTCGGCATCTGCGGCGTCGTCCGCCTCGATCTCCAGGCGGAAGAGCTTGCCGACCCGCACACGCCCGATGCCGCTGAAGCCGAGCAGCGGGAGGGCCCGTTCGATCGTCTGGCCCTCCGGGTCGGCGATGGAGTCCAGGGCGGTCACCTCGACGGTGACGAGGAACCTCACCTGGCCACACCCCACCAGTCGGCAAAGGACCTTCCGGTGATGCGCTCGTAGGCGGCCACATAGCGCTCCCGCGTGGCGGCCACCACCTCGGGCGGAAGCTCTGGAGGGTCGGAGTCCTTGTCCCAGCCAGTGGTCTCGGCCCAGTCCCGCACCGGCTGCTTGTCGAACGACGGCGGCGTCCGCCCCGGGCGCCACTCTTCGGCCGCCCAGAGCCGGCTCGAGTCCGGTGTGAGGATCTCGTCACAGATCACGAGCTCGCCGCCGACGAGACCGAGCTCGAACTTCGTGTCGGCGACCACGATCCCGTGCTCGGACGCCCTCGCGGCGCCTCGCGCGTAGGCGGCGAGCGAGATCTCCCTCGCGCGCTCGGCCTGCTCGGGCCCGACGATCCTCGCGGCCTCCTCGAAGGAGATGTTCTCGTCGTGGCCCGCTGCTGCTTTCGTCGAAGGCGTGAAGACAGGCGAGTGCAGCGGGTCGGACTCCCGCATGCCTGCGGGGAGCGGAGATCCGTGCATGGTCCGGGTGGCCTTGTACTCTTTCCAGGCGGAGCCGGAGAGGTAGCCCCGCACGATGCACTCGAGCGGCAGCATCTCCGCCCGCCGGACGAGCATCGCCCGCCCCTCCAGGTCCCTGAGCCCGGCGGCTCCGGCGGGGAATCGGGACGGGTCGGTCGTGACCAGGTGAGTCGGCGCGATGTCGCCGAGCTGCTCGGACCAGAACGCCGTCATCGCCGTGAGCACCCGGCCCTTGTCCGGCACAGGCTCCGCAAAGACCCGGTCGAAGGCAGATATCCGGTCAGTGGCCACGATGAGCAGGAGGCCGCCGCCAGCGTCGTAGACGTCGCGCACCTTGCCCGAGTAGAGGCGCCTGAGCGTCACGGGAGCTCCTTCAGGGCGTCGATGGTATGCGTGGCATGGGCGAGCGCCCGCTCGAGGTCGAAGGCGTCGTCGAGCACGGCGGCGACCGCATCCGCGCCGAGCGCCGCCACCACGTCGGCGTCCTTCTCGAGCACCGAGCGGAGCGGCACGCGCTCGCTCTGGGCGCTGAGGGCGTCGCGCTGCACGATCCTGTAGGCGTCGTCACGGTCGAGGCCCGCCCGCACGAGGGCGAGAAGGACCGGTTGGGAGAACACGAGCCCGTACGAGCCCTCCAGGAGGTTCTCGAGCATGCGCTCCGCCTTCACGACGAGCCCTTCGACGAGGCGCGCCGCCCGCCGCAGCGAGTAGTAGGCGAGCAGGCTGGCGTCGGGGAGGACGATCCGCTCGACCGAGCTGTGTGAGATGTCACGCTCGTGCCACAAAGCGACATCCTCGAGGCCGGCGACGAGGTAGCCGCGCAGGACTCTCGCAAGCCCGACGAGCCGCTCGGCGGTGATCGGGTTGCGCTTGTGCGGCATGGCCGAGGAGCCCTTCTGGCCGGCGCCGAAGGCCTCTTCGACCTCGGCCACCTCTGAGCGCTGAAGGTGGCGGATCTCGGTCGCGAGCGCCTCGACGGTCGAGCCGACGGCTGCCAGCGCGTAGAGGTACTCGGCATGGCGGTCCCGCGCTATCACCTGGGTCGCCGGCACCGGCCGCAGCCCGAGCGAATGGCAGACGTGCCGCTCGACGAAGGGATCGACGTTCGAGTAGGTGCCGACCGCGCCCGAGAGCTTTCCGACGGCGACTGCGTCTCGCGCCCGTCGCAGCCGCTCCCGGTCGCGGTCCGCCTGAAGGCAGAACAGCGCCAGCTTCACGCCGAAGGTGGTTGGCTCGGCGTGCATGCCATGGGTCCGCCCGAGCATCGCCGTCCCGGCCTGCTCGACCGCCCGCCTCCGCAGCACTTCGACGAAGTCCACCGACGCCTCGAGGAGGAGGTCGGCGGCCCGGGTGAGGGTGGTCGAGAGGGCAGTGTCGACCACGTCGGAGGAGGTGAGGCCGTGATGGACGAACGAGCCTTCCGGCGGGCCGATCGTCGCCTGGACGACGTCGACGAACGCCGCCACGTCGTGATCGGTCACCTGCTCGCGCCGGCTCACACGGGCGACGAAGCCGGCGTCGACGACCGGCGCGCGGGCCCGGCAGGCTGCCGGGTACGCGGCCGGCACCTCGCCGAGCTCGGCCAATGCCTCGAGGGCGAGCAGCTCGACCTCGAGCCAGAGGCCGAGGCGCGCCTCGTCGGAGAAGAGCGACGCCATCTCCGGCAGCGAGTAACGGGGGATCATGTGACCTCGCTCTTGGCGGCAGCCTCGGCAATGTCGCGCCGGTAGGTCATCCCCTCGAAACCCACCCTTGCGATCGCCTCGTAGGCCCGTGCCCTCGCGGCCGTGATCGTCGACCCGAGGGCGCTCACGCACAGCACCCTGCCGCCGGCGGTGACGAGGGTGCCGTCGTCGAGCCGGCGCGTCCCGGCGTGAAAGACGGTCACGCCTGGGAGGGTACCCGCCGCTCGGACACCCGAGATGGGTGTGCCGCTGCGAGGCGCCTCGGGATAGCCCGGTGCAGCCGCCACCACGCAGACGGCCGCGTCGGGCGCGCAGGCGGCCTCGGCGGCAGCCGGGCGGAGATCGCCGCCGGCCGCTGCCGCCAGGAGCTCGACGAGGTCTCCTCTCACCCGGGGCAGCACGACCTCGGTCTCGGGATCGCCGAAACGGACGTTGAACTCCACCAGCTTCGGCCCGTCGGGCGTCAGCATGACGCCGGCGTAGAGCAGGCCGCGGTAGTCGGCGCCCGACCGGCTGAGGGCGTCGAGAGCAGGCTCGACGATGCGGCCCATCGCCTCGGAGACGGCGGCGTCCCCTGCCGAGGGCACCGGGGAGTAGGCGCCCATGCCGCCGGTGTTGGGCCCGGTGTCGCCGTCGCCGAGGCGCTTGAAGTCCTGCGCCTCAGGGAGCGGGAGAGCCCGGGTCCCGTCGCAGACGGCGAAGAGCGAGAGCTCGGGCCCTGCCATTGCCTCTTCGATCACGACCCGCCTGCCGGCACCGCCGAATGCCGAGCCGGAGAGCTTCGCGGCCACGTCGGCTGCCGCCTCGGCCAGGTCCGAGGTGACGAGCACCCCCTTTCCAGCCGCGAGGCCGTCCGTCTTCACGACATAGGGCGGCGCCAGCGACTTCATGAACTCGATCGCCGGCGAGGGCTCGGCGAAGCAGGCCCAGGCGGCCGTCGGCACCCCTGCTCCGGCGCAGAGCTGCTTCATGAAGGCTTTCGACCCCTCGAGGCGGGCGCCGGCGGCCCCGGGGCCGAACACGAGCCGTCCGCCGGCTCTGAGCTCGTCGGCGAGGCCTTCGACGAGGGGCACCTCGGGGCCGATCACGTAGAGGGAGGCGTCGAGGAGCTGGGGGGGTTTCGGATCGGAACGGATGGTGTGGCCCGAGGGGGCGACCCCGCCGATGCCCGGGTTGCCGGGCGTGACGACGACGTCGGCCGAGCGAGCGAGCGACCACGCGATGGCGTGCTCGCGGGCGCCTGAGCCGACGACGCAGACGGTGGCTCGCGTCACGGCGCGAAAGAGACGTACTGCTCGCGCCCAGGGCCGACGCTGGCGAAGGTGACCGGGACGCCGGCCTGCGCCGCGACGAGGTCCACGTAGGCGCGGGCGGCCCCGGGGAGCTGGGCGGCGGACGTGGCGCCCTTCAGGTCGGAGCGCCAGCCGGGGAGCTCTTCGTAGACAGGGGTCACGTCGTGGAGCACGGACTGGTGGTAGGGCATGTGCTCGTAGCGAGCTCCGGCCGCCTCGTAGGCGACGCACACCTTGATCGTGTCGAACTCGGAGAGCACGTCGAGCTTGGTGAGCGCCAGCTCGGAGATCGAGTTGAGCCGGACGGCCTGGCGGATCATCACGAGGTCGAGCCAGCCAGGGCGCCGACGCCGGCCGGTGTTCGTGCCGTACTCGTGCCCGCGCTCGACGAGCACGTCGGCTGTCTCGCCGTCGGCCTCGGTCGGGAAGGGCCCGGAGCCGACCCGGGTCGTATAGGCCTTCACTATTCCAACTACCCGGTCGATGTCGCGAGGCCCGATGCCCGTTCCGACGCACGCCCCGCCGGCCGTCGGGTTCGAGGAGGTCACGTAGGGGTACGTGCCGTGGTCGACGTCGAGGAAGGTCGCCTGTGCGCCTTCGAGCATGACCTGCTCGCCCGCCGAGAGCGCCTCGTGCACGAGGGCGACGCTGTCACCGAGCATCGGCGCCAGCTTCGGGGCGAGGTCGCCGAGGTAGAGATCGGCGATGTCGTCGGCGTCGAGAGGAAGACGGTTGTAGACCCGCGAGAGGATGGCGTTCTTCTCTCGGAGCACGACGTCAAGCTTCTGGCGGAAGATCTTCGGGTCGAGGAGGTCCTGGGCGCGAAGGCCGATGCGGGCGGCCTTGTCGGCATAGGCGGGCCCGATGCCGCGTTTCGTCGTGCCGAGCTTGTTGTGGCCGAGGTAGCGCTCGGTCATCTTGTCGAGCTCGTAGTGGTACGGCATGATCAGATGGGCGTTGCCAGACACGACGAGGCGTGAGGTGTCGATGCCGCGGCGCTCGAGCATGCCGCACTCCTCGAGCAGCACGGCGGGGTCGACGACGACGCCGTTGCCGATGATTGGCGTCGTGTGGCTGTAGAGGACACCGCTCGGCACGAGCTGGAGCACGAAGGTCTCGCCGTCGACGACGATGGTGTGCCCGGCGTTGTGCCCGCCCTGGTAGCGGACCACCAGCCGGACGTCCTTTGCCATGAGGTCGGTGAGCTTGCCCTTGCCTTCGTCTCCCCACTGGGTTCCGACCACAACGGTCGCGGGCACGGCGTCGCCTCCGAGTCGAGGTTGGGGACTCCCAGGCGCACGGCGGCGCTCGGGGTACCGATCTTAGGCGACCGCCCGGCGAGCTCGAAGACCTCCCGCAGGGCGGCGTGCGCCGTCGCGGGCTCCGAGCCCTGCGCGGGCGCCCTCAGCCGGCCAAGAGGTTCAGCTCAGCTCAGGTGACGGCGAGCCCGCCGGCCTTCACGCCCACCTCGATGGTGTCGCCCTCCGAGTAGCTCCCTTCGAGCAGCGCGACCGCCAAGCGGTCGCCCAGCTCGCGCTGGATCACCCGGCGGAGGGGCCTGGCCCCGAAAGTTGGGTCGTAGCCGTGGTCGCCGAGCCAGGTGCGGGCCTCGTCGGTGAGCACGAGGGTGAGGCGGCGACCGGCAAGACGGGTCTCGAGGTGGCGAAGCTGGATGTCCACGATGCGGGAGAGGTCGTCACGCGTGAGCGCCCGGAACCGCACGATCTCGTCGATGCGGTTGACGAACTCCGGCTTGAAGAAGTCGATCGGGTCGCCCTGCAGATTGGAGGTCATGATCAGCACGACGTTCGTGAAGTCGACCGTCCGGCCATGACCGTCGGTGAGGCGCCCATCGTCGAGCACCTGCAGCAGGACGTTGAAGACGTCGGCGTGGGCCTTCTCTATCTCGTCGAGCAGCACGACGGCGTACGGGCGACGGCGCACGGCCTCGGTCAGCTGCCCGCCCTCCTCGTAGCCGACATACCCGGGGGGGGCGCCGACGAGGCGGGAGACGTTGTGGCGTTCCTGGTACTCCCCCATGTCGATGCGGATCATCGCCCGCTCGTCGTCGAAGAGGACCTCGGCGAGGCTGCGGGCGAGCTCGGTCTTGCCGACGCCGGTCGGGCCGAGGAACAGGAAGCTCCCGATCGGCCGGTGGGGATCCGCCAGGCCGGCTCGGCTGCGGCGGATGGCGTTGGCGACGGCGCCGACCGCCTCGTCCTGGCCGACGACCCTCGCGTGCAGCAGCTCCTCGAGGTGCACGAGCTTCGCGACCTCGCCCTCGACGAGGCGTGAGACCGGCACGCCTGTCCAGCGGGAGACGACCTCGGCCACGTCCTCGGCGTCGACCTCCTCCTTCAGCATCTTCTGTTCGGCCTGCAGCCCGGCGAGCTTGGCCGTGGCCTCCTCGATGCGGTGCTCGAGGTCCGGCAGCCTGCCGTAGCGGATCTCGGCCGAGCGCTGCAGGTCGCCCTCGCGCTCGAAGCGCTCCATCTCGCCACGGGCCGTCTCCGCCTCGCTCTTCAGGCTGCGGATCGCCGCGATGGCGTCCTTCTCGGACTGCCAGTGCGCGGTCATCGCGGTCAGCTGCTCGCGCAGGTTGGCGATCTCCTCGTCGAGGCGGCGCAGCCGCTCCTTCGAGGCGGTGTCCTCCTCCTTCGACAGGGCGAGCTGCTCGATCTCGAGCTGGCGGAGGCGACGGTTCACGACGTCGAGCTCCGTCGGCATCGAGTCGATCTCGATCCGCAGCTTGCTGGCGGCCTCGTCGATGAGGTCGATCGCCTTGTCGGGCAGGAACCGCCCGGCGACGTAGCGGTCCGACAGGACCGCCGCTGCCACGAGGGCGGCGTCCTGGATACGCACGCCATGGTGGACCTCGTAGCGCTCCTTCAGGCCGCGCAGGATGGCGACCGTGTCCTCTACCGAGGGAGGGTTCACCATCACCGGCTGGAAGCGGCGCTCGAGCGCGGCGTCCTTCTCGATGTGCTTGCGGTACTCGTCGAGCGTCGTGGCGCCGATCATGCGCAGCTCGCCCCGGGCGAGCATCGGCTTGATCATGTTGCCGGCGTCCATCGCACCCTCGGCTGCACCTGCCCCGACGATTGTGTGGAGCTCGTCGATGAAGGTGACGATCTCGCCCTCGGCGTCGGTGATCTCCTTCAGGACTGCCTTCAGCCGCTCCTCGAACTCGCCCCGGTACTTCGCGCCGGCGACCATGGAGCCGAGGTCGAGCGCGACGACCCGCTTGTTCTTGAGGCCCTCGGGCACGTCGCCCTCGACGATCCGGTTGGCGAGGCCCTCGACGATGGCGGTCTTTCCTACGCCCGGCTCGCCGATGAGAACCGGATTGTTCTTGGTGCGCCGGGAGAGCACCTGGATCACGCGGCGGATCTCCTCGTCGCGCCCGATGACGGGGTCGAGCTTCCGGCTGCGGGCGAGGTCGGTGAGGTCCCTGCCGTAGCGTTCGAGCGCCTGGTACTGCTCCTCGGGGTTCTGCGAAGCCACCCGGTGGGACCCGCGAACCTCGCGCAGGGCGGCGAGCAGCTCGTCCCGCTTCAGCCCGAGTCGGTCGGCGAGCGCCAGCAGCATGTGCTCGACCGAGAGGTACTCGTCGCCCATCTCGGTGCGAAGGCCGTCGGCCTCCTCGAAGGCGTGGGTCAGCTCACGGGAAAAGGACGGCTCGGCGCCCCCGTATGCCTTCGGGATCCGCCGGAGCGACTCGTCGAGCCGGTTCCGCGCACTCAGCGGCGACACCCCCATCCGATCGAGCAAAGGAATGGCGACGCCGCCCTCCTGGCCGATGGCTGCGAGGAGGAAGTGCTCGGGGGCGACCTCGGCGTGGTGGAGCGAGCGAGCGGCCGCGATGGCCTCCCGGGCGGCGTCCTGTGTCTTCTGGGTCCAGCGGTTGGGGTCAAGCGGCACGGCGTCAGGACCTCCACCTTGCCGGCAGCCGGGTCTTCGACACCGGAACGAGATCCCGGCGGTACTGGCGGTGGGTACGGGCGATGGTCTCGGCGGCCTCGGCGCGTACCCGGTCGACCTCGGCTCTCAGCAGCTCGATGCGCCCCTCGAGCTCGAGGATGCGCCGCACCCCTTCGAGGTTCACGCCTTCTGCCGTCAGCTGCTGGATGCGGCGCAGGTGGGCGATGTCGGCCTCCGAGTAGCGGCGGCTCCCGCCTCCGGTCCTCGCAGGGTCGAGCAGCCCTCGCCGCTCGTAGATGCGCAGCGTCTGTGGGTGCACCCCTGCGAGCTCGGCCGCCACGGAGATGACGTAGACGGCTCGCTGCGAGCGCTCGCCGGGCTCCCGGCGAGCGCCGGGCTCCCGGCGAGCGCCGGCGGGGGCGACATGGCGTCTCGGGGCGGCCTCGGCCGTTCGGCTCCTCATTGCCGGACTCCGAGATGCTGGCGGGGCGACTCGCTCGTCGCACGGGCGAGCGCCTCGACCGCCTTGCGCTGCTCGTCGCTCAGGCGGTCGGGGACCGTCACCTCGACCGTGACGAGGAGGTCTCCTGCGCTCGTGCCCGTGTGCACGCCCCGACCCTTCACCCGGAAGGTCTTGCCGCCCGGTGTGCCGGGCGGGATGCGCAGCGTCACCGGACCGTCGAGCGACGGAACGGTGATGTCGGCGCCGAGAGTCGCCTCTGAGAAGGTGACCGGGGCCTTGAGCGTGAGGTTGCGGCCCTTGCGTCCGAAGAGGGGGTGGTGGGCGACGTGCACGACGACGAACAGGTCGCCCGCCGGCCCGCCGTTCTCGCCCGGCTCGCCGCGACCCTTCACGCGGATTCGCTGGCCGCCTTCGACGCCGGCAGGGATGCGCACCTTCACCTTGCGCTGGCGCGGCTCGGTGCCGGACCCGCCGCAGTTGGGGCAGGGATCGACGATCTTGAGGCCGCGCCCGCGGCATTCGGGGCAAGGTGAGGCGAGCGAGAAGAGGCCCTGGTTGTCGTTGAGGCTACCGGTGCCGCCGCAGCGCGGGCAGGTGATGGGCATGCTGCCCGGCTTCGAGCCGGTGCCGGCGCAGACATGGCACAACGCCGCGGTGACGACGTTGACCGAGGTGACGACCCCCTCGACCGCCTCCTCGAAGGAGAGGTGCAGCTCCGCCTCCACGTCCCGGCCCCGCCGGGGTCCTCCTCCCGGCCATGTCGAGGTCTGCTGGCTGCGCCCTCCCCTGTTGAAGATGCCGCCGAAGAGGTCGCCCAGGTTGTCGACCCGGAAGCTGAAGCCACCGTTGCCGGGGCTGCCCGCTCCGCCGAAGCCCCCCGGGAAGCTGCCCGACAGCGGCCCGAGACGGCGGACCTCGTCGTACTCCTTGCGCTTGTCGGCGTCCCCGAGCACGTCGTAGGCGGCGGAGAGCTCCTTGAACTTGTCCTCGGCTCCGGGGTTGGCGTCGGGGTGGAACTGCTTCGCCAGCTTGCGGTAGGCGCGTGTGATCTCCTTCTCGGTCGCCTCGGGCGAGACGCCGAGCACCTTGTAGTAGTCGGTCTGGAACCATTCGCGCTGGGGGGCCACGGAGCTGCCCTCGCCTTTCAACCTCTGACCTTCACCATGGCGGGTCGGATGACCCTCCCCTTCAGGCAGTAACCCGCACGGAGCACCTCCGTCACGACTGGCGTGCGTGCCTCGGCCGCCTGCGGGTCGTCCTCGGAGGGCGGCTCGTGCGCGACGGCGTCGTGCACCGTCGGGTCGAAGGGCACTTCGAGAGCGTCGATCCGCTCGACGCCTTCACGGGCGATCGTGTCCCGCAGGAGCGCCCCGATCTGGACGAGCGCCTCGGCATCGGCCTTGTTGTCGCCAGTGTCGTCGTCGGCTCGCGAGCTCGCATGGTCGATTGCCAGGTCGAGGGCGTCGAGCACCGGCAGGAGCTGGCGCACCAGGGCCTCGCTCGCCCGCTCCAGCAACTCTGTCTGCTGGCGGAGCGCCCGCTTGCGGAAGTTGTCGAAGTCGGCCTGGAGCCGGCGCAGCGAGTCGAGGTACTCGTCCCGCTCCGCCGCCACCTTGCGCGCCTGTTCGCCGAGGAGCTCGTCGAGGCCGCGCAGTTCGTCGAGGCCGCGCAGTTCGCCGAGCTCGTCGCTGAGCTCGTTGTCGGTGTGCTCGGCGTTGCCTGCCTCGGCTGGCCGAGCGGCAGGGCCGGCAGTGTCCTGCCCTTCGCCTCCTGCCGTCGAGGGCTCGGGGTGGAACGACGCGTCGCTCATGAGCCCTCGGTGCCCGTATTGGGCTCGTCGACGATCTCGGCGTCCACGACCTCCTCGTCGGAGGACGCGCTCGCCGGCCCGGTGGACGAGCCGGGGGCGGAGCCGGCCTGGTGCCGGCTGGCCTCCTCGTACATCCGCTGGCCCATGACCGACGAGGCGGAGCGCAGCGTGTCGAGGGCACGGTTGATCGCCCCGACGTCCGATCCGGCGAGGGCGCCCTTCACTTCCTTGAGGGCGGACTCGACCTTCTCGCGCTCGTCAGCCGGCACCTTGTCGCCCTGCTCACGCAGGAGCTTCTCGGTCTGGTAGACGAGAGTGTCGGCGTTGTTCCTCGCCTCTGCCTCCTCACGGCGGCGGCGGTCGTCGGCGGCGTGCGCCTCGGCGTCGCGCACCATGCGCTCGATGTCGTCCCTCGGCAGCGAGGACTGGCCGGTGATCGTCATCGACTGCTCCTTTCCGGTCGCGAGGTCCTTCGCAGAGACGTGCACTATGCCGTTGGCGTCGATGTCGAAGGCGACCTCGATCTGCGGGACGCCGCGAGGCGCCGGGGGCAGGTCGACGAGCTGGAACTTGCCGAGCGTCTTGTTGTACATCGCCATCTCGCGCTCGCCCTGCAGGACGTGGATCTCGACAGACGGCTGGCTGTCCTCGGCGGTCGTGAAGATCTCCGAGCGGCGGGTCGGGATCGTCGTGTTGCGCTCGATGAGCTTGTGGGTGATCCCACCTTTGGTCTCGATGCCGAGGCTGAGCGGGGTGACGTCCAGAAGCAGGACGTCCTTCACCTCGCCTTTCAGCACGCCTGCCTGGATGGCGGCACCGACGGCGACGACCTCGTCCGGGTTCACGCCCTTGTGGGGCTCCTTGCCGGTCAGCTGCTGGACGAGCTCTTGGATCGCGGGCATGCGCGTCGAGCCGCCGACGAGGACGACATGGTGAATGTCGGCCTTCGACAGGCCGGCATCGCTGATTGCCTGCTCGAACGGGCCCTTGCAGGCGTCGACGAGGTCCTCGGTGAGCTCTTGGAGCTTGGAGCGCGTGAGCTTCAGGTCGAGGTGCTTCGGACCCTCGCTCGTGGCTGTGATGAACGGCAGGTTGACTGTCGTCTCCTGCACCGTCGACAGCTCGATCTTGGCCTTCTCCGCAGCTTCCTTCAGGCGCTGCATGGCCATCTTGTCGTTCGACAGGTCTACGCCCTCGGTGTCCTTGAACGTCTTCACGAGCCAGTCGATGACCCGCTGGTCCCAGTCGTCGCCCCCGAGGTGGGTGTTGCCCGAAGTCGACTTCACCTCGAAGACGCCTTCACCGATGTCGAGCACCGACACGTCGAAGGTGCCGCCGCCCAGGTCGAACACGAGCACCGTCTGGTCGGCGCCCTCCTTGTCGAGCCCGTAGGCGAGGGCGGCGGCAGTCGGCTCGTTGATGATCCGAAGGACCTCGAGGCCGGCGATCTGCCCGGCCTCTTTGGTCGCGGTGCGCTGGGCGTCGTCGAAATAGGCCGGCACGGTGATGACGGCCTGGGCGACCGTGTCGCCGAGATATGACTCCGCGTCCCGCTTCAGCTTCTGGAGTATCCGGGCCGAGATCTCCTGGGCCGTGTACTTCTTCGCGTCGATGCCGATGGTCCAGTCCGTCCCCATCTGGCGCTTCACGGATCGGACGGTCCGGTCGGGGTTCGTGATCGCCTGTCGTTTGGCGACCTCGCCGACGAGCACCTCACCCGACTTGGCAAAGCCGACGACCGACGGGGTCGTCCGTCCGCCTTCGGCGTTGGGTATGACGGTCGGCTCGCCGGCTTCGAGGAACGCGACCACAGAGTTGGTGGTGCCGAGGTCGATCCCCACGGCTTTCGGCATGAGAGCTCCACTTCCTTTCATCGGGGCGACCGGCAGCGGATACCCCGTTCGTGCCCGGGCTTTCGCGCTTCGTCACCCGAGCGCTTGTCTGTTCACTTACAGCTCTCAGTATAACGAAGTTGAGCGTACTGTTGTCAATGTCGCAGGGAGGCCGGGAGGGCCAGCCTGTCGCTCAGGCGGTTGGAGCGGCTCGGACGAGGCTCCAGAGCCGGTTGCCTCGGCGTGCTCAGCTGCCGGTCGCAGCGACCTGTGACCACCTCTCGCCTGCGATGCGGGCGAGGGCCGACAGCTCGCGGAGCTCCCTGTTGCGGAACGGCCAGCCGTTCCTGCCAACGACGAGGCGTGCACCGCAGCAGCCGAGGTCGAGCACGAGGCGGTCGTCCCCGTTGCCGAGAGGCACACCGCCATCGTCTCGCCCCATCACCGGCTCCGACGGCTCCGGCAGCTCCTCGCCGGCTGCCGCTACTATCCGCTGGCCCCCGTCGGTGGCCACGAGCACCCAGGACGTGCCGAAGGCGGCCTGCACGCCCGTGACGAGCGCATCGAGCACGCCGGCCGGGTCCCGCTCGGCGACGAGCGCGCCCGCCACCTCGAGCGCGTCCACGAGCAGGTGGTGGCCGAACTGGCCCACCGGGGCAAGATGCTCGAGCACGACGCCCTTCAGTTCGCCGAGACAGGACGCCAGCTCGCCGGTGACCGCATCGCTCGGGAGGTCGACGGTTATCTCGTCGCGGACCTGGCCGGGGAAGTGCTCGATCACGTCTATGTCGACGACGTCGCCGCCGAGCTCGCCGATCAGGCTCGCCACGAGCCCGAGCGCGCCGGGCCGGTCGTCGAGGAGGACCTCCACGGCGTAACGCGGCACGCAGTCACGTTACGCCGGCTCTGTTACGCGAGATGGTCCGTTGTGAGAACGGCATGTTGCGAGTGCGCCCCGTCGCCGCGCCGCCTCAGCCGCGCCCCGTCGCCGCGCCGCGGGACGGCGGAGCGGCGGGGGCTCAGGACGGGAGGGGGATGGACTGGGGGAAGTGCCACAGGTTCCCCGGGTCGTAGCGCGCCTTCACCTCCTCGAGCCGGGGAAGGTTCGAGCCGTAGTAGGCGTGCGCCCAGTCGGCGAGGGCGGGGTCGGCATAGTTCTGGTACGCCTGCCCGCTCACGTACGGCCGCATGGACTGCCACGACGCCTGCAGCCACTGGCGGTTCGCCTGCACGAGCGAGCCCGGGGCTCCCTCTGGCCAGTTGGCGCTGTACTGCAGGCTGAACAGGGCGTCGCGGTGGACGAAGGCGGTCGCGTTCGGAGCCAGGCGGTTTATGGCGCCTCCCGAGGCATCGAGGGCGACGCCGCCTCCCGACAGCACGGGCGAGCTCTCGCGTGCCTCGACTGCGGCGAGAAGCGTCGTGATGCCGCCCGAGGCCAGGCGCGCCGTCACGAAGTCGGACTTGGCGGCGAACGGCGCACGGGTGAGGATGCCTCCTGGCTGCTGGCTCGGCAGGTGGCACTCGGCCACGCTGTCCCCGCCACAGCCCGCCTCGATGAGCATGGTGTCGAGGTAGCCGCCCGCTCCGACGAAGTGGTCGAAGGGGCCGGCGCCGACCGCCGCGACCAGGTTGTCCACCTCTGCCTGCAAAGCGGCTTGACTCCCCACATAGACGCCGGTCACCCGGGCGACCGGTCCGACGCCCGACGGGGTGTCCTGGCTGGCGAGGAGCAGGCAGTTGGACCACAGCTCGTCCGGGCCTGGCGGCGCCCACTCCTGCCAGGCGGCGACGACCTGTGGGGCAGACGGCCACGGCCAGACGAGGGTGAAGATGGCGAGCTCACCGATGGGATGTGCACGCAGCTCCATGCTCGTCACGACGCCGAAGTTGCCCCCACCTGCTCCTCTCAGCGCCCAGAAGAGATCGGTCCGCTCGCTGCTCGAGCAGGTGACGACATCGCCGGAGGCGAGCACGACCTCCGCACTCACCATGTTGTCGCTCGTCAACCCGAACTTGCGGTCGAGGACGCCGAGCCCACCGCCGAGAGCCAGCCCGGCCAGACCGACCGAGGGGCAGGACCCCCCGGGCACGGCCACCCCGCTTCGCGCCAGGGCGGCGTAGAGGTCGATCAGCCGAGTGCCGGTTCCCGCCGACACCGCCGCAGCGGCGACGCTCACGGCCGACAGCCGGCTCACGTCGATCACGAGTCCCGGTCCGGTCGACCATCCGCCGTAGCAGTGCCCCCCGGAGCGGATCGAGAGCGGCACGCCCCGGTCCTTCCCGTAGCCGACCGCGGCCACGACGTCTCGGGCCGACTCGACGTAAGCGATGGCAAGCGGGCGGGCGCCGTCGAAGACCGGGTTGTACGACTCGGCGTCCGCCGCGTAAGAGGGGGACGACGGCAGGACGAGCTCGCCCTGCAGCTCCCGGGCGAGCGACGAAAGGTCGCCTGGACCGGCTGGCATGGTGGAAGTGCTCGAGGTGCCCGATGCGCTCGTCGAGCCGCCCGGGCGAGCTCCGCCCCGTGCCGAGGACGTCGTCGCGCCTGCCGGTGCGCTGCTCGAGGACGCGCAGCCGGCGAGCATGCCGCCGGCGAGCAGCCCTCCAGAGAGCCGGAGGAACTCCCGCCGCCGCATCGCCGAAGTGTAGGACCAGGCGCTCGGCCTCGCACCGGCGTGTTGCACGAGGCGCTGCGAGGAAGAACGCTATGGCGGGAACGACCGAGACAAGGAGCGAGCGTGCCCACACTTGTCACCCTCCGTCACGGAGAGAGCACCTGGAACTCCGAGAACCGCTTCACCGGCTGGGCCGACGTCGACCTCAGCCCGAAAGGAGAAGATGAGGCCCGCGCCGCCGGTCGGCTGATAGCTGCCGAGAGCGGCCTCGAGCCCCGCTCCGTCCATACCTCGGTCCTCACCCGGGCGGTGCGCACCGCCAACCTGGCGCTCGAGGAGATGGGCCTCTCCTACCTGCCGGTCCGGCGGCACTGGCGCCTCAACGAGCGCCACTACGGGACGCTCCAGGGGCTCAACAAGAAGGAGACGGCCGACGCCTACGGGGTCGAGCAGGTGAAGCTCTGGCGTCGGAGCTACGACGTTGCGCCCGGCGCTGTCGGCCGCGAGGACCCGAACCATCCCGTCAACGACCCGCGCTACCGGGAACTGCCCTTCTCCGCCCTTCCCGCCTCCGAGTGCCTGAAGGACGTGGTACGCCGTCTCGTCCCGTACTACGAGGACGCCATTGCGCCCGAGCTCCTCGCCGGCAAGGCCGTCTTCGTCGTCGCGCACGGCAACAGCCTTCGGGCGCTTGCCAAGCACCTCGAGTCCATCTCCGACGAAGACGTCGTCGGGCTCGACGTCCCGACGGGCATCCCCCGCGTCTACGAGCTGGACGCTGAGCTGAATTTGGTCTCGGCTCGTTACCTCGGCGACCCCGATGCGGCGAGGGCTGCGGCAGAGGCAGTGGCTCGCCAAGCAGGCTGAGAGCGCGCCGCCTCGGGCGCTGCGGGATGGGTTCACACGCTGTTCACAACCCAGAAACAGAGCCTTTGCGCGCCACTTACGATCTCGCAACACCCGCTCTTTAGTCTCGGCCCGAACCTGTTCCCGGACAACGGCGTCCGCTCGGTCTTCCCGTCCCACGGGTCCGAAGGAGGGATGCGTTGCTCGCGGCCGGTTACGTCCCATCCCCGAGCTGGCTGAGTGCCGGCCACACGTCGTGGCAGCTCACCGCCGCCACGCTGGTCGGCCTCATGAGCCTTCCCGGCGTCGCCATCCTCTACGGCGGCATAGTCAAGAAGAAGTGGGCTGTCAACACGATGGTGATGGCCTTCGCCGCCTTCTCTCTCGTCCTTGTCGTCTGGGTGCTGTGGGCCTACGACATGGGCTTCGGCCACTCATGGCTCCACCTCGGCAGCGCCACGCGGGGCACCGTTCTCGGCAAGCCGGGCCCGGTGCTCGACCACCTGCACGAGCAGAGCCGAGCGGTCGTCCCCCAGGCCGGCGATCTCGCCGGCCCGTCGCTTGAGTTCTCGGGCTCCACGCTCGTATACTTCCAGTTCGTCTTCGCGGCCATCGCGCCCCTCTTGTTCCTCGGCAGCGTGCTCGGCCGCATGAGTCTCAAGGCGTGGCTCGTCTTCGTCCCGGCCTGGACGACGTTCGCCTACACGGTGAACGCCATGCTGCTCTGGGGAGGCGGCTTCTGGGCCCAGCGCGGCGCTCTCGACTACTCGGGGGGCTACGTGATCCACCTGGCGGCCGGGACGACCGGGTTCGTTGCCGCAGCGGTGATCGGCCCGCGTCTTAGGCGTGACCGGGAGTCGTTCACGCCGAACAACCTCCTGCTCGTCGCGGCTGGCGCGGGCATCTTGTGGCTCGGCTGGAACGGTTTCAACGGGGGAGACCCCTACTTCGCCAACGCCGATGCCGCCGCCGCGGTGCTGAACACCAACCTCGCCGCCGCCGCCGCGCTCCTCACGTGGCTCTTCATGGACATGGTGGGCGGCCAGAAGAAGGCCAACTTCCTCGGCTCGGTGAACGGCATGATCGTCGGGCTCGTGGCGATCACGCCGGCGGCCGGTTTCGTGAACGGATGGGGGGCGCTCCTCATCGGGGTCGTCACCTCGGGCATCGTGTGGCTCTCGTGGAACAAGGCGGCACCGCGCTGGCGCCTGTTCAAGCGGGTCGACGACGCCCTTGGTGTGGTCCACACCCACGGCGTAGCCGGCCTCACCGGCGGTCTCCTCGTCGGGGTGTTCGCGGACCCGAAGATGGCGGAGTACTGGTCGACAGGGCCGCATGGCAGGCTCACCGCCGTGTCGAGCAGCGGGTGGCTCTACGGGAACGGGCACCAGGTGCTCGTCCAGGCGGGCGCCGCCCTCACCGTCATCGTCTGGGACGCGCTCGTCACCTTCCTGCTGCTCAAGTTCATCGAGAAGGTGCTCCGCATCCCGCTCAGGTTCTCGGCCGAGGAGCTGGAGCTCGGCGACGTCGCCGTCCACCTCGAGGAGATCATGCCGCCCGAGGGGGCGCGGAGGCTCGGCGAGAGCCGCGGCCCGTCTGGCCTCGGCGGCCTCGAACCCGGCGCCGTGGCGATCCCGGAGCCAAGCGCGGCACGATGAAGCTCGTCGTCGCAGTTATCAAGCCGTTCAAGCTCGATGAGGTGAAGGATGCCCTGAAGGACCTCGGGGTGCAGGGGCTCACCGCCTCCGAGGTCCAGGGCCACGGCCGCCAGCGCGGGCACACCGAGGTGTACCGCGGCGCCGAGTACTCGATCGACCTCGTTCCGAAGGTCCGCCTCGAGATCGTCCTTGAGGACCACCAGGTGCACGACGTCGTGGAGGCGATCGTCTGGGCGGCCCGCACGGGCAAGATCGGAGACGGCAAGGTGTGGGTGGCGGGCCTCGAGGACGTGGTGCGGATCCGGACCGGCGAGCGCGGGCCCGAGGCTCTCTGAGTGCCCGCTCCCCGCTGCCCGGGCGGCCGCAGCGGAGCGGCCCCGGTGATCGCGCCTTTCCACAGCTACGCTTTTCTTCATGTCGTCGTCTCGAGCCTTTGACTTCGGCAGCGTGTGGCTCTTCAGCGAGTGCTCACGGGCGGAGCTGAAGAGCATCTTGAGAAAGGCGCGCCCCCTGTCGGTGAAGGCCGGAACGGTCATCTGCGACGAGGGAGAGGTCGGCCAGGCCTTCTACGTCGTCTTGAGTGGCGAGGCCACCGTCGTCCGCAATGGGCGCAAGGCGGCAGAGATCGGACCGAACGGCTACTTCGGCGAGCTGGCGCTCCTCGACCGGCTGCCCCGCTCGGCGACGGTGAAGGCGGCGACCGACATGGAGCTGCTCGTTATCGGCCAGAAGGACTTCAACTCGCTTTTGAGGGAGTCGGTTGGCCTGACCCGCAAGCTGCTCGTCGCGACGGCGGCACGCCTGCGCAGCGCCGATGCCAAGGCGCTCAATGCCGCCGTCCATTGAGGCGTGCGGCTGCAGGTCGCGCCGTAGCGGGCCGGCTCAGGGCCGAGCCTCGCCCTCGGTCTCGTCGCCGGGGCCAGCGCTCGGCTGTGCCGGCTCGCCGTCGCCTGGTGGGGCGAGCCCGGCACCGGCCGGGGCCGACGGGAGGGAGCGCTCGAGGAGCTGCGAGATGTCGAGCACCGAGACCTCCTCGTCGCGCTGGCGCTCCTTCAGCGCGTCGTCCAGCATGATGAGGCAGTAGGGACACGCCGTCGACACGACGCCGGCGCCGGTCCCGAGCGCCTCGTCTGCCCGTTCGAGGTTGATGCGCTTGCCGATCCTCTCCTCGAGCCACATGCGCGCTCCGCCCGCTCCGCAGCAGAAGCCTCGCTCCCTGCAGCGGTGCATCTCGACCGACTCCACGCCCGGGACCGCCTCGATCACCGATCGGGGCGGCTCATAGACCCGGTTGTGCCGCCCGAGGTAGCAGGGATCGTGATAGGTGACCTTGGCATCGAGGCGTCCGGGCTGCAGCCTCCCCTCCGCGATGAGCCGGCCGAGGAGCTGGGAGTGGTGCAGGACCTCGAAGTTGCCGCCAAGGGCGGGGTACTCGTTCGCCAGCGAATTGAAGCAGTGAGGGCAGGAGGTGACCACCTTCCTCGTGCCGGCAGAGGAGAGGGTGTCGATGTTCTGCATCGCCTGCATCTGGAAGAGGTACTCGTTGCCGAGACGCCGTGCGGGGTCACCGGTGCAGGACTCGCCCGGACCGAGCACGGCGAAGCTCACGCCGGCCTGGCGCAGCAGCCTCGCTATCGACTGCGTCGTCTTGCGGGCCCGCTCGTCGAGCGCTCCGGCGCAGCCGACCCAGAAGAGGTACTCGACATCGTCGGAGATGTGCCCGTCGACGACCGGCACCTCGAAGTCGAGCGCCTCTGTCCACTCGAGGCGCTTGGACTGGCCGAGACCCCACGGGTCGCCCCGGTTCTCGATGTTGCGGAGCATGAGGCCGGCCTCGCTCGGGAAACGGGACTCGATGAGCACCTCGTAGCGGCGCATATCGATGATCGCGTCGACGTGCTCGATGTCGACCGGGCACTGCTCGACGCAGGCGCCACAGGTCGTGCACGACCAGAGGACCTCCGGGTCGATGACGTCCGGGACGAGGGTGCGCTGCGAGAGTGCTCCGGCACCGGCGGCTCCCCCGGCACCGGCGGCTCCCCCGGCACCGGCGGCTCCGTCGGTACCCCCGGTGCTGGCCCCAGCGGTGCCTGCTGGCCTATGAGCCCGGAAGAGCTCCTCGCGAAGGTCCATGATGACGAGCTTTGGCGACAGTGGCTTCCCGGTGTTCCAGGCAGGGCACTGGCTCTGGCAGCGACCGCACTCGGTGCAGGTCACGAAGTCGAGCAACTGCTTCCAGGAGAAGTGCTCGATCTTGCCGGCGCCGAAGATCGTGTCCTCGTCCATCGTCTCGACGTCGATACGCGGGGTAGTAGTGAGGCCGCCGAGTGCCCGCGGCTGGCGGGAGAAGGCGACATTGACCGGCGCCATGACGATGTGCAGGTGCTTGGAGTACACGACGAACACTGCGAAACCCATGATCACCGCGATGTTCAAGTCGATGAACACTGTCTCGACGATCCGGGCTGAGCTCACGGACATGTGGCCGAAGAGGCTGCCGAGTCCCCAGGAGGCGAACGCCCAGTGGGTATAGGGGAAGTCACCAGGCACTCGCGTCTGGGCAGCCCGGTAGGCGAGCAGCGTCACCATCACGGCGGCGATGAGCCCGAGGGTGAGCCATGCAGCGCCGGTGTGCGAGCCGTAGAAGCGGCTCTGGCGCTCCATGCGGGCGGGACTGTTCTTCAGCCGGATGATCGAGAAGACGACGAGCGCCACCAGCACTGCGACTATGAAGAAGTCCTCGATGAAGCCGACGAACGGGTTGGTGCCTATGCCCGGGATGTGGAAGGTGGGCTGGAAGACGTCGCCGTAGGCCTCGATGATCGTGAGGAGCAGCACGGTGAAGCCCCAGAACGTAAAGGCATGGGCGAGGCCGGGGACCGTCCACTTGAGCAGGCGCTTCTGGCCGCCCACCTCGGCGACCTCGACCTCGGCCCGCTTTCCCCAGTGCGCCAGGCGCTCTGGCGCTGGCTTGCCCGAAGAGATCAGGCCGTAGAGGGAGAACAGCCGCCGGCCGGCGATGGCGAGCGCCAGTGCGGTGATTGCCATCGCGATCGGGTACCTCGAAAGCACATGCCCTCCTTGCAGGGAAGCGTCGGAGCTGAGGTGGCACGAACCGGTGACGCAGAAGACGAGGGACACCCCTCCTGGCCCGACAGTCGGCGCACCGGTCCTGCCCGCAGGCGGGAAATCTATTCGCCGGTCGCGACCGAGCGGAAATTCTCGAAGTAGCGGCTCGGAGTCGGGCCCCGCTGGTGCTGGTACTTCGAGCCGAGCCCGGCGCTCCCGTAGGGGATCGCGGCCGGCGTGGTCATCTTAAGGAAGCTGATCTGGCCGATCTTCATGCGGGGGTAGACGGTGATAGGGAGGTTGGCGACGTTCGAGAGCTCGAGCGTCAGGTAGCCGTCCCAGCCGGCGTCGACGAACCCGGCCGTCGAGTGGATCAGCAGCCCGAGGCGCCCGAGGCTCGACTTGCCTTCCAGCCTGCCGACGAGGTCGTCGGGCAGGCGGACGCGCTCGAGCGTCGAGCCGAGGACGAACTCGCCTGGGTGAAGGATGAGAGCGTCCGGTCCGGCCAACTCCACCAGCTCGGTCAGCTCCTCCTGGTTCTCCTTCACGTCGATGACCCGCTGGGAGTGGTTGCGGAACACGCGGAAGTAGCGGTCGACGTGGAGATCGACGGAGGACGGCTGGACGCAGCCCTCGCCGAGAGGGTCGATGCCGATCCGGCCCGCCTCGAGCTCTTCTCGGATGGTCCAGTCGGAGAGGATCATCACTTGCACCATACTCTGCGGGCCGTCCCCGGCTCTCCGGCCAACCTTCGCATAAGCCTGGTAAGGTTCGGGCATGGCGGATGGGACCTCGCTCACGATCCACGAAGCGGCGCTCACGACCGGCTGGTCGTCTCGCATGCTGCGCTACATCGAGGACTCCGGGCTCGTCGTCCCGCGCCGCTCGCCGGCCGGGTACCGCCTCTTCGGGCCGGGCGAGCTCCAGCGGCTCCGCACGCTGCGTGAGCTGCTCGAGGACTTCGAGCTCGATCTGTCCGACGTCGGCTTCGCTCTGCGACTGCGTCACGACGCCGAGCTGAGAGAGGCGCTCGACGGCTGGTTCGCCGCCGAGCCGATGCGGCCGCCGGAGGTCGCGGCCCCCGACTGGCTCGTCTACGAGCAAGAGAAGCATCTGCAGTTGCTGGCGCTCGCCGGGCCTGTCACGGTGGGCAGTACTGGGAAGGAGACGTGATGGGTTTCGCGCACAAGGTCGCAGACCTCTCGCTGGCCGACTTCGGCCGCAAGGAGATCGAGCTCGCCGAGCACGAGATGCCGGGCCTGATGGCCCTCCGGGAGCAGTACCGCTCGACCCAGCCGCTCAGAGGAGCCCGGGTCACGGGCTCGCTCCATATGACGATCCAGACGGCAGTGCTGATCGAGACGCTGACAGCGCTCGGCGCCGAGGTGCGCTGGGCGTCGTGCAACATCTTCTCGACCCAGGACCACGCGGCGGCGGCCGTCGTCGTCGGGCCGGGCGGCACGCCGTCGGAACCAAGGGGGGTGCCCGTCTTCGCCTGGAAGGGTGAGACGCTGGAGGAGTACTGGTGGTGCACTGAGCAGGCGCTGTCCTGGCCCGGCGGACAGGGGCCGAACATGATCCTCGACGACGGCGGCGACGCCACGCTGCTCGTCCACAAAGGGGTCGGCTACGAGAAGACCGGTGTCGTGCCCGACCCCTCGAGCGCCGAGAGCGAGGAGCTCGCCGTCGTGCTCGCTCTGCTCGGCCGGTCGCTCGGGGAGGACCCGCATCGCTGGACTTCGGTAGCCAACGGCGTCCGAGGGGTGACCGAGGAGACGACGACTGGCGTGCACCGCCTCTATCAGATGCAGGAGCGGGGCGAGCTGTTGTTCCCCGCGATCAACGTCAACGATTCAGTGACGAAGTCGAAGTTCGACAACAAGTACGGCTGCCGCCATTCGCTCATCGACGGCATAAACCGGGCGACCGACGTGCTGATCGGCGGCAAGGTCGCGGTGGTATGCGGCTACGGGGACGTTGGCAAGGGCTGTGCCGAGTCGCTGCGCGGCCAGGGTGCACGGGTCGTCGTGACCGAGATCGACCCTATCTGCGCGCTGCAGGCGGCGATGGACGGCTACCAGGTGACGACGCTCGAGGACGTCGTGTCGCAGGCAGACGTCTTCGTCACCGCGACGGGCAACAAGCACGTGATCTCGGCAGAGCAGATGGGTCGGATGAAGCACCAGGCGATCGTCGGCAACATCGGCCACTTCGACAACGAGATCGACATGGCCGGGCTCGGACGGGTCTCCGGGATCGAGCGGGTGAACATTAAGCCGCAGGTCGACAAATGGGTTTTTCCCGACGGCCACGCCGTGATCGTCCTCGCCGAGGGCCGGCTGCTCAACCTCGGCTGCGCGACCGGGCACCCGAGCTTCGTCATGTCCAACTCGTTCGCCAACCAGGTGATGGCCCAAATGGAGCTGTTCAGCAAGGCCGGCGAGTACGACAACAAGGTCTACGTGCTGCCGAAGCAGCTCGACGAGAGGGTAGCCCGCCTCCACCTCGCCGCGCTCGGCGTGAAGCTCACCTCGCTCACGCCCGAGCAGGCCGACTACCTCGGCGTACCGGTCGAGGGGCCGTACAAGGCAGACCAGTACCGGTACTGAGGGCTTCGCCGTGAAGGCGAGGGCCTGCACGCCTTGCACCGCTGCTCGGCTGCTCGGCTGCTCGGCTGCTCGGCTGCTCGGCTGCTCGGCTGCTCGGCTGCTCGTGCCTTCTCACCCGCGGTCCCCGGTTCGGTCAGAGAAAGTGCTCATATGGCAGCACTTTCTCTGACCGTTTCGTTGGTCCACTGCCCAGAGGGCTAAGGAGCTCAGGCGGCCACCGTCCCGGTTGCGAGGGGCTCACAGCTCCTGGACACTGGAAGTGGTCGCCTTCGAGAAGCTGGTCCGCCAACAATCGGGTGCGGCGCGATGTTCCAATATCCGCCCCTCGAGGGAATGCCGGTAAGCCCTTGCGGCGTTCTCCGGCTCGAGGGCGAGAGGACGGCTGCGATGGGCATGAGGATGATGGGCGGCGGCGCGGAGGGCTGGGGAGCGATGCGGTCGTTTCGCCGGGACCAGAGCGTCACGCGGCAGACGCTGCCGAAGGGCATCGTGCGGCGCGTGGCCCAGTTCGCACGGCCCTACCGTCTGCAGTTGGCGCTGTTTCTCGTTCTCATCATCGTGAGCGCCCTGGTGGCGGCGGCCAATCCGCTCCTGTTGCGCGCCATTATCGACCAGGGCATCGGACAGCACCGGACCGGTCTCGTGATCCTGCTGGCAGCCGTTGTGGCCGGGCTCGCCCTCCTGAGCGCCCTTCTCTCACTCGTCCAACGCTGGATAAGCGCACGGATCGGCGAGGGGCTGATCTACGACATGCGCAGCCAGGTCTTCGCCCATGTTTCCCGGATGCCGATCTCGTTCTTCACGCGCACGCAGACGGGCGCGCTCGTCTCGAGGTTGAACAACGATGTCCTCGGCGCCCAACAGGCCTTTACCGACACGTTCCAGTCTGTCGTCGGCAACCTCGTCGGTGTAGCCGTGACCCTCGGTGCCATGTTCGTGCTCTCCTGGCCTATCACGCTCGTGTCACTGGCGCTGCTGCCGATCTTCGTCGTGCCGGCCCGATACGTAGGGCGGCGCCTCGCGGCCTTGACCCGGGAGAGCTACACGCTCAACGCGGCGATGAACAACACGATGACCGAGCGCTTCAACGTCTCCGGCGCCCTGCTCGTGAAGCTGTTCGGTGATCCGGCGTCGGAGTCCGCTCTCTTCAATTCCCGCGCCGGGCGGGTGAGGGACATAGGAGTGACGACGTCTATGTACGGCGCCGTGTTCATGTCGGCCCTGCTGCTGACCGCCTCGCTCGCGACGGCCCTCGTCTATGGCTGGGGCGGCGTCGAGGCCGCGCGGGGCATACTGCTCGTCGGGACGGTGGTCGCTCTTACGGCCTACCTGAACCGGCTCTACGGGCCGCTGACCGCCCTCTCGAACGTCCAAGTCGATGTTATGACAGCCCTCGTCTCCTTCGACCGGGTCTTCGAGGTGCTCGACCTTGCCCCGATGATCGACGAGCGACCGGCTGCCGTCGACATCCCGGCCGGGCCAGCCGACGTAGTCTTCGACTCGGTCAGCTTCTCCTACCCGACTGCTGACGAGGTCTCTCTGGCGTCGCTCGAGAGCGTCGCCGTCCTCGACCAAGCTCCGACCCAGCAAGTGCTCTTCGGCGTGTCTTTCCGAGCGGCCCCCGGTGAGATGGTCGCTCTCGTCGGTCCCTCGGGTGCGGGAAAGACGACGATCTCGCATCTCGTGCCTCGCCTCTATGAGGTGCGGGAAGGAGCAGTCCGAATCAACGGCGTCGACGTTCGCGACGCCACGTTGGACTCGCTCAGGCGCACGGTCGGCGTGGTGACCCAGGACGCGCACCTGTTCCACGAGACGATCCGTTCCAACCTGCTCTACGCGAAGCCGGACGCAGCCGACAGCGAGTTGCGAGAGGCGCTGGCTGCCGCTCAGATCCTGCCGCTCGTCGACTCCCTCCCCGATGGCCTCGACACCGTCGTCGGCGACCGCGGCTACCGGTTGTCGGGCGGCGAGAAGCAGCGGATCGCGATCGCCCGCCTGTTGTTGAAGGCTCCGGCAGTCGTGGTGCTCGACGAGGCCACGGCCCATCTCGACTCGGAGTCCGAGGCCGCAGTGCAGCAGGCGCTCAGGACTGCCTTGGCCGGCAGGACCTCCATCGTCATCGCCCACAGGCTCTCCACCGTGCGAGATGCCGAAAAGATCCTCGTCGTCGACGGTGGCCGGATCGTCGAGGAGGGCACGCACGATGGTCTGCTCAAGCGCCGTGGGCTCTACGCCGAGCTCTATCGAACCCAGTTCGAGGACCAGGATCCAGCGAGTCGGCCGTCGCTGGCTCCCACCTGAGAGGCAGGGGTTTCTCGCTGGCGGAGCAGGGCACGGAAGAGGAAGAGACAGTGCCGTGCCGCATGCCGGTGAAGGTCCTTGATGTCCGTCGAGACCTCTGAGAGACTCTGGTAGTCCTGCATGACCATGTCGAAGGGGGAGGTGGCAGGTGGCACTCGCGAGAGAAGAAGTCGCCGTACCCGAGCCAGAGCCAACTGAGCACATAGCTAGTTTCGAACATTCCGACCTGAAGCTGCGAAAGACCATGGGCCTGACGCAGCTGACGGCGCTCTCGCTCGGAGCGATCATCGGCTCGGGCTGGCTCTTTGCCGTGCTCAGTGCTGACAGCGTCGCAGGGCCCGCCGCTGTGGTCTCGTGGGTGGTCGGCGGCATCTGCGTGCTGTTCATCGCGCTGACGTACATGGAGATCGCCGCGATGCTGCCAAGGACCGGGGCGCTCGCCCGGTACCCGCAGCTCACCCACGGCGGCTTCACGGGCATGCTGCTCGGCTGGGCTTACCTGCTGTCAGCGGTGTCCGTGCCGGCGATCGAGGCAGAGGCTTCGGTCACCTACCTCTCCTCGAAGTTCCCCACGATCGGGCTGATCTCGCCCAACAGCACGATCCTCTCCTGGCCGAAGGGCGTGATGCTGGCCTTCGGGTTCCTGCTCTTCTTCTTCTTCCTGAACTTCATGGGGATCAGGTTCCTCTCGGAGGTCAACCGCTGGGTGGTGCTGTGGAAGCTCGTCATCCCGACCCTCACGTTCATCTTCGTCTTCTTTGCCTTCCGAAGCTCGAACTTCGGCTCCAGCGTTGGAGGCTTTACCCCGCTTGGCAAGGCGCCGATCTTCGAAGCGGTCGCGACGACAGGCATCGTCTTCTCTTATCTCGGGTTCCGCCAGGCGCTCGAGTACGCGGGCGAAGCGCGTCGGCCGCAGAGGGATGTTCCGCGGGCGACGATCATCTCCGTCACGATCGCCATCGTGCTCTACACGCTCCTCCAGCTCGCCTTCACCGGTGGGATCAGGTGGGGGAGCATGGGTGTGAAGATCGGGAACTGGGGCCTTATCGGCAAGGGAGCCTGGGCTACCGGTCCCTTCTACCGTGAGCTGCACGCAGCGGGCATCGGAGTCCTTGCCGGCTTTGCAGCCTTGTTGATCTGGGACGCCGTGATCTCGCCGGCAGGGACGGGCTACGTCTACATGGGCACGTCGGTTCGGACCCTCTACGGCATGTCGGTGCAGCGCCTGCTTCCACCCGGGTTGCAGACCATGAACCGCTTCTCGATCCCGTGGCCGGCTCTTGTGGCTTCGTTCTTTGTCGGTGGCCTCTTCTTCGTCCGAGAGCCGAGCTGGTACGGCCTTGTCGGCTTCATCACGTCGGCGACCGTGCTGACCTATCTGATGGGCGGGGCCGGAGTCATGGTGCTGCGCCGCGTTGCGCCCGACTGGCACCGGCCCGTCCGCCTGCCGGCGGTCTGGGTGTTGTCTGCCCTGAGCTTCATCGCCGCCACCGAGGTGGTGTATTGGAGCGGGTTCACAACGCTCGTCCAGGTAATGACGGCCGTCTTTCTCGCTGTCGTGCTCTACCTGCTCTACTATGCGCCGGCTCGCGGTTTCATCTCTAAGGGGCAGGGACTGTCTCTCGGGTTGGGGTTCTTGTTGGTATGGATCTACATCGCCGCAAAGGGCGGATGGATGATGCGAGTGGGTACTCTCCCCGTGAGCGGGTCCTGGACATTCGGGACGTACTACATCGCCTTTGCGGCAGCGGTCGTTCTCGTGGCCGTCGGGACGTGGCTGCTCTCGAACGAGGAAGGGCGCATGCACATCGACAAGTCGTGGTGGTTCATCTTCCTCTGCCTGACGTTGTTCCTTCTTTCGTACTACGGCGATTACGGGTTCAACCCAGTGCACCCGACGATTGCCTTCCCGTGGGGTGACCTGATCGCCGCAGGTATCGGACTGGTGGCGTTCTTCTGGGCTGTGTGGAGCGGCTTCGAGACTGACGAGCTGAAGGAATTGCAGCAGGCGCTCAGTGGAGCAGCAAAGCTCGAGCCTGTACCGGAGATGGAAGAACCCTGGCATGAGCACCACCACGAGCCTCACGAGCCTGGCGATGCCAGCGCCTCGTAGCGGGATCGTGCCCTGGAGAGCCTTGGAGCCTTGAGGATGGTGAGGCGAGAGCCCGGCGTCGAGCACGCCCGGCAGGATCGAGTGGTGGGGAGCCGTGGGGTTGGACCGGGGCTCGACGAGCCCCGGTCGACCCAGCGAGCGTCGCTCGCCTGTCCGCTATCGTCTTGCGTGCCGCGGGCGTAGTTCAGAGGCAGAACATCAGCTTCCCAAGCTGAGAACGCGGGTTCGATTCCCGTCGCCCGCTCTCGCTAACTTCCCTGGTCAGGGTAGCTTTCTCACCACCGGCCCTGCCACCTGTCATCCGCCGATCGCGCGGCCATCGCGCGCTCGTAGCGAGCATCCTCTGGAACGCCCCGTGAACACGATCTCAGTAAGGCATCGTGTACAGGAAGTTGCGGACCGGCGACCGGAAGCCATCGACCCTGATCCAGCCCCACTTGGCGAGCCAAACGACACGCGTCACGGTTGCAGCGAAGGCTTCGAGAACGACGCCGCAGACGGGTTCGATCTGACGGTGGTCGAGGTGGCGATCGAAGATCGGGTCGGCACCATGCTTCTCACCGCTGTCGATGAACGATCGCATGAGCGCGAAGTGCGTGCCGTGTGTGGTCGCCGAGGTGAGGGCATAGACGAGTTGGTCCGACGCGGAGTAGATCGTGTCGCGCAATAGGTTCGCCACCAGCGGTGTCGAACCAGGTCGTCTCTGCGAGTCCACTGATGGCGCCGATCGGTTGGCGTCGTAGGTGAGCCCGAGCTCGTCGCACTTCGCCTTGATCACGGTGACCTCTGGCGAGAAACCGGTGACGCCGGCTGACCACTTCATGCGGCGCGCCATGTCCTCTGCCTGGTAGGCGCTGAACAACTGGTCCGCGAAGAACCGGGCAGCCCGCTCGCGGGGCGTGAGCCTTGGTTCCATCAGCCACCACGAGCGCGCCGCCGTCTCGACGGCTGAGCGCGCAACTGCCTCGACGGAGAGACAGCCGCCGAGGGCGGGATCGGTGATCAATCGGGACAGAGACGAGGCATGGTCGGTGGCGGCGATCAGCCCGACCCGCGCGGCGGCGTACGTAGTGTCGATCGCTCGCCGGGTCTTCTCGGTCGGAATGCCCGGCTCGGTCCACTGGCGATCGAGATCAGCCGCCGACCCGGGAGTGCCTGTCCACGTCTGATCGTCCTCGGTGTATCCGGCCTCTACTCCTGTCGCCCGCTGAAGGAACCCGGCGAGGCGCGCAAGTCGATCGGCATCTACCGGGACGAACGTAGCTGGGATGCGCACGTTCCGATTGTGCACCGTTCCCGACTTGGAGAGATCACTGGCACCGCTGATCGAAGCGCGTCAGCCGAGCGGGTGTTGCCTGCCGATGAGCCGCAGCTCCACGATCTTGTTGACCATCGGAAACTCGTGATTCATCTGCGCACCAGCCGCCTCGACGGCCTTGGTCATGGCTGCGATCAGAGCGTCGCGGGTTCCCTCGGACGTCGACGTCCAGACCTCTTGCACGTGCTCGAAGTACTGCTGGTACCTGGGCCAACGGTTGCCCGAACCCTCATTGTCGACGACAGGGAACACTTTCGGGAGCAAGAAATGGCAGAACTTCGACGTGAATACCGGCGAGGGGAGGCCCTTCATCGGCTTGATCTCACCGACAAGATCGGCGAACGCGCCGACCTGCGCCCACGTCACACCGGTGATATTGAGGTTCTGGAAAGGGACGCAGCTCATTGCCCACGCCTCCGAAAGAGCATTCCGGCGCTCGACGAACCTTTCTGTCACGTCCGCATACGTGGCGGGTCGAATGGCGATCCAGTCGTGTAGCCGTTTGCGGAACTGCGTCCACCAGATGTCCGAGAAGTCGCGGACCTCAGCTGCCCACTTCTTGTAGCCACGGTTGTGGAAGTCGTCGGGCCAGGGCGTCTTCGTCCGCCAGAAAGCGATACCGGTGTCCGTGGCCATGAAAAGTCTCCGCTGGTGGCCATGTGAGGTCCCCGCTGGTGGCCAACAAAAGTCCCCGCGCATGGCCAGGAGAAGTACCCGCCCCTCACTGAACCATCCACCCGCGGTGCCCCCTCCGGTCGGCACGGTGGTGATGCCAATCAGCACACCGCCCAACCGAAGGGGACGTGTCTACTCCTCCACATCAGGAGTGACAACCAAACCGGGGGAGGTTCGGCGCTCCGGTGGCGACGCATTGGCGGCAGATCCTTCCGTTCGTTCGGAGGCCGAAATGCTCGATCGGCGCGGCGCTCCCACTACTCGCTTGCGGATGGCGGGCGTCGCCGTCAGCACGGCTTTGCGGGTGGTGATGGTGATCGGTAGGCCCTCCTTGCGGATAGCGGGGGCTCCCGGTCCGCTGGGATTGCGGATGGCGGGGTAGCTGCGCCGTCCGGTCGGCCGGAGGCTCTCCGCCACGACGGGAGCGAGCGGTCGCCGGGTGCGCCTTCACTTGGTGCTCCCCGCATGCTCGGGGAGCACCTCGACGAGGCGCCGAGCGCGCCGATCGCCCGGCGTGGCCCACACTGGCTCGGTGGAGAGCCCGACCGGGTGGGGCTCGACGACCCCGACCACCACCCGGCGTCGCGCCGTCGCGATGACTTCTTCCTCGAGGTGGCTGCCCGAGGGCCGCACCGAGCGTGTCGGCGGTGGTGAGCACCCGCTCTGCGACCCGTGGCGTACGGGCGAGGACGGCGAGGACCGGCGGGCACCGCTCTGAGTACGACGAGGTGAGGTAGCCGGCAAAGCGGGCCAGCACCGCGGCGAGCCGGGCAACGGGAACACGCTCTACCCGGGAGACAACAAGCATCGTCACTTCGATGTCGAGCGGGCCGAGCGCGACGTTGAGCTGAGCCTCGGCCGGCAGCTCGCGGATCGTCCCGGTATGAGGGTCCTGGTAGGGGAGGCCGGAGGGGAGGCGCCGCCAGCCGCGCAGTTCGAGGCCGACTCCCTTCCTGCAGTCGCGCACGGCCGGCCACGGCTCGCTGAGCGCCGCGGTGGCCTGCACGCCGGCAAGGTCGTCGCTTCTCGCGCCAGGCTTCTCGGCGCCGATGGCAGCGGCGCCGAAGGCGGTCGGCCAGCAGTGGTACGGGCTGGTGCCGACCTCACGCGGCGGGCGGACGCGGCTGACGAGGCCGTCTCGGTAGAGCAGGCCGAGGTGGTGCTGGACGGTGCGCTCGGGCAGCCCGGTGAGGCGCACCAGCTGGCCCGAGGTGAGCACCTCGTGGGTGCCGAGCAGGGCGACGAGCTGGCGCCCAGTCGGCGGGAGCACTCGAAGCGGCGGCTCGGCCTCGGATCCCGCAGCCGATGGCGGGGCGGGCTCGGCCCAGGCGTCCGGGCCCGTGAGAACCACCTTTGACATGGGGTTTTGCAACATGGGCTGTATGCCCATGACCGGCAGCGTCGCCAACGAACGAGGTATGAGACCTCGATCCGTTCGCGAAGTCATCTCGAAGGAGCGCAATTTGTCAAGCGGTGCCGAAGGCTCCGTTGGCTGTTCGTCCTGGCAGATGACGGCGAGATCTTCGAGCAGCGGACGCGCCGAAGTAGCCCTCGATGATGACCCGCGATCGGGGAGG
>JAKATT010000070.1:31952-41577 GCA_021818615.1 Actinomycetes bacterium | reverse complement strand
GCGACGATGTCGAGGGTCGCATGATGTCCGCCTACCTCGAGCAGGGCCTTCTCCCGGCCAACCCCTTCGAGAACGTAGACCCTGACGGCGTAGGCGAGCTGGTCCGCCTCGCCGTCGATCGAGGCCGAGCCGCCCGGCCCAACCTCACGTGCGGCGTCTGCGGCGAGCACGGCGGCGACCCAGCCTCGATCGACATCTTCTTCCGGGCAGGCATCGACTACGTGAGCTGCTCGCCCTACAGGGTGCCGGTCGCCCGGCTGGCGGCTGCCCAGTCGGTCCTAGCCGCAGCATCGAGCTGAGCTCGATCGCCCCTGATCGTCGCGATTCCTGTAACACAACGAACCGCTCGCGCCATTTGACGAACTGGGTGCTCCCGGAGAGGCCGTTCGCCTCCCTGACCCGACCATCAGCCTGCCGATCAGGAGAGACAAGCAGATGAGATACACAGCAAGCGTGCTCGCGTCGGCGGCGATCGCCGGCTCCCTCGCGCTCGGTCCCGCGGCCGCCGCCTCGGCGGCAGCCCCGCCGAGGAACCCGAACGAGACGTCCATGGCGCTCTCGTGTGCGAACGGCTTCACCGGCAAAGCGGTGCTTCGCCGATCGCTCAAGGGAACCCACCACATGCGCTGGTTCGTCCTTCAGGTGACGGGCGGTCTGAAGGGCGAGGAGGTGCTCACAGCGACCAAGATCGACGTCACGTTCACCTACACGAGCCGCACGGACGTGGTGACGGCGAACACCGAGAACATCTCGAAGAAGTCACATGCACCGCATCAGACGACCTGCACGATCAGCGGGACGAAGACCGTTGGCGGTGGCAGCCTGACAGCGAGCGGAGACGTCACGGGGGCCTTCCACTGATCACAGAGAGCTGCCACCGGTTCGCTACCAGGTGAGCTCCTGCACGCGCGCCGAGACGTCCGGGCGCCCCGGTACCCGGCGTCTCGGCGCGCCCGGACGTCCGCGACGATGAGACGGCAACAGGACCGAGTGACTGCCCCATGACACTCGGGGACCGCTTCGAAGCCACGATGGCTGCGGCCGGCCGCGGTGAGGAGTGGGCCATCACTGTCCTTTACCGGGACGTCAACCCGCAGCTCGTCGCTTTCTTGCGCGCTCGGGCGCGCGGCGACGCCGACGACCTCGCCTCGGAGGTGTGGCTGACGCTCGCCCGGCAGATGCCTTCCTTCCGAGGGGACGAGCGAAGGTGGCTCGGCTTCGTGTTCCTCGTGGCGCGCCGTCGGCTCAACGACCACTGGAAGCAGCGAGCGCGACGCCGGACAAGCCCGGTGGACGCCGATCAGCTCGCCGATAGGCCAGCCTTGGTCGACGTGGAAGCTGCCGGCCTGGCACGGGTCACCACCGAGGAAGCTGCCGACTTCGTCCTTCGGATCCTGCCTCGCGACCAGGCGGACGTCATCCTCTTGAGAGTGATGGCCGGACTGGATGTGGGCGAGGTGGCCGTCGCGATCGGCAAGCGTGCGAACCACGTCCGGGTGATCCAGCATCGGGCGCTGCGACGTCTCGCCACAGCCTTGTCTCGGGCCGGCGAAGACGCTACAGCCTCCTCCGGGGCCGCCAGGACGCCGAAACCAGCGAAGATGACGATGGAGACCGAACTGGCATGACGACGTTTCGCCGGAGAAGCGACTTGCTCGATCAGACCCTCGACAAAGCCCTCGGCTCGGCACCGGGTGCCCTCGAGACGACCGACGGGATCGCGGTGCTGCTGAGGGCGCTTCGGACGCCTCTAGTGGCCGAGGGGACCCTATCGGCGACTAGCGAGGTGGAGCTGATGGTCGCCATGGCCGAGACGGCCCGATCACGAGCTGGGCGATCCCGCTGGAGCCGCCTGCGGGTGCTCGGGACGACAACAGCGGCCAAGATGATCATCGCCGGCTCCCTGGTGCTCGGAGGCACCGCAGCGGCTGCTGCGACCGGCAGCCTGCCCCAGCCCGTGCAGCGAGCGGTCGCGCAGGCCCTGGCTGGCGTCGGCCTACATGTAAGCGGCTGGTCGCCACCAAAGGCGATCATCGCCAGGCGCTTGGAAGGCGCCGCACCGCCCAAGGCGCGTCCTCTGGCCTCGCCGGAGACGTCGGTCGCTCCCTATCATGCAACAGGGCACACGCTGCACCGCCGGCCGCTCTGGGCCGCAGTGCCCCGAGCGCGCCGTGACCACGCTCATCACCTGAAGGTCGAAGGACGCCGTCGAGCAGCGGGGCATCTCCCGCAGAAGGCAGCAGGGAGCCGCCGCTCGGAAAGCTCTCGAGGCAGGGACCGGAGCCGAGCGGCTGGTGTCCACAGCCACGAAATGGCTCGGCACGCCGGCGATCGGCCGGCCGACCAGCGCTCACGTCCTTAGGCGCCCGGCTCGAGCCGGACAGGTATACCGTCGGTCCCGATGGGGATCGTCACGGAGGATGTCGCACAAGTCCGTGCCGTGACCGACATCGTGGCGTTGATCGGCGAGTACACGCCGCTGAAGAGGGTGGGGCGGCGATTCGTCGGGCTGTGTCCGTTCCACTCGGAGAAGACCGCCTCCTTCAGCGTGAACGCCGAGGAGGGCTTGTACTATTGCTTCGGCTGCAAGGCGTCCGGGGACCCGATCACGTTCCTGCGAGCGATCGAAGGCTGTGACTTCGTCGAAGCTGTGGAGAAGCTCGCCCAGCGAGCCGGCATCGCCGTCCGGCACGATGCCGGCTCCCCCACAGGGCTCGAGCACGACAAGCTCCATGTCCTGAAGGAGACGATGGAGAGGGCGGTCGCTTTTTATCATCAGCGCCTCCTCGAGGCGAAAGATGCTGGTCGAGCCCGTCAGTACCTACGCTCGAGGGGCTACGGAGGCGACGTCGTCCGCCAATTCCGCCTCGGCTGGGCGCCCGGCGGCAGCACCCTCACGAGGGCGCTCGGCGGTGATGCCAGGGTGCTCGTCGAGGCAGGCCTGGCCCGAGCAGGCAACTACGGCGTGATGGACGCCTTCCATGACCGTGTCATCTTCCCGATCTTCGATCCGTCCGGAGCCGCCATCGCTCTCGGCGGCCGGGTGCTGCCCGGCGGGAGCGACGGCCCGAAGTACCGCAACTCGCCCGAGACGCCCGTCTACTCCAAGCGCCGCACTCTTTATGCCCTCAACTGGGCGCGCCAGGCCGTCGTGCAGACACAGGAAGTCGTCGTCTGCGAGGGCTACACCGACGCGATAGGGCTGTTTGTGGCCGGTGTCCCGCGTGCCGTCGCCACATGTGGGACGTCACTGACCGAGGAGCACTTCAAGCTCCTGGCCCGTTTCGCCCGCAAGGTGGTCCTCGCCTTCGACGCAGATGCGGCTGGCGAGAGCGCCGCTGCCCGCTTCTACGAGTGGGAGCGCCTGCACGACCTCGAGGTGGCAGTCGCGGAGCTGCCACCGGGCGCCGACCCCGGGGAGCTCGCCTGCAGGGACCCCGGTGCTCTCAAGGCGGCAGTCGAACAAGCCAAGCCGTTCCTGGAGTTCCGCCTCGAGCAGGTCCTGTCGCCTCAGCATCTGCGCAGCGCCGAGTCTCGGGCGCGATCCGCCGAGCATGCGGTCGAGATGATCGCCGAGCATCCCAACGAGCTCGTCCGCGACCAGTACGTGGTGACTGTCGCCGACCGCACCAGGATCGAGGCGGCCCGCCTGCGCGAGCGGGTCGAGCTGGCGCGCCGTGCCAACCCGGCGCCACCTCAGCTTGCTGCAGGGGGCAGGACCCTCGACCGCCGGGGCGGGCGGCTCGGCGGCGGGCGGGCGGGCCGGCGCAGCGACGACGATCCACCACCGTGGGTCGGCCGTGAAGAAGGCAGCTCTCTGAACGGCGGCACACGGCGGGCTCCGTCACGGCCGAGCCCTGGCCGCCGCGCCGGGCGCGATGCCCTCGCTCTCGCGATCCATGCGCCCGAAGCGATGGCACGGCGCCTCGACGCAGCTCTGTTCGCCGATCCCGTGCAACGCCGGGCCTTCGAGGCGCTCGCCGCGGCCACATCGCTCAGCGAGGCGATCGACGCGGCCGACGAGGAGGCTGCCGACCTGCTTCGACAGCTCACGGTGAGCGAGCCATCCGCCGAGGCAGACCAGACGATCGTCGCCCTGGCGCGTGCAGGCGCGGTCTCGGCGCTCGCTCGAACCGAAGCTGAGGCCCGTTCCGCCGACTCCGGAGGCGACGGCTCCCGCCTCGCCATCGCCGGCCACACGATCACCTGGTTGAAGCAGCAGCTCGAGCTAATAGCCGAGCCGGGCGTCGGCCAGGTCCCGCCACCCCAGGTGATCGAGGCCGCAGATCGGTTGGTAGCGTGGCTCGCAGAACACCGGGAGGAAGTTGCATGACGTCGAGCAGCGATGTGGAGCCGGACGAGGCCACCGCATCGCCGCAGCCGCTCGTCGGGGCCGCCGCCAGATCGGGAAACGGTGCTTCGGGGGAGTCGCTGCTCGCCGCTGCCGCCAGGCGACGGGCGCGGGTGTCCACGGCGTTGTCCCTCGCTGACTACCAGCACGCGGCCAGCTCCGGCACCGATCCCGTCAGGGCCTACCTGAAGGAGATCGGGCGAGTCTCACTGCTCACCCCTGAGCTCGAGGTGCTCTGCGCCCAGCAGATCGAGACAGGGCTCGAGGCGTCTGCCATCTACGAATCCTGGAAGTCCGAAGGCACCTTCGAGACCATCCCCTTCAAGGAGCGGCGAGAGATCGAGCGCGCCATTAGCGACGGGCAGGACGCGAAAGACCTGCTCATCGAGGCGAACCTCCGCCTCGTGGTCTCGATTGCCAAACGGTACAGGAACCGGGGGATGGCCTTCCTCGATCTCATCCAGGAGGGGAACCTCGGCCTCATGCGGGCAGTCGAGAAGTTCGACTACCGCAGAGGTTTCAAGTTCTCGACATACGCGACCTGGTGGATCCGCCAGGCCATCACGAGAGCGGTAGCCGATCAGGCGCGGACCATCCGCATCCCGGTGCACATGGTCGAGACGATCAACAAGGTGGTGCGCGCCCAACGGCAGCTCTCCCAGGAGCTCGGTCGTGAGCCGACCCTGGAGGAGATAGCCGAGAAGATCCAATTCCCGGTCGAGCGGGTGCGCGAGCTGCAGCGCATAAGCCAGGACACAATCTCCCTCGAGCAGCCGATCGGCGAGGAGGAGGACTTCTCGCTCTCGGACCTCATCGAGGATCAGAGCGCCGAGGTGCCCGCAGACGCCGCAACTCGCATGCTGCTCAACGAGGCGGTCAAGCGGGCGCTCGGCGAGCTGTCAGAGCGGGAGCAGGAGGTCGTCCGGCTGCGGTTCGGCCTCGACGACGGTCGCATTCGTACCCTCGAGGAGGTCGGGCAGATCTTCGGCGTAACGCGTGAGCGGATCCGGCAGATCGAGATGAAGACGCTCGCCAAGCTACGCCACCCGATGGTGAGCCGGCCCCTCCGAGACTACGTCGAAGGCGACTGAGCTACTCGGCCAGCTGAGCTACTCAGCCAGCTGAGCTACTCGGTCAACGGGGCCAGTTGGTGGTCGTGTCGAGCGCCCTCGCATAGTCGTCCCCGCCGAGGGCGCCGACGCCTGCGAGGGACGCTCCGATGAGATCGGTCACCCGTTGCTTCGCCGTCTCTCCAACCGGGCTGTCGAGGATCGACGTGAGGCGTTCCCGCGCGAGATCGCCCAGCGCCCGCACCTTCTCCACCGTTAGATCGACGCTCGGGTGCGGCGCCGCTGAGCGGGAGCCGTTCTGGTGCACGGCCACACCGGGACGCTGCAGCTGGACCGCCTTTACAACCGCCCAGCCGCCGACTGCACAGCCCACCACGAAGCCTGCTCTGAAGCGCATACTCCTTTCCTACCTCTCTCCGACCTGACGCGCCACCCCGATCAGAGGAGCCTGCTCACCGGCCAGGAGTCGCCGGCGCGCCGGGATAGGATCTGACGGCTCGTCTGTCGCGGCAGGGCAACTGCCTCGTAAGGCGTACAGTCCGGGGTAGCTCAATCGGCAGAGCAAGCGGCTGTTAACCGCTAGGTTGAGAGTTCGAGTCTCTCCCCCGGAGCCGGCCACCTACCTTCGGTGAGGTCGGAGCGCCCCCGGGCTCTCCGACCTACGTCACATCATCGTATGGCGCTCTCAGCGGCTCCGCGGACGCCGTGCGGAGGCGACGAGGATGGACGAGAGGCTCGGCACCCTGCAAAGGAGGCGGTCGAGTGGGCGGAACGGCCGTGGGACGTCGTGGTAGGGTGCCCCTACGATCTCGACCTGCTCGAAGCCGGTCGCCTCGAGCAGCCCGACGAGGGCACGCCGCGTGAAGAGCCGCAGATGGCCGACCACCTCGCGGCCGGGCCGCCCGTAGATTGCCTTCAGGCTCACCTCTGAGAAGACCGGCTGGATGCCGGCGGTGAGGAGCACCCGGTTGTACCAGGCCGCAAGGTTCGGAGTGGACAGCACGAGCACGCCCCCCGGCACGAGGACCCGCAGCGCCTCTGCCAGCACGGAGTCGGTGTCGACGACATGCTCGATCATCTCGCTCACGACGACCACCTCAACGCTCGCGCTGCGAAAGGGCAGCCCACCACGATCGGCAGTCCCGCGCACCACCGGGACGCCGCGGCTCAACGCTTCGCCGGCCGCGACCGAGGACCAGTCGAGCCCGATGATGGCAGGGCGCCATCCGTGCTCGGCCAGGCGGGTACGGATGGCGACGGCCGTCGAGCCGTCACCGCAGCCGACGTCAAGGAGCGCCCGCGGCCTCCCGATCGCCTCCAGGAGCAAGGCGATCACTTCGGCCTGGTAGCGCGCCGGCTCCGAGCCGAGTGCCCTCGGCGTCGCCGGGTCCTCGTACAGCGCTCTCAGGCCCTGGTTGGGAATCGAGCTCTCGGCGGCGAGGCGGCGTGCCATCGGCCTCTCAGGTTGCCAGGTCTCCGGCACGAAGCGAAGCCTCGGCGTCAGCCGGCGCTGGGGCGGCTCCACTGGCTGCCGGCTCCCCAGAGACTCCCTGCTCGTCCGGCGCCCCCGCTCGCTCCGCCGGTTGCGCCCCCGGGTAGCCCATGCCCGCCTCGACGTGGCGGGGCCACCAGTTCCACCTGCCGAGGATCGCCACCGTCGAGGGCACGAGGAGGGTGCGCACGAGGAAGGTGTCCATGAGGATGCCGACCGCGAGGCCGAAGCCGATATCGCGCACCTGGCTCCCCCCCGGTCCCCTCGATCCGGCGATGGCAAGGACGGTGAAGCTGCCCGCGAGCACGAGGCCCGCCGAGGTGATCGTGGGCCCGGACATGCCGACGGCACGGACGACGGCATCCTTCAGGGAGTGGTCGTGCGCCTCCTCACGAATGCGGGTCATCACGAGGATGTTGTAATCCTCACCCAGCGCGAGCAGGAAGATGAACATGAGGAAGGGCAGCAGAAAGGTGAGGCCGCCGTCGCCTGCGATCTTGATGAAGACGATTGCCGCCAGACCGAGCGCTGCGAGGTAGCTGAGCACGACGCTCGCGATCAGGTAGACAGGCGCGACCGCGCTCCGCAGCACCAGCCCCAGCAGGACGGCAATGGCGAGGACGGCGATCGGGATGATGTGGACGAGGTCGCCGTCCGAGGTCGAGGAGATGTCGTAGAGCGCTGCCGCCTCGCCGGCGACGCCGTGCGCGACGGCCCCTGTCGCCGCGGCGGTGGCGGCGAGCACCGAGCGCAGTTGCGGCACCTCGTTCAGCGCGGCCGCGCTCCCCGGGTCGCCAACCGCGAGCCCAGCCTGGAACTGGACGACATGCCCGTTCGTGCTCACGAACTGCGACTCGGCGCGGTACGCCACGTAGGCGAGCAGCGGCACCTTCACACCCCTTTTCGGCAGGGGCGAGAGGGCGCGAGGTGGGCCGAGCTTGGCGTGCAGGCGTGACAGCTCGCCAGTAGGGAGCGGCGTGCTCGAGGGGTTGAGCGGCCCGAGCAGTGTCTTGAACAGCCCTGAACGCTCGAGCCGCGACTGGGCGGCGGCAAGGACGCCGGGGTGCTGCCATACGGAGGTCTTGTAGACGAGGACCAGGTTTGTCGGGTCGGCGCTCGACTGCGGAAAGTAGCCCGCGAGCTGCGCGTCGCCCCGCGCAGCCGCCGTCCCGGTCGGGGCCTTCGTCGCCCCTCCAAAGCCTGAGGGCGAGTACCAGGCGGCGCCGGTCGCGAGCGCCCCGAAGATGAGGACCCCGAGTATCAGCGTCGGTACCGGCCGGCCCACCACCCGGGCAGCCACCCGACCCCACAGCCCGCGCTGGCGCTGGCCGGCCTTCGGGATCGACGGCCAGAAGACTGCCTTGCCAAGTATGGCGAGCAGCGCCGGCAGCAGGGTCAGCCCGGCTATGAGCATCGTGGCGATCCCAACGGCGAGCGGGACGCCGAGGTCGTGGTAGATGCCGAAAGTCGCCAGCAGAAGTGAGAGCAGGGCGAAGATGACCGTTCCGGCAGACGCGGCGATCGACTCGCCGACACGCGAGACGGCGAGGGACACGGACTGTTTGGGGTCGAGACCGTCCCGGATGCCCTCCCGCACCCGGTACACGAGGAACAAGCCGTAGTCCGTCCCGGCTCCCAACACCAGCACGATGAGGAGGAGCTGCGTGACCTCGGAGATCTTGAGTCCGTGCGCCCCGAGCTCGCCGATGAACGACCCGGCGAGAGCGAGCACCACCACGGCGGGCAGCAGCGTCACAAAGGGCGCCAGGAGCGAGCGGAAGATGATGAACAACAGCACGAGGATGAGAAGGACCGAGAAGCCCTGCGTCTGATTGCCGGTCGTCTTGGAGGCGGCGTTCTGGGCCACCGCGTCCACGACCTGTCCGGCAAGCGCGAGGTGGACGCCAGGCGGGGCTCGGACCGAGGTGATGACTCGCTGCATGCCGTCGACGGTCTGGCTCGCCTTGCCGGTGCCGAAGCCGGCCACGTTCGCCAGCACCTCGACGAGGGCGGCATGGTGGCCGGGCGCTGGCTCGACGGGCAGCACCCTCTTCACGTTCTTCACCCCCATGGCGAGCTTGGCAACCTGCTGCAAGGTCGCCACGTCACCCGACTTGAGCGTCCCGCCCGGACGCACGGCGAGGACGATGATGGGTGAGAGGCTCTCCTTGCCGACGAGTGGCGCCGCCAGGTTCGCCGCCGCCACGTCGGGAGCGTTCGAGGGAAGGAATTTCGTGTTGTCGTTCGTCACCTGGCTGGCAAGGGAGGGAAGCCCTCTCACTGCAGCGGCGGTGCCGGCCAGCCACACGACGAGGATGACCCAGCGGTACCTGACCGTGAAGCGGCCCAGGCCGGCGAAGAAGGCATGCATCAGCTGCCCCCGCCCTCGGCCTCGGTGCCGGCCGGGACGCCGGCCTCGGTGCCGGCCGGGACGCCGGCCTCGGTGCCGGCCGGGACGCCGGCCTCGGTGCCGGCCGGGACGCCGGCCGGGACGCTCCCGCTCAGCTCGAGCTCGTAGAAGCGGGCGGTCGCAAGCGGGTTGTGACGGTACGGCGGGATCTCGACGAAGCCGAGCGACCGGTACACCTGGGCAGCCTCCTTCATCTCGGCCAGTGTGTCGAGCCTGACCCGCGAGTAGCCGAGGCGGCGAGCAGACGCGATGGCGGCGGCTGCCAGCTCCCGGCCGAGGCCCCGGCGCCGCGCCTCGGGCCG
>JAKATT010000070.1:0-31886 GCA_021818615.1 Actinomycetes bacterium | reverse complement strand
GGCGACCTGAGGCGGGGCGAGCGGCCGAAGGCCCGCGCAGCCCACCGGCAGGCCGTCGAGAAAGCCCAGCAGGGCGGTGCCGCCCGGAGGCCCGTACTCGTCGGCGGGCGCGGCGAGCTCCCGCTCGACATCCTGGAAGTCGAGCGAAAAGGGCAGCGAGGCGACGTACTCGCGGACCAGCTCGGCGAAGCTGGCTCGGTCGTCGGCACTCGCCACCGGTCGGACGCGCGGGCGGGCGGGCGTGGCACCGACGCTACCCGACGCCCGGCTGTTTGCTCTCGCGCCGTGAGGCTCACTGCCGGGTGGGCTTCAGGTGCGCCTCAGTGGAAGTCCCGCGACCTCGCGACCGCTACGTCGAAGCAGATCTCCTCGAGATGCTCGGCGACGAGGTCCGCTCCCGAGAGGGCACCGGGATACGCCCCCTCGGCACGCTCGAGGCGGCCCCGCACCAGGAGGACGACAGCCGACCGGGCAGCCTCGCGGTAGCGAGCCCAGAGGCCGGGAGAGCAGACGACGTTGACAAGGCCGGTCTCGTCCTCGATGTTGAGGAAGGTCGTCCCTTTGGCGGTCGGCGGCCGCTGGCGGTGCGTCACGATGCCTGCCACGATCACCCGGCTGCCGTCGGGCACTTCCATGAGCGAGGTGACAGGGACAGCGCCACGCGCTTCGAGCTCGGGACGGAGGAAGGACATCGGCGAAAGGCCGGGGGACAGGCCGAGTGCCTGCAGATCAGCCGACATCTCTTCGATCTGCTCCATCGGTGGGAGCACTGGGGCGTCGGTCCCGAGGATCGTCCCCGGTAGGCGGTCCGGTCGTACAGCCGAGACTGCCCCGGCCACCCAGAGCGCCTCCCGCCTACCGAGGCCCGGCCGGCTGCACAAGCTGCCGAGAGCGCCGGCGGTTGCGAGCGCCTCGAGCGCAGCCCGCCCGGCTCCAGAACGTCTGGCGACTTCCTCCAGGTCGCGATAGGGCCTTCCCTCGGCGATCTTCGTCGCGAGCTCGTCACCGATCCCTTTCACCCCGGAGACACCGAGGCGGACCGCCGGCGTTGTGTCTTCGGGAGCGAGCGGTTCGAGCGAGGCGACCGCCGCGCTCTCGTTCACGTCCGGGCTGCGCACCACGACTCCGTGACGGGACGCGTCGGCAACGAGGGAGCGGGGGGACCAGAACCCCATCGGCTGCGAGTTGAGCAACGCCGCCAGGAAGGCCGCCGGATAGCGCAGCTTCAGCCAGGCGCTCACATAGACGAGGTAGGCGAAGGACACCGAGTGGCTCTCGGGGAAGCCGAAGTTGGCGAAGGCTCTCAACTTGTCCCAGATCTCCTCGGCAATCTCGCCGGTGATGCCTCGGGCCGACATCCCTGCGAACAGCCGCTCGCGGAGGCGTTCCATGCGAGCGGCGGACCGTTTCGAGCCCATCGCCTGGCGGAGCTGGTCGGCTTCTGACGCGGAGAAGCCGGCGGCGTCGATCGCCATCTGCATGAGCTGCTCCTGGAAGAGAGGCACGCCTAGTGTCTTCTTCAAGCTCTTCTCGAAGACCGGGTGGAGATAGGTCACCGGCTCGAGGCCGTTCCGCCGGCGGATGTAAGGGTGCACAGAGCCGCCCTGGATCGGCCCTGGACGGATGAGGGCCACCTCGACGACGAGGTCATAAAAGGTCCGAGGCCTGAGGCGCGGGAGGGTCGCCATCTGGGCTCGGCTCTCCACCTGGAAGACCCCGACCGAGTCGCCCCGACAGAGCATCTCGTAGACCTCGGCCTCCTGCGGTATGGCGGCGAGGTCGATCTCCACGTGGTGGTAGTCCCGGACGATGTCCACTGCGCGGTGGATCGCCCCGAGCATCCCGAGGCCGAGCAGGTCGAACTTGACGAGACCGACCGCCGCGCAGTCGTCCTTGTCCCACTGGAGCACCGTGCGGCCCTCCATCCTGGCCCACTCGACAGGGCAGACCTCGGCGACGGGCCGATCGCAGATCACCATCCCACCCGGGTGGATCCCTAGGTGGCGGGGAAAGCCTTCAAGCTCTCTGGCCGTGGCCAGGACCGCGAAGGGGATGGCGAGCTCGCTCACGGCCTTTGCTGCTGGGTTCCTGCCGCCGAGTGTGCCCCAGCGCTCGATCTGCTTGGACCAGGAGTCGACTTGACCTTCGGGATGGCCGAACGCCTTGCCGGTGTCCCGGATGGCCGAGCGCGCCCGGTAGGTCACGACGACGGCCACGAGCGCCGCGCACTGCCGTCCGTAGCGTTCGTAGACGTACTGGATGACCTCCTCGCGCCGGCCGGCCTCGATGTCGACGTCGATGTCTGGAGGCCCGTCGCGTTCGGGTGACAGGAACCGTTCGAACAAGAGGCCGAGCCTCACGGCGTCCGCGTTGGTGATGCCGAGCACGTAGCAGACTGCCGAGCTCGCGGCCGACCCTCTCCCCTGGCAGTAAATGTCGTTGTGCCGGCAGAACTCGACTATGTCCCACACGACGAGGAAGTAACCGGCAAGACCGAGCTGCTCGATCATCCCGAGCTCGTGGTCGATCTGGGCCCATGCGCCAGGCACGTTCTCGGCATCCCGGGTGCCGTAGCGGCGGACCGCCCGCTCTTCGACGAGCTCTCGCAGGAAGGACGTCCCCGTCTCGCCCGGCGGAAGAGGAAATTCGGGGAGCTTCGGCGCCACGAGCTGGAGGTCGAAGGCGCTGGCCCTCCCGAGCTCGGCGGCGAGCTCGACCGCTCCCGGGTACCTCGCGAAACGACGCGCCTGCTCTCTTGCTCCCCGCAGGTACGCCATCCCGGCCGCAGGCAGGTAGCCATCGAGATCGTCGAGAGGGATACCAGACCTGATCGCCTGGACGACCGAGGCGACACGGCGATCGGCAGGCGCCGCGTAGTGCACGACGTTCGTGGCGACGATGTTCACGTGGCGCCGCGCGCCGAGCTCGGCCATCGCGTCGTTGCGGGCACTGTCGAGGGGGTCGCCGTGGTCCCACAGCTCGACCGCGACGTTGTCGCGTCCGAAGAGCTCGACAAGGTGGTCCAGCTTGCGGGCGGCTGCGGCTGGGCCGGCCGAGACGAGCGATGAGGGCACAGCGCCCTTCCGACAGCCGGTGAGCACGGCGAAGTGGCCAGCGGACAGCTCGGCGACTCGGGAGATGTCGTAGCACGGCCTTCCTTTCTCCTTCCCGGCGAGGTGGCCTTCGCTGAGCGCCCGCGCCAGGGATGTGTACCCGGTGGCGTCCTTCGCCAGGACGAGGAGGTGGGTGCCGGCAGGGTCGGGAACCCTGGTACGCGGCGGTGCCTTGGCAGCAACAACATGACCGGCGGCGAGCGCAGTGCCGAGCGTCAGCTCGGCCCCGTAGACAGTGGGGACACCCAGCTCCCGCGCCGCCTCGTAGAACCGGACCACTCCGTACAGCCCGTCGTGGTCCGTCAGGGCCAGCGCCTCGAGCCCGAGCCTGGCCGCCTCCGCCACGAGCTCCTCGGGGTGCGAGGCACCGTCGAGGAAGCTGAAGCTCGAGTGGCAGTGCAACTCGGCGTAGGCAGGACGGCCGGCGTTCACAGCTCGAGAGTACAACCCGGCACGAACATCCGTTCGTGGCCGTGAGCCTGCCCGGCAAGCCGAGCCGCAAGCTCGCCGTGACCCCGGCCTATACGCTGTGGGCCGTGAAGGACCCGACGGTGGCCGCCATCCCCTTCTACTTCGGCTCGATGGGGGTCGAGTACCTCTGGCTGAGGGACCGGCGGGCCGAGCGCGACCTCTCGGCCGGACGCTACGAGCGACAGGACACGCTCGCCAGCCTGGCGATGGGCGTCGGGAGCCTTGTGGCTCCGCTCGTGATGCCGAAGCTGCTCGGCCCGTTCACGCCAGGCAAGGGACGCTACGGCAGGGCAGTAGTCGCCGTAGCTGCCGGTGCGGCGCTCGCCACAACCGTCGCCGACCGGCTCTGCGGGCTCGAGGGCTCGCCAAGACGGGAGAGAGCAGCCCGCGCCGCCGCCAGGCTGTCGGCGACCAGCGGCGTGACCGCCGTCGTCGCAGGAGCTACGGCGTTCACCACCTTCTTCGCTACGAGGACGTCGCTTCGCCGTATGTGGGCGTGCAGGGTCGTCGAGGACATCGGCACGGGTCCTCTGGCGCTGGCGGCGGCGGCGCTCGGCTGGGACTTCATCTACTACTGGAACCACCGGCTCATGCACGAGTGCCGCGCTCTGTGGGCGATCCACGTCGTCCACCACTCGAGTCAGCATTACAACCTCTCGACGGCGCTCCGCCAGCCGGTGGCGGAGGCCTTCGGCGCTTTCGTCCCTTACTCGCTGCTCTGTGTCGTCGGGATCCGCCCGGAGCTCGTGAACACCGCCCGCGGTTTCAACCTCCTCTACCAGTACTGGATCCACACCGAGACGATCGACCGGCTCGGGATCGCCGAGGAGGTGCTCAACACGCCCTCCCACCACCGGGTGCACCACGGCAGCAACAAGCGGTACCTGGATCGCAACCACGGCAGCATCCTCATCGTCTGGGACCGGCTCTTCGGTACGTTCGAACGCGAGTCTGAGCCGGTGAGCTACGGGCTCACGAAGAACATCACCACGTTCAACCCCCTTCGCATCGCGGCCCACGAGCATTGCGAGATGCTGAAGGACGTGGCCGCGGCGAGATCGTGGGAAGACCGGCTGGGTTTCGTGCTGAGAGGACCTCGGTGGGCAGGAAGGCGCCGTGCCGAGCTTGCTGCAAAGTCCGCCGCCGGTGGTGCTGGCGGGCTCAGGCTCGCCGCCGGCTCTCCTGTCGCGACTGCGTGAGGTCGCCGGGCCGGGCAACGCCCGGACCGTTGCGCACCGGGCGAGCGGCCGGGAGCTCGACCACGAATGTCGCCCCGCCACCTGGAGTACGGCGTAGCGACACCGTGCCAGCGTGTGCCGCCACGATGGCGGCCACGATCGAGAGCCCGAGCCCGGCGCCGGTGCTGGCGCCGATCGACGCGCTGTCGCTCGATCGCCATCTCGACCGATCGGCCCGCCAGAAGCGTTCGAAGACATGCGGGCTGTCCTCGTCGGCGATGCCCGGGCCGTGGTCGACGATCGAGACGAGGGCTCCGCCTTCGAGGACGGCGAGCACGACCTCGATCGGGGTGCCGGCCGGCGTGTGCGTCACGGCGTTGTTGACGAGGTTGCCGAGCACCTGGCGGAGACGCTCCTCGTCGGCCTCGACGACGAGGGCCTCCGGGCCCGAAACGGTCACGGCCCGGCCGGGGTCGATAGCCCGGGCGTCGGAGGCGGCGTCGTTCGCGAGCGGCACGATGTCGACCGGTCGAAAGCTGAGCGGACGGCCCTGGTCGAGGCGGGCGAGCAGGAGGAGGTCCTCGACGAGCCCCGCCATGCGGATCGACTCGCTCTCGATCCGCCGCATCGCCGCAGCCAGGTCGTCGGGGCGCTCGGCCAAGCCCTTGCGGAACAGCTCGGCATAGCCGCGGATCGACGTGAGCGGGGTGCGCAGCTCGTGGGACGCGTCGGCGACGAAGCGCCGCAGCTGCTCCTCGGAGAGCTCCTTGTCCCTGAAGGCCTGCTCGATCTGGGCGAGCATCACGTTGAGCGCCGAGCCGAGCTGACCGACCTCGGTCCGCTCGTCGACGTGCTCGACCCGGGCGCTCAGGTCGCCGGCGGCGATCTCGCCTGCGGTTCGCGCCATGCGGGCGAGAGGCCGCATCGAGAGCCGGACGAGGGCCCATGCCGCAACGCCGAGGGCTGCCAGCACGGCGAGGCTCACGAACAGGTCGAGGCGAAACTGGTGGCCGAGCGTCGAGTCCACGCTTTCCTCCGGGATGGCGAAGGACACGGCCACCTCGCCCGGGTTGAGCGTGGTTCGGAGCGGCTCGATGAGAGCGCGGTAGCTCCCCCAGCCCGAGCGAGAGCTGGGCACGGTCGCGTAGAGGCCGTCGCTGCTCATCGCCTGCTGGAGGAGCTGCGCGCTGACCACCGGGACCGGGTTGCCGGGCGAGCACGGGACGGCGGTGGCAGGAGGGAACCCGGTCGTGGTGAAGGTCCTGAAGTACAGGCCGGGCGGCACGTCCCGGCAGCTCACACCGGGACCTTGGGCTGCCCGATAGACCCTGTAGAGCTGCTGATCGAGCTGGGAGATGAGCGAGCTCTGGAGCGACGTGAAGGTGATGAAGTCCGTAGCCATCAGCGCCACGGCGACGAGCGCCACGAGGAGCAGCACCAGGCGTGTGCGAAGCGGCACGGCAGGCGGCTCTGTCGGCCGCTGTCAGTCCCGCGGCGGCCGCAGCACGTAGCCGACCCCGCGCACGGTCTGGATGAGGTGCGGCTCGACGAAGTCGATCTTCTTGCGCAGGTAGCTGATGTAGGTCTCGAGGACGCCTGCGTCTCCGCCGAAGTCGTAGCTCCACACGTGATCGAGCAGCTGCGCCCTCGTGAGCACCCGTCTGGCGTTCACGAGCAGGTAGCGCAGGAGGCGGTACTCCGTCGCCGTCAGGTCGACGAGCTCGCCGGCGCGCCGGACGTCGTGAGCGTCGTCATCCATCTCGAGATCGGCGAGGACCAGCCTCTTTGACGCCTCGTCCTTGCCGGTGCGGCGCAGGATGGCGTGGACGCGAGCGATGAGCTCGGCGACGGAGAAGGGTTTCGTGACGTAGTCGTCGCCGCCGATCGTGAGCCCCCGGACCTTGTCCTCGGTGGCGTCCTTCGCCGTGAGGAACAGGATCGGCACGTCCCGGCGCTCGCGCCGGACTCGCTCGGCGATAGAGAAGCCGTCGACGTCGGGCAGCATCACGTCGAGGACGATCAAATCCGGGCGGAACTCGTCGAGCTGGCTGAGGGCCGGGTAGCCGGCTGACGAGGTCTCGACCATGAAGCCCTCGTAGCGCAGCGCCATGGCGACGAGCTCGGTGATCGACTGCTCGTCGTCGACCACGAGCACCCGTGGCCCTGTCGCCTCGTTGCCGGCCACTCTCGCCATATTGGAAGTCTGCCAGCCCATCTCGTGAGGCTCCTCGACTCATCTGAGCCGCCCGCGCTATCGGCGCGTCGGCCGGCTTCGGTCAGGGGTGGTCCGGCGAGCGCCTCGCCTACGCTGCCGGTCCCTGGATGAGGTGAACCGTCACCGTGCGCGTGCCGAATTGCGACTCGTAGGTCACCGTCGCAGCTTGACCGGGACGGAGGCGGTGGATCTGTGCCGCAAGGTCCTGGATCGTCGGAGTCGATGTGCCGTCGAACTTGAGGATGACGTCGCCCGGCTGGATGCCGGCCTGCGCCGCCGGCGTGCCCGGGATGACGTCGACGATGTTGACGCCGGTGCTCGTCTGCTGGCCGAGCAGGTTGACGTCCTGGCCGTCGATGCCGAGGAAGGCGGGCAGCCCGAGGACGACCCCGATGGCATGCGTGCCGTGCTCGATCTCCGAGGCGATCCCCGCTACCCGGTTGATCGGCAGCGCGAAGCCGAGCGACGATCCCGATCCGGCGGCCGAGGCGGCGGCCGTGTCCATGCCGATGACGTGCCCGGCCGCGTCGACGAGCGGCCCGCCCGAATTGCCGGGCTCGATCGGGGCGTCGGTCTGGATCATGCCTGAGAGGTGCTCGCTCGAGCCGGTGCTGTCGCTTGCAGTGATGGAGCGGCCGAGCGCCGACACGATGCCGGTCGAGACTGTCGGCGAGCCGCCGAGGCCGAGGGCGTTGCCGATCGCGACCACCGGGTCGCCCACTGCGAGGGTGGACGAGTTGCCGAACGTCACCGTCGGCAGCCCTTGCAGCCCGTGCACCTTTATGACGGCCACGTCGGCGCTCGGATCGGCGCCGACGAACGTGGCGGTGTAGCGGCCGCGGCCCGGGATCGAGACCTGGATGCTCGTGGCCTGCTCGACCACGTGGTTGTTGGTGAGGATGTAGCCGTTCGAGGAGACGATCATGCCTGTACCGGCCGCCTCAGCGTTGCCGCCGGGCAGCTCGACCACCGTGTTGATGTCCACGACGGCCGGATCGAGCCTCTGGGCGATCTGGCTCGTGCGGAGCGTGGTCCCCGAGCGCGGGGAGCTGTTCGTGCTGACCGCGCTCATCGTCACCCTCGGGCTCGCACTGCCCGACAGGGCGACGGCGATGCCCGCACCAGCACCGACGAGAAGCAGTGCTGCAGCCGTCATCGCGGCGATGATCCGGCCGCGGTGCCGCCTCGGTGGCTGGCCCGGGCCGGGGTCGGGTCCGATACCAGGAGCGGGGCCCGGGCCGGGGTCGGGTCCGATACCAGGAGCGGGGCCCGGGCCGGCGTAGGGGCCCGGCTGCCAGGTCGGCAACGGTATCCACGGACGCGTCACGCTAGGAGGGAATTCACCGGTCGCCAGCTCGGCTGGGGCCTCGAGGTCGGCGGTGACGTCCGGTTCTGGAGGAGAGGCGGCCCCGGGGTCACTGCCACCTTCACCGGGCTCAGGAGTGACGGGTTCGGCTCCGAGGGGGGCCGAGAGCGACTCGATCCGCTCATCGATCGGCTCGCTGTGCTCGTTCCGTTCGTCCATGGGAGGTCACCTCTGGAAAGAAGCGTCCGGTCGCGTCTCGTGCGGAGCCGAACCCGTTCACTCTGTTACCCGGTCCGGCAGGGGGTTACCGTTCCGGTTCGGTAGTCATCTTGCCTGATCGTCCTGAGCAGTCTCTCCATCGAGCCTGAGAACTTGCTGAGAAGTTCGGCCGCCGCTCAGTCGTAGGTCGCCTCGAGCCTCCAGCGACCGCCTTCGAGAACGAGCACATGAGCGCTTCCGTCCTCGAGCTGGACCTGCAGCCTGGCCCTCCGCCTGGCTGTGTGCGGGTCCCACCAACGCTCCTCCGCAGGCCACGGTCCCGCCCAACCCACGACGCTACGTCGTCCACCACCATGCCGGCGCTCGCCGCCGCCACCGCCGCTGCCGCCGTTACCAGCCCGGCCAACCCCGCCGAGGTCCACTACCGCCGGCTCGGCGGTGCAGCGCCCCCGCCCGGTCACCCCCACCTCGCTCCCGTCGGCGCCCAGTACCGCCACGGAGAGCCGGACCGGGTATACGACAGCAGGCGCCGGGGAGGGCAGGCGACCTGGCCAGGGGTGCCGGACAGAGGCCGGCTCCTCCCGGGTCTCCCCGAAGGGCACAAAACACACCTGTTCCGCCGGGCCCCTCGCGCCAACCGCCACTGCCGTGCCCACCGCCTCGTGGCCGAGCAGACTCTGGATCCTCGCTACCTGGCGCTCCACCCTCTGGCGCACCTCCGCCGGCTCGCCGAAGATCCCAAGCTGTCGCCCCTCTTCGGGAATGACCTCGCCCGCGCTCAGCCGGATCGACATGACGCCGGAGGTCGGAGCGCCGGGCGCGCCCGGGCCGGCAGACAGCCAACCCTCGAGCTGCCAGCGGACGCGGTCGACCATCGCCCTTTGCGTGAAGGGTTGCTCGGCACGCCACCACCGGCTCAGCTCCTCGCCGTGCTCGGTCGCCGCCTCGACGAGCAGCCTCGTGCAAGCGAGCCCGTGCGGGGCCAGCCGCCCGACGAGCTCTTCGGCGAGCCCTGCGGCGAGGAAGGCTACGACGTCCACCTGGTCGACTGGCTCCTCGAGCTCCCGGGACACGGTCATGTCAGGGGGAGGGTCGTTCAACGAGAGCACTTCCGTGTCGAAACCCCTCCCCATCCTGTGAGCCCTCACGCCCTCGCTCCCGAACCGCGAGCCGACGGTGGCCTCGTCGAGCGCTGTGAAGTCGCCGACACGGTGCAGCCCGAGCCGTTCGAGCAGTTCCACGAGCTCAGGTGGCCCGAGCACGCCGACTGGGAGCCTGGCGAGCCAGCCAGCAGTCTCCCCGGCAGGAACGATCAGGTCGTGGCGGGCGGCGAGCCGGGCGGCAAAGGCCGAGTCGGCGATCCCGATACGAGCGCGTTGCCTGCTCACCTTGCCGACCACGTCACGTAGCCGGCAGGCGAGAGCCTCCTCGCCCCCGAAGTACCGGGCCGGGCCGCGCACTGGCAGCGAGCAGACACCCGGGCGCGTCAGCTCGACGAGCGGCGTGAGCTCGCCGACGGCGGCGACAACCGGCTCGAAGGCCCGGAGGTCACGGACCGGGTCCTCGGGCACGATCACTATGCCGGGGCAGATGGCCTCCGCCTCCCGCCGCCGCTGGCGGAGCCGGACTCCCTCCCTGCGGGCCGGCGCCGAGGTGGCGACGACTCTGTTCGCCCGGAGAACCGCCGCCGGAACGCCGTCGAGACCGGCAGCCACAAGTGGCCAATCGGGGCACCAGGTGACGAGGGTGCGCATGAGAGCGCCCGTGCTCAGGCAGACAGCGAGACGGAGACTCGCCGCGGTCGGGCAGCGGCTCCCCGCCCGGTCACCTCGATCTCCATGCTGTGCGACCGGAGCAGCCCGTAGCCCTTCCCGAGGCCGCTCCAGCTCGACGCCGTCACGGAGCACCGCAGGTCGGCGGGACCGGTCCAGCTCATCTCCCGGTCGAGCACCATGAGCACCGAATGGCGATCCCTCGCCCGGACGGCAAGCCACCTGGCGTCGGCTGGTCGGATCGAGCGCGGCGGGACGAGCAGGACGGCGTCGACGGCGTCGAAGAGGGCGGCGACCACCCGCTGGCACCTCTCGGGATCGCCGGGATCCGGGACGAGCAGGAGGCGCGAGAGCTCGAGCCCTCGCTCGGAGGCGGCGACGAGCCCGAGTCCCGGGTAGCCGGCGACGGCACACCACGAGCCGCTCATCGAGATGCCGACGAGGAGCTCGAGCGCCAGGGAGGTGCAACCTGGGACGCCTTCGGCGGTGACGAGGACCGTGGACCCACGCTGGATGCCTCGCTGCGGCAAGGCTGCCTCGAGGGCGGCGGTCACCGGCAGGAGGCGCTCGGACGCCAGCACCGGGGTGAGGGCCAAGTCTGCCAGGGCAGCCATCGCCAGAGTATACGAACACATGTTCGACTGGTCCAGGAGACGTTCGGCCAGGCGCGAGAATCACCCATGGCTGTCCGAGTCCGCCCCGCCGCCGTCGCCGACGCACCGGGCATCACCTGCGCCCACGTCGCCGCCTGGCAGGTGGCTTACCGCGGCATCTTCCCCGACCGGTTCCTCGACGACATGACGCGCGACTTCGGTGAACGCATGCACCGCTGGGAGGTCATCATCGTGGCGCCGGACCAGCCCGACACCGTCACACTCGTCGCCGAGCGCGAGGACGAGGACGAGATCCTCGGCTGGCTGAGCTACGGGCCGAGCCGCGACGAGCCGGCGGTAGTCCCATCTAGCCGCGTCCCGGGACCGGTAGGCGAGATCTATGGGATCTACGTGCACCCGGAGCACTGGCGCACAGGCGCCGGCACGGCGCTCATGGGGGTGGGACTGGCCGGGCTCGGCAGTGACGGCTACAGGGAGGCGACCCTGTGGGTGCTCGAGCGCAACTCAGCCGCCCGCCGCTTCTACGAACGCCATGGTTGGCGCGAGGACGGTGCAAGGGATCATTTCGAGCGGGGTGGCGTGCAGGCCGTCGAGCTGCGGTACCGGCGCCCCCTCTCGCCGGCGGTCACGCCCGGCTGACGCTTCGGGAGCTTCCGAGCGCTGCCTGTCACTCGCCAAGCAGGGGGGCCGAGCTGGGGTCAGGCGAGGGCGACCAGTTCGGAGAAGTCGTCGCTCCAGGTGTCCTCGACACCGTCAGGCATCAGCACCACGCGTTCGGGCGACAGGGCGTAGACCGCGCCAGGGTCGTGGGTCACGAGGACGATCGCCCCCTCGTAGGTGCGAAGAGCGGAAAGCACCTCTCTGCGGCTGGCAGGGTCGAGGTTGTTGGTCGGCTCGTCGAGCAGGAGCACGTTCGCCGACGAGACGACGAGCGTGGCAAGGGCAAGGCGCGTCTTCTCGCCCCCTGAGAGGGTGCCGGCCAGCTGGTCCATCCGCTCCCCGCCGAAGAGGAAAGAACCGAGGATCCGTCGGATCTCGGCATCGGTCACCGAGAGAGGTGCGGCGTGCCGGACATTGGCAAAGACCGACGAGCCGGGCGCCAAGGTCTCGTGCTCCTGCGCGTAGTAGCCGAGGTGCAGCCCATGGCCGGCCACCACCTCCCCGGCGTCGGGCTGGTCGACCCCGGCGAGCAGGCGCAGCAGCGTCGTCTTGCCGGCGCCGTTCAGCCCAAGGATCACCACCCTGCTGCCACGGTCGACTGCCAGGTCGACACCCGAGAAGACCTCGAGGGAGCCGAAGGACTTGGTGAGGCTGGTGGCGGTGAGAGGGGTCCGCCCGCACGGCGCCGGAGCGGGGAAGCGCAGGCGGGCGACCTTGTCCCCCCGCCGTACCTCTTCGAGCCCCGACTCGAGCCGGGCGGCCCTGCGGTCGAGGTTGTGGGCCATCCGCGCCTTGGTCGCCTTGGCCCGCATGCGATCGGCCTGGGCGCGCAGCACCACCACCTTGCGCTCGGCGTTCTGGCGCTCGCGGCGCCGGCGGCGCTCGTCGGCGGCGACCTGCTCGAGGTATGCCTTCCAGCCCACCTTGTAGACGTCGAGCTCACAGCGGGTCGCGTCCAGGTGGAACACCTTGTTCACGACCGCCTCGAGCAGCTCGGCGTCGTGGCTGATGACGACGAGACCGCCGTCGTGGCCTTTGAGGAAGCTGCGGAGCCACACGATCGAGTCGGCGTCTAGGTGGTTCGTCGGTTCGTCGAGGACGAGGGTCGGAGCTCCAGAGAAGAGGACCCTGGCCAGTTCGACCCGGCGACGCTGGCCGCCGGACAGCGTGCCGAGGGGTTGTTCGAGCACGCGCTCGGGCAGGCCAAGGCTCGACGCTATCGACGCCGCCTCTGCCTCGGCGGCCCAACCGCCGAGAGAGTGAAAACGCTCCTCGAGGCGGGCATAGCGCCTCATCACCTGCTCCTGGACAGCTCCGACGCCTGCCCTGTCGTCTCCCGGGGCGCTCGCAGGCACCCCCATGGCGTGCCGGGCGGCCTCCAGCTGGCGCAGGACGGTGTCGAGGTCGCGGGCGCCGAGTATGCGGTCGGCAGCCCTCACCTCGAGGTCGCCCGTGCGCGGGTCCTGAGGGAGATAGGCGACCTGGCCCTTGCGCTGCAAGCTGCCCGCGGCAGGCAGCGACTCGCCGGCAAGGACCCTGGCGAGGGTGGTCTTGCCGGCTCCGTTCCGCCCGACGAGGCCGACCCGGTCGCCCGGCGCGACCTGGAAGGTCGCCGGCGCAAGCAGCTGGCGACCGCCGACGACAAGCTCGAGATCGGTGACGGAGAGCATGATGGTTCCCAGGTAGCGTAAAGCCGGTGCCGAAGCGGCCCGGGCATCCGCCCCCGATGCGGAGCGCTCAGGCCGGGACGGAGATCCGAGCGGTCCGCTCGAGCTGTGCCGGCGTCGGCAGCCTGACGGCCGACGCCAGCCTCGCCCGCTCGAGCAGCCGGATCACGAGCCAGGAGATGTCGAGCTGACCGCGAGCCAGGCCGTGACGGGCCGACTTCGGGAAGGCGTGGTGGTTGTTGTGCCAGCCCTCGCCGAAGACGAGGGCGGCCACCACCCAGTTGTTCCGGCTCTCGTCGCGGACCTCGTACGCCCGCCTACCGAAGGTGTGGCAGATCGAGTTGACGGCAAATGTGGCGTGCTCGAAGGCGAAGATCCGGACGAGGCCCGCCCACACCATCGCCTCGAGCCCGGCAGACCAGGACCCGGCGATGGCGAAGCCGAGCAGGAGGGGAAGTCCCAGAGAGAGGGCCACCCACACGAGGTAGAGGCGGTCGATCACCCGGATCGTCCGGTCGTCGTACAGGTCGCGACCGTAGGCCCGCCCGCGCTCCATGCCCTTCGTGTTGAACAACCAGCCGATGTGGGCATGCCACAGCCCCCGGACCGTGCCGGTGAGCCCCTCGCCGGAGAGGTGGGGAGAGTGGGGATCACCCGGCTGGTCGGACCTGGCGTGGTGCTTGCGGTGATCGGTCACCCACTGTGTCACCGGTCCCTGCAGGGTCATCGCCCCGAGCACGGCGAGGACGACTTTGACCGCCCAGACCGCCTGGAAGGACTTGTGCGTGAAGTACCGGTGGTACCCCACCGTGATCCCGAGGCCGCAGCCCGCGTAGAAGACGGCGAAGAGCAGAAGGTCGAGCGACCGGAACCCGACGCCCCAGAAGGCGCCCATCGCCGAGAGGAGCCCGAGAGGCGGCACGAGCACCGCGACGAGAGTCACGACCTGGCTCACGAAGCTCGTGCGCTCCCTCGCCGTGGCGATGCCGAGCGAAGACCTGTCGGGCGGCGAGGCGCCGGACGCGAGCTCCGCGACGGCGCCAGGACCCGGCCGGAGAGCCGTCTGAGGCGAAGTGACGCTCACGTGGACATCACGGTGGGCAGCCTACGGAGCGGGGCGCCTCCTCGCTACCATCGCTCTGTGAGGGAAGCTGGTGCCAGCGGCGATCCTGTGGTGGAGCGGGTCGAAGCGAGCGTCACGTTCCTGCTGCGCCAGAGGGTGCTGAGGCCACACCAGCCGCCCGAGGCGCTCGCGCTCGCCGGCGACGACGACCCCGGCACCGCCACTTTCGCCCTGCGGGACCCACGATCCGCTGAGGTGGTGGCGACCGCGAACGTACGCCGCGAGCGACCCCCGGAGCCGCTGCTCACCGAGCGGGCCGGAGTGGCCGAGCGGTGCTGGCGCCTGCGCGGGATGGCGACCCGGGAGGACCTCCGCGGCCACGGGCTCGGCCGCAGCCTGCTCGACGCATGCATCGCCCACGTGGCAGCTGGCGGCGGAGGCTTGCTTTGGTGCAGCGCCCGGCTGCCGGCGAGACGTTTCTATGCGAGGGCGGGCTTCGAGGAGCTCGGCGAGGAGTACGACGTGCCCGACATCGGCCGCCATGTGCTCATGTTCCGGCGCGTCCCCCCGCCAGGCGAGGCGCCCACGTGACGGACGTCGTCTCGCTCCTGCAGCAGATGATCCGGAACCAGTGCGTGAACGACGACAGCCCGGAGTCCGGCCACGAGGCGATGACCGTCGACCTCCTCCGAGGAGAGCTCGAGGGTTGCGGCGCCGACTTGGAGGTGTACGAACCGCTCAGCGGCAGGTCCTCGCTCGTCGGCCGCATCGAGGGCTCCGACCCGAGCGCCGCGTCGATGTGCTGGCTCGGGCATACCGACGTGGTGCCTGCCAACCCGGACACCTGGTCACGAGAGCCCTTCGGGGGCGAGCTCGTCGACGGCGAGGTGTGGGGCCGCGGCGCCATCGACATGCTGAACCTCACGGCGTCCATGTCGGTCGCCTTCGACCGGTTGGCGAGGGCCGGATGGCGTCCGCGAGGAACGCTCGTGCTGGCTGCCGTCGCCGACGAGGAGGCACTCGGGACATACGGAGCCGCCTGGCTGGCCGAGCACGAGCGCGACGCCGTGGTGTGCGACTACCTCATCACCGAGTCGGGCGGCATCCCCCTCGACGGCGGGACGGGGCCCCGGCTGCCCGTCATGGTCGGCGAGAAGGGAAGCTGCTGGTGCCGGCTTCGTGTCCACGGAGAGGCGGGGCACGCTTCGCAGCCACTGCGGACGGATAACGCCCTCGTCACGGCGGCTTCGGTCGTCCAGCGGCTGGCGGCCTTCGTCCCCACCCCGCAGATCCACGACGCCTGGCGGCGTTTCGTCGAGGCGATGGGTTGGTCAGCTGAGATCTCCGAGCTGCTGGTCGACCCGGGCCGGATCGACGGCCTGCTCGACGGCCTGGCCGACCTCGGCGTCGCGAGGCAGGCGCACGCCTGCACGCACCTCACGATCGCTCCCACGATCATGCAGGCCGGCACGAAGATCAACGTGATCCCCGACACGGTCGACCTCGACATCGACGTGAGGACGCTGCCAGGACAGGACGAGGCTGACGTGCGCGCCGCCATCGCCGAGGCGATCGGCGACCTCTCCCCCAAGGTGGAGATCCTCTTCGCCCGGTTCGACCCGGCGACCTCCTCACCCGTCGAGACCCCGCTGTGGGAGTCGATGGCCCGCGTCTCGAGGCGCTTCCACCCAGGAGCGCCCCTCGTGCCGTTCTTCATGTTCGGTGCGACCGACGCCCGTTTCTTCCGGCGTCTCGGCACGACCGCCTACGGTTTTGGGATGTTCTCGAACCGGCTCAGCTTCGAGCAGTTCGCCGTCATGTTCCACGGCGACGACGAGCGGGTCGACGTCGACTCGCTCGCCATGTCGACCGACATGTTCGAGCAGCTGGCAAGGGACCTGCTCGGCTGAGAAAGACCCCTCAGCGGCTTGCAGGCGGCCAGCCGAGCTCCCTCTCTGCGAAGGGGACGAAGGTGCCCCCGCCGCGCAGTGCAGGCTTCACTGGATGCCCGTTCCTCGTGAGGACGATCTGGCCGCAGCCAGCCGGGTCCGCCTTCACGACCGCCAGCGGAGCGGCTCCAGGCCGCGTGCGGAAGACGAGCGTGAGCAGCTGCCCGAAGTCGGCCGGGCAGGCGGTGGTGCCCGGCTGCTGGACCACGAGAGCGTTGATGTGCTGGCGGATGGCCTCGATGAGCTTCGGGTTCGTCGTCGTCACCGGCCGATGCCCCGGCTGGCCAGGATCGGGCCCCTTGGACAGCCACGCCGCGAGCAGCTTCGCCCCGGGGGGGATCACGTCACCAGCAGGCTTGGCCGGCAGCCAGGTCACCTGGGCGTCGATGCGCAGACCACTGCGCCTCGCGCCGAGCGAGACGACGCTCGCTTCGAGAGCCCGGGAGTCGAGCACCGTGCCGACCGGAGGCAGGCTGAAGCCGAGATCCCACTCGTAGGTTCCCGAGAGGTTGCCGCTCTCTCCCTCGGACGAGAGCGACGAGCCAGGAAGCCCGTGGGACCTCAAGAAGGCCAGCAGAGCCGGCACCGTCTCGTCCGCGACGTAGAAGCGGTGCAGATCGACCAGGTTCGGGTCGGCGGGAACGGTGGCCGGCTGGTCGAGCGCCTTGCTCGGCGGCCTCGCCACCCGGTGGGCCCGCGCCGGGAGCGTCTCCTGCTCGAGGAGGCGCGCCGCGGCGAGCCGGGCGCGTTGCGGCCGGGTGGGGGTCGCCTTGCGGACGGTCGTGACGGCAGGGATCGCTCTCGAGGCCGGGAGCGCTGTCGATGCCGGCCGGCTTGGACCGAGCTCCCCCGAGCGCGTGCCGCAGCCGGCGAGGACCAGGCTCGCGACAACAAGGGTCGCCGCGACACCGCCAAGGCGGGAAGACAACGTCATCAGCTATTAGACGTCTCAACCCGCCGAATTGTTCCGTCGAGGCTCGCCGGTCGCATCGGCACCGCCCCGACCATCCCTGCACCTCCTGCCAGCAGGCCTTGGCATCCCCGTCGCAAGCGCCGGCCGAATCTAGGGTTGAGCCGATGTCCAGCCGTGGCCCCGCCTCCTCTGACGCCCGCACTCGCCTCGGGCTCGTGCAACGGAGACCTTCGGCAAGAGAGCAGGTCGAGTCGCAACGGGCTCTGCAGCGCTTCGTGCGACTCGAGCACTGGAACGGCATCTCCGCCGGCGACGTCGTCCGCGTGGCGGGCCACTCCGCCCGTGGGCGGCACTGGCGCTTCCGGGCGCACGTGACCAACACCAGCAACGGCGCAACCTGGGTCGAGGTTGCCCTCGTCGACGGCCCGGCCCCGTCCCGGCGCCCATCGCCTCCGGCTGCGGACCGCCCTGGCAGCGAGTGGCGCGTCGAGCGGGTCCGCGCGTTCGATCCCGAGCTCATCGCCCCACGATGGAGCCGGCTCGCAAGCCGCGGCCGCCTGCACGCGAGGAAGCAGGAGCCCCGCAAGCCCGGGGTCGTCGAGGAGACAGCCGAACGCCTCTTCTGAGCAGGTGGTCCCGTGCCGCTCCGCTCGCCGGAGAGTGCCTGCTGTCGCCTATCCGGCGGTTATCACGGCCTCCACCTGCATCACCCTCAGCGGGAGGCTGGATGTGGTCGCAACGGTCCCGAGGTCTCCCTCGCCTCCGATCACCCCAGAGGGTGACGACAGCGCCCAGTGCACCGACCACTCGACGCTTGCCGACAGTGCCTGGCGCGTCCCGAAGGTCGACTTGGTGAACACGAACGAACAGTCGGACCGCTGCGCAGCCGCCCCGTTCGACGGGTTGTAGGCGGTGCCGGGACCTGGGCAGAGCTGGTCCAGCTCTTCGGGGCCGAAGGTCACGCCGCCCTGCGGATTGCTGACCGGGCTCGAGAAGTCCCAGGAGGCGCGCCAGCGGACGGCTTCCGGCAGCGCCCACACCGTGGCGACGTAGCCGCCGCCGGCCGAAGTGGCGGCGTAGCTCCGCCAGATGTGCCCGTCGACCCACATCCAGGTGGGGAAGTTCACGACGGTGGCATCGGAGACCTCTCCGATCCTGGAAGGAGAGGTGAAAGGCGTCGGCCTCGGGAGCTCTGTCAGGGAGAAGGCCTCGTGCACTATCGGGGGGAGCGCGCCCGGAGGGGGATCGGGCACCGTGTCCCAGAAGAGCCAGAGCCAGCGCTCTTTCCCGCTCGGCGGCTTCGCCCCCGGAAGGCTGGTCTCGATGTCGCCTCCCCCTGCTGGTACCTGAGAGGGCCGAGGACAGGCGACGAGGTCGAAGTGATCGGTCGGTCTCCCGGCATGCAAGCGCTCGATCGCCCACTCGTCAACCCCCCAGATCCCTGGGTGGCCACCGCTCTGCGGGACCGTCCAGAAGGAGATGGGAAGGCTGGACTGGCTGAGACCCGAGTTGAGGTCGGAAAGGCTGGGGCCGAGGTCGAGCCAGATGCACAGACCGGCCGCACCCGCCGGTCCGCCCGTGTACGGCCCCGGGCCGAGCGGCGTCCCCTCCCACCAGGTGAGCGACCAGATGGCGCTACCGGAGATGCCTCCGCCGCCACCACCGTTCCCAGGGCTCCCGGCACTCCCGGCACTCCCGGCACTCCCGGCGTCCGCGGCGAGCGGAACGGCCAGCACCCATCCGAAGACGACCAGCGCGGCGACGGCGCTGGCCGCGAGACGCTTCAGTGACGGGATCATCGAGTTGCCTCCGTCAGGCCCGGGGCTGAAGGTGGCGATCCGATCTGACCGCTACGAGACTCGCAGATTGGCTGGCCCGCTTCGGGCAGCCGGGCTCGAGCGCCCCGGGCGGACGGTGCGACCGCCGAGCGGAGGGAGGCGCAAAGAGACCGGACCGCCCGTCGGGGGCAGGGTGGCGGAAGGTCTGTGCTCTGGCGAACCCGAAGCGAGCCATGGACAGATGATGAACCAGGCCCCTACCGTTTCACCTACCGTTCGCCAACACGCCTCCCCACAGATCCCGGCCAGTTGTCCCCAGCGGCGGCGACCCGAGAACCATCGCTGCTCGAAGGCCCGCCCCCCCGGCAAGCCGGTCTCAGCCCTCCTCGGCTGGTGTGCTCTCGTCGTTCGAGGCACCCGGCGCGTCCGACGAGTAGGAGGCGGTCGGGATGCCACCGCCCGGCGAGGCGGTCGGGATGCCACCGCCCGGCGAGGCGGTCGGGATGCCACCGCCCGGCGAGGCGGTCGGGACAGAGCTCGCGCCCGGCTGGGGCATGGCCGCGCCGGTTCCTGTCGTGCCCGCGGCACCGGGTACGTAGGACCCCGTCGCACCGGGATCTGCGTCGGCCGGGGTGATCTGGACCTGGCCGTGCTCTGCCTCGAAGGCCTGGAGCCGCGACACGAGCGCCGCTATGCGCTCCTCGCCCCCGCCCTGGTTGCGCCCCACCCGCTCGCTGTAGACGATGCCACCGATCTCGAGCAGGAGGGCGTCCGAGTGGCGCTTGGCCTGTATGGCCGACAGCTTCTCCTGCCCAGCCTTCGCCTGTTCCTGGGCCTTCTCCGCAAGAGAGGTGGCCTGGGCCTTGACCTTGTCCATGAATCCCATCGCCGGCTCCTTTCGCGCGTGCCGCGAAGCTACCTCCGATCGGGCATGTCGACCACTTCGATCTACCGCCTATCGGCCACGCCAGAACAGGGCCGAAATCCTCTACTGGCGACAGGACGCCGCAAGCGATGATCACGGCACGTTCGACGATCGGTCGAAGGACCGGAGGAGTGAGAGATGCTGAGCGACATCGGCGACATCTTCGTAGAGGTCGACATCCCCGGAAGGGACCACGCGAGAGTCCGCTCGTACCCCCGGGGCAGGGTGTGCGCCCACCCCGGCTGCGGAGCCCTGCTGTCGATCTACAACGCCGACGACAAGTGCTCTCTTCACATGCGCGGCTTCGCGACGGACCGGGTGAAGCGAAGCGAGTACCGCAGCACGATGTCGTCCACCGCGGGGCGGCCCCATCGAAGCCCTTCGAGCCGCCTCGGCGCATCCGACGTCCCAGCGCATGCTGCTTGAGCTGAGCGAGAACCAGCGCGAGGAGCTCGCCCGCCTCGTCTCCGCCGCGCTGAGCGACCTGAGCTCTGAGATCGCCGCCACCGAGAACCCTGCCTACGTCGACCTCCTCCGGGATCGGCGGGTGCATCTGGTGTCGATCCTCGCTCAGCTGGTCGCGACGCCATAGCGACCCGTAGTCGTCACCCTTCGTCGCCGTCGAGAAGGCGGGCGGCGTTGTCGTGGAAGACCGCCGACAGCTCGGCGTCGTCGAAGCCGAGCCTCGACACGGCAGCCACCGCGACCCTCGGATCGTCGAGCGGGTAGTCGCTCCCGAACAGGACCCGGTCGACCCCCACCTTGCGGAGCACCCAGACGAACTGCTCGGCGTAGGGTCCGCCCTCCAGCAAGGACGCCGTCGCGGAGATGTCGATCCAGACCCGCCGCGGCCAGAACGGGTACCGGGCGAGGATCTCGTAGACGAGCAAGGACGAGAAGGTGGGCCCGTGGGCGTGGGCGAGGATGAGTCTTGCCTCGGGGACGGCGAGGGCAAGCTTCACGAACTTGCCCGGCTGGCCTGGGTCCCACGGCGAGTACGCGTCGAACAGGACGGGAAGGCCGAGCTTCGCCGCCTTCGCCACCACCTCTGTCACAGCGGGATCGGCGACGTCGAAGTCCTGTGTATTGGGGTGCAGCTTGAGCCATCGAGAGCCGGCGCCGGCCACGCGCTCGAGCTCTTCGAGCGCGGCCTGTCCGTCTGCGGGGTGCACAGAGCACACCGGGAAGAAGAACCCGTCATGGAGCGCGCCGAGGGCGAGCACGGCGTCGTTCAGGGCCCTCGTGAGCTCGAGATCGCCCCTCGGAGCGATGACGAGGGCTGCGGCCCTTTCGATCCCGAGGCCAGCTGCCTTCTCCAGGTAGTCCTCAGGCGGATGCGGGTCGGCGAGCACCTGGTGCCGTTCGTCCACCATCGGGTGCGTGTGCGTGTCGATGATCCGGCCCGGCGTCATGGAGCGTCATTCTCACGCGCCTTGCCATGGCCGTCGAGCGCTTCACGTGTTGTGGAGCGGGTGGAACGAACGTCTCGTCGCCGCGCGCTCGCGTCGGGGCGGGCAGCTAGCCGAGCAGTCGCTTGGAGATCACGACCCGCTGGACCTGATTCGTCCCTTCGTAGATCTGGGTGATCTTGGCGTCTCGCATGAAGCGCTCGACGGGAAACTCTCTCGTGTAGCCGTAGCCGCCCAGGAGCTGGACCGCGTCGGTAGCCACCTGCATCGCCACGTCGGACGCGAAGCACTTCGCCATGGCCCCGAGCGACGAGAGCTCGCCCAGCGGGTCGCCGGCGTCGACGACCGCGCACGCCCGGTAGACGAGGCCGCGGGCAGCCTCGATACGCATCGCCATGTCTGCGAGCATCCACTGGAGTCCCTGGAACTCGGCGATGGGGTGTCCGAACTGCCTACGTTGCTTGACGTAGCTGAGGGCGTAGTCGAGCGCGCCCTGTGCGATGCCGACCGCCTGGGCACCGACCGTCGGCCGGGAACGGTCGAGCGTGTGCATGGCGATGAAGAAGCCCTGTCCCTCCGCTCCGATGCGATGGCTTGCCGGGACACGTACCTCGTCGAAGACGACCTCGCCTGTCGGGCTGGCCCGAAGGCCCATCTTGTGCTCGAGCTTCGGCACTTTCACGCCCCAGCCCTTCTCGACGAGGAAACAGGAGATCCCACGATGGCCGGCCGACGGGTCGGTCTTGGCGAAGACCGTGTAGGTGTCGGAGATGCCGGCGTTCGTGATCCAGTACTTGGTGCCCGAGACGACGTAGTCGTCGCCGTCGCGCACGGCCCTCGTCGACATGGAGGCGACGTCCGACCCGGCGTCCGGCTCGGAGAGGCAGTAGCTCGCCTGCGCCTCTCCAGAGGCGATGCGGGGGAGGTACGTCTGCTTCACCTCCTCGGACGCAAAGTTCATGACGGGCAGCATCCCGAGCTTGGATATGAGCAGCGTGACCGCCGTCGAGGCGCACGCTCGAGCCACCTCCTCCACGGCGAGCGCCTGAGTCACGGTGTCGGCCCCCTGGCCCCCGTACGCCGAGGGCACGCCGAGCGCCGGCAGCTCCATCTCGCACATCGCACGGAAGCTCTCCGCCGGGTACTCCTCGCGCTCGTCGTAGTCAGCCGCCCGCGGGGCGATACGATCCTCGACGAAGCGCCGCAGCACCTGGCGGAACTCGTGTTGGTCATCTGTGAGATCGAACACGGCCATGACCTGAGTCTGCGCCCGCCGGGCGCACTGCCGCCAGCCGGCCCGCGCGGTCGCTCAGTCGGGGACGCCCGTCAGTTCCCTCCAGGCCTCCGGCTCGTCTTCGAGGATCGCTCTCACCTGTGCAGGCGTCAGGCAAAGCGTCGACTCGGGCACCCATTCCGCAAGGTCGCGCCGTTGCCAGTAGTCGTGCGACGCACCTGAGAGATAGCGAGCCCGGGCATCGACGAGCTCCTCGGGAGCGCCTTCGAGATACCCGAAAAGGTTCAAGGCGAGCTCCAGGTCCGCCTTCACCGGCGCCCGCCCGAAGAGGGCGGCGCGCCTCAACCCGATCGTGGCGGCGCCGGCGAGGACATCTTCGGGATGCTCACTCTCGCCGACACGCAGCTGGTCGGCGAACGACTGAGCCAGGGCGAGCCCGTAGCCCTGGTCTGGGCCGGGCATGCCGGTGTTGGGCCGCCGCTCACGGCTCGGCACCGGCCTGACCTCGGCGGGGCGGTGGGAGCTCCACGGCAGCGGCACCGGGAGGCGAAGGACCTCGCGCACCTCGCTCGTCTCGAGAACTGGCGCGAACTTGGGCTGGGTCATCGGCTCTCCGGGTCGGTCAAGTCGCCAGGGCTGCCGGCGCCGGTGCACCGGCCGGCACCGGGCCTGGCGAATCTGGGGGCTCTGCGGCGGCGATGGTAGCGGGCCGGCCGGTGGCAAGACCCGTGAGCGCCCCGACGCCGGTGGCCGCGTCCGGCCGGGCGGCCGCGTCCGGCCGGGCGGCCGCCCGGACCAGGCCGAGGACGACGGAGTCGACGAGCGCCTGCCAGCTCGCCTCGATGATGTTCTCAGAGACCCCGATGGTCGACCACGTCCCCTCCGAGTCCGAGGTGTCGAGCAGCACCCTCGTGACCGCTCCGGTCGCCCGCTCGGTGTTGAGCACGCGGACCCGATAGTCGGTGAGGTGGACGCTGCGGAGCGCCTCGAAGGACGGCTCGACCGCTAGGCGAAGCGCCGCGTCGAGCGCGTTCACCGGGCCGTTCCCCTCGGCGGTCGCCACGACCCGCTGCTCCCCGACGTGCACCTTGACGGTTGCCTCGGTCGTGAGCTCGCCGGCCGACTCCCAGGGGTGGACGAGCTGATCCGCCATGCCGGCAGATGGCACGGGCGACGACCGCCAGTCGGTGATCACCCTGTACGACTCGATGCGGAACAGCTCACCTGTCGCCCTGCCGACAGCGGCTGCCCGCATCAAGAGCTCGAGCGAGCCGTCGGCTGCCTCGAAGTGGTAACCGGCGTGCTCGAGCCGCTTCAGCGTCTCGAGCACCCGCCCGAGGGCCGGGGAATCGAGCTCGAGCCCGAGCTCGGCCGCCTTCAGCTGGAGCGTCGAGCGCCCGGCGAGCTCGCTCACGACGAAACGGGTCCCGTTCCCGACGAGATCCGGCTGCACGTGCTCGTAGGCGTCGGACCGCCGGACGAGCGCGCTCGTGTGCAGGCCGGCCTTGTGTGCGAAAGCGGCCACTCCCACATAGGGCCGCTGCGGGTCGAGCGTGACATTTACGATCTCGGCCACGTGGTGGGCGACAGGCGTGAGCCGCTCCAGCCGGTCGCCGGGGATCGTGCCCACACCCATCTTCAGGCTGAGGTTGGCGATAGTGGCCGAAAGGTCCGCGTTGCCCGCCCGCTCGCCGTATCCGTTCATGCAGCCCTGGACCTGTGTCACGCCGTGGCGAACCGCTGCGAGCGTGTTGGCGACCGCGCAGCCGGCGTCGTTGTGGAAGTGGCCGCCGAGCTGGGCCGAGGTCCGAGCCCGCACCGCCTCGACGATCCGCCCCACCTCGTCTGGCAGCGTGCCGCCGTTCGTGTCGCAGAGCACGAGCGTCTCGGCGCCCGCCTCCTCGGCTGCGGCGAGGACCCGCATCGCGAAGCCGGGGTCCCTCCCGTAGCCGTCGAAGAAGTGCTCGGCGTCGAAGAACACCCTGAGGCCGTTCGAGCGGAGGAACGAGACGGAGTCCTGCGCCATCGCCACCGCCTCGTCGAGCGACGTGCGGAGCGCCTCGGTCACGTGCAGGTCTGAGCACTTGGCGACGATGCACACAGCGGCGGTCCCAGCGCTCACGAGCTGGCGGAGCACGGCGTCGTCTCGCGCCGCGACTCCAGGGCGCCGGGTGGAGCCGAAGGCCACCAGGGTCGCGCTGGAGAGGTGGAGCTCGCTCGAGGCTCGGCGGAAGAACTCCTCGTCCTTCGGGTTGGCGCCGGGCCAGCCGCCCTCGATGTAGGCGACTCCGAGATGGTCCAGCTGCTCGGCGACGCGCAGCTTGTCGTCGACAGTGAGCGAGATGCCCTCCTGCTGGGAGCCGTCGCGCAACGTCGTGTCGTAGACGTCGACCGCGGCGGGCAGGCCGGTGACGTGGGCATGGGCGTGGGCGTGGGCGGCCGCCTCGCTGCGGGCCGCCTCGTCAGGTGACATGCTCGACCCAGTCCTTGTAGCGGTCCACCTCCCCGCGTACCGCCCTGCGGAACTCCTCCTGGACGGCCCGCGTGATGGGCCCCGGCTTGCCGGTGCCGACGATCCGGTCGTCGACCGAGGCGATCGGGACGATCTCTGCGGCCGTTCCGGTGAGGAACGCCTCCTCGGCCATGTAGAGGTCGGTCCGCCGCAGGAGCGACTCGGCGACGCGGCCGATGCCGAGATCGTCGACGATCCGGCGCACCGAGTCAGCCGTGATGCCCTCGAGGGCGCCGACCGAAGACGGCGGCGGCGTGAGGAGCTGCCCGCGTCGCACGACGAAGACGTTCTCACCCGTCCCCTCGGACAGGTGCCCGTCGGTCGTGAGCAGGATGGCCTCGTCGTAGCCGGCACGCACCGCCTCGACCTTGGCGAGCGACGAGTTCACGTACATGCCGGTGCCCTTTGCCGCCGTAGGCATGGCGCGCGGGTCGTGGCGCGCCCAGGAGGAGACCTTCAGCCGGATGCCGTTGGCGATGCCCTCGTCGCCGAGGTAGGCGCCCCAGGGCCAGCAGGCGATGGCGACGTTCACCCCGCAGAGCATCGGGTTGAGCCCCATCTCGCCGTAGCCGAGGTAGACGATCGGCCGGATGTAGCAGGCGCCGAGACCGCTCTCGCGGACGACGGACTTGATGCCGTCGATGATCTGGGCACGGCTGAAAGGCATCTCCAGGCCGAGGATGTGGGCGCCCGAGAAGAGGCGGCTCACGTGGTCGCTCAGGCGGAAGACGGCCGGGCCGCTCGAGGTCGGGTATGCCCTGATCCCTTCGAAGACGCCGAGGCCGTAGTGGAGGCTGTGCGTGAGCACATGCACCTTCGCCTCTTCCCAGTCGACGAGCTCGCCGTCCATCCAGACCTTCGGGGTCGGTGTGAGTGGCACTTACAACCTCCCTGCAACGGCATCGCCGACAGCGGCGGTGCTCCACGGTTCTGTGGTTCCTGCTATCTCAGTCTGCAGGCCGAGAACGGCCTTCGTGACTCGGGCGGCGGCTGAGGCCTCGCCGAGGTGCTCGAGCATCATGGCGGCCGAACGGATGGCCGCGAGCGGGTTGGCGACGCCCTTTCCTGCGATGTCGTGCGCGGCGCCGTGCACAGGCTCGAAGAGCGACGGCCCGGTCCTGGCCGGGTTCAAGTTGGCCGAGGCGGCGAGGCCGATCCCCCCGCAGACGGCGCCGGCGAGGTCGGTGAGGATGTCGCCGAAGAGGTTGTCCGTCACGACGACGCCGTAGCGTTCGGGCTGCTCCACCAGGTAGATGCAGGCGGCATCCACGTGCTGGTAGGCGGTGTCGACACCGGGGTGCTCCCGGGCGACCTCCTCGAAGACGCGCTGCCAGAGCCCACCGGCGAACGTGAGGACGTTCGTCTTGTGCACGAGCGTGACGTGGCGACGCCCGGACGCCTCGGCCAGCTCGAAAGCGAAACGGACGCAGCGCTCCACGCCAAAGCGCGTGTTCACCGACCCCTGCGTGGCCACCTCGTGCGGCGTGCCGCGACGCAGGACCCCGCCCTCGCCGGCGTAGACGCCCTCGGTGTTCTCTCTCACGACCTGGAACGATGCCGCGGCGCCGATGGAGCCTGGAACCCCGTCGAAGGGCCGGAGGTTCACGTAGAGGTCGAGCTCGGAGCGGAGCCGCAGGAGCAGCCCGCGCTCGAGGGTGCCCGGCGGCACGTCTGTCGAACCGATCGGAGGCCCGACCGCCCCGAGCATTATCGCGTCGACACCCCGCAGCTCCTCGAGCACCTCGTCGCTGAGCACGAACCCATCGCGCACGTAGCGATCGGCCCCGAGATCGAACTCGCGCGTGCGCAAGTCCACGCCGGCGGCTGCGACGACCTTCAGCGCCTCGGCGAGGACCTCCGGCCCGATGCCGTCGCCGCCGATCACCGCGACACGGTGCTCACGGGTGTTGCCCACTTACGCTCCTTCTCCTGCGCACTGGCGGAAAGCAAAAGGCCGCCCACCGGGTGGACGGCCTCGGACGCGCTCGGGTGAGACGCGCCTAGCGCCGAAATACACGGCCTTTGGCGAAGCGACTCATCGCGTCGAAGTCTCCACCCCGGCGGGCATGCACGTCAAACCGCGCACGGCCGTCAGCCGGATCGACGCCGCCCCCAGCACGGGTGGACCTGCCCCACACGCGGGCACGGCCCGCCGCCCGAAAGGGTTCCGCGGCGCAACAGGTACCCTCGTCAGGTGACCGAAACGCAGTTGACAGCTGAGACCCATGCGCGGCTCGTCGCAGAGCTCGAAGAGCTGACGACGAAAGGCCGCGTGGAGATCGCACGCCAGATCGAAGCAGCCAGAGCGCTCGGGGACCTGTCCGAGAACGGCGACTACCACGCTGCAAAGGACGCCCAAGGAAAGATGGAGGCGAGGATCCGCCAGCTGCAGAAGATGCTCGGCTCCGCCGTCATCGTCGGCTACGACGTTGCCGAGGCCGGTGTCGTCGCCGCCGGGGTCCTGGTCGAGATCCGCTACGAGGGGGACGACGGCACGGAGAGCTACCTGGTGGGCTCGATCGAGGAGAAGCGCGAAGGGGTGTCGGTCATCTCACCGGGCTCCCCGCTCGGCCAGGCCCTCCTCGGGCGCTCTCCGGGCGAGGTCGTCGAGTACGAGGCGCCGAGCGGCAAGCTGCGAGCAGAGATCGTGTCGGTGGGCGGCTGATGGCCACGCTTGCAGACAAGCTCTGGGACCGCCACGTCGTCCTCCATGGCAAGGGACCCGGCGGAGCCGACCTCCTCTACGTCGACCTGCACCTCGTGCACGAGGTCACCTCGCCACAGGCCTTCGAGGCGCTCCGGCTCGCCGGCCGCAACCTCCGCAGGCCGGAGCTCACTCTCGCCACCGCCGACCACAACGTGCCGACGACCAATGTGACGGGGCCGCCGGCCGACCTGGTCTCGCGTCGTCAGCTCGAGGCGCTGGAGGAGAACTGCCGCGAGTTCGGGGTCACCTGCTGGCCGATGGGCCATGCCGACCAGGGCATCGTGCACGTGATCGGTCCCGAGCAGGGACTCTCCCAGCCTGGGATGACGATCGTGTGCGGCGACAGCCACACCTCGACCCACGGCGCCTTCGGCGCCCTCGCCTTCGGGATCGGGACCTCTGAGGTCGAGCACGTGCTGGCGACCCAGACTCTCCCTCAGAGCCGCCCAGGGACGATGGCGGTGACTGTCCTCGGCGCGCTCCCCGACGGGGTCACCGCAAAGGACCTGGCGCTCGCGATCGTCGGGACTCTCGGCACCACCGGCGGCGTCGGGCACATGGTCGAGTACCGCGGACCGGCGATCACCTCGCTCTCGATGGAAGGGCGGATGACCGTCTGCAACATGTCGATCGAGGCGGGCGCCCGGTCCGGCATGATCGCGCCCGACGACACGACGTTCGCCTACCTCGAGGGGCGACCGTACGCCCCGAAGGGCAGCCGCTTCGACGAGGCGGTAGACGAATGGCGCACGCTTCGCACCGACGAGGGCTCGGAGTTCGACGCCCAGGTCAGCATCGACGCCGCTTCGCTCTCGCCTTACGTCTCGTGGGGCACGAACCCTGCCCAGGTGGTCGCGATCGGCGGGCGCGTGCCCGACCCCGACGAGGCGGCCAGCGCCTCTGAGCGCGAGGCGGCTGCACGGGCGCTCGCCTACATGGCGCTTGCTCCGGGGACTCCCATGCGGGAGGTCCAGGTCGACACGGTCTTCATCGGCTCGTGCACCAACTCGCGGATAGAGGACCTGCGTGAGGCTGCGGCCGTCCTCGAGGGTCGCCGGGTGCGCGCGGGGCTGCGTGCCCTCGTCGTGCCGGGCTCGCGCCACGTGAAGGCGAAGGCCGAGTCCGAGGGGCTGGACGTGGTGTTCGCGAAGGCCGGTTTCGAGTGGAGGGAGCCCGGCTGCTCTATGTGCCTCGCCATGAACCCGGACCGGCTCTCGCCGGGCGAGCGGTGCGCCTCCACCTCGAACCGCAACTTCGAGGGCCGGCAGGGCCGCGGCGGGCGCACCCATCTCGTGTCGCCGGCCGTAGCGGCCGCGACCGCCATCGCCGGTCGCTTCGCCTCCCCGGCCGACCTCGAGGAGGCGTGATGGAGCCGCTACGGGTCATAAGCGGCAGAGCGGTCCCGCTCGACCGCTCCGACGTCGACACCGACCAGATCATCCCGAGTGAGTGGCTGAAGCGGATCGAACGCACCGGCTTCGGTGCGGGGCTCTTCGCCGAATGGCGGGACGACCCCGCCTTCGTGCTCAACAGGCCCGAGCACGCCGGCGCCTGCATCCTCGTCGCCGGCCCGAACTTCGGCACCGGCTCGAGCCGCGAGCACGCGGTGTGGGCACTTGTCGACTACGGCTTCAAAGCGGTCGTGAGCCCGCGTTTCGGTGACATCTTCCGCTCCAACTCGACCAGGTCGGGGCTGGTGCCCGCCGAGGTCGGCGCCGGCGAGGGGCGCGAGCTGCTCGACCATCTCCTCTCAGCTCCCGACGCCGAGGTGGTCGTCGACGTCGAGCGCCGGGTCATCGAAGTGCCCGGCGCGGGTATGACGATCCCCTTCTCCCTCGACGACGATGCCCGGCACCGCCTCCTTCAGGGCCTCGACGACGTCGGTGCGACCATGCAGCACCTGGGCGACATCGACACCTACGAGCGCCGACGCCCCGACTGGCTGCCGACGCTCGGCGCCTGAGCCGGTGAGAGTCGAGCCCGATCGGTTTCGTAGCGTGCTCCGGCACGTACCGACGAGTGTCACCATCGTGGCCGGGCTGGCGCCCGAGGGGCCGAGGGGCCTCTCCGTCGGCTCGTTCGTGCCGGTATCGCTCGAGCCGGCGCTGGTGGGCTTCTTCGTGGCGCGGACTTCGACCAGCTGGCCGGAGATCGAGGCGAGCGGCGGGTTCTGCGTGAGCGTGCTCGGGGAGGACCAGGCGTGGCTGTCGGCCCATTTCGCCGTGCCGAGCCCCGACAAGTTCGACGGCGTGGCCTGGCACGCCGCCAGGTCGGGGCGGCCCGTCATCGACGGCGCCGTCGCCTGGGTCGACTGCCAGATCGCCGCCGTCCATCCGGCCGGAGACCATCTCCTCGTGCTCGGCACGGTGAACGACCTCGGGGTCGGCACCGGGCGCCCGCCGCTGCTCCACCATCGGGGCGGCTACCGGCGAGCGCACGACCTCGACTCGGCGGCCGAGGACGCCGCCGACGGCGGGGGTGGGCCACGTCCCGCCGAGCCGGACGTGGCGAGCCGGGAGCCGGTGAGCGACGCCCGTCCGCCCGCCGGCCAACAGAGACCGCCCGGTGGACAGCCCCCCTGAGGCGGGCTCGGTCCCCCTGAGCGATCGGGAACGGTTTATGGTTCCGCCTGGGAGGAGGGCACATGACCGATCAACGACTTACCCCGCTCGGCCGGCGACGCTTCCTGCAACTGCTCGGAGCCTCGACGGCTGGGCTCGCCCTCGGGGCCTGCGGCTCGGCCAGCTCCCCGGCAGCGAGCACGACGAGCTCGGCGACGAGAACGACGAGCCCTCGGGCCAGCTTCCCGATCGGCGCCGCCGCCAGGGCCAAGACGAAGCCGGTGCCTGTGATGCTGTGGCACTCGATGACCGAGAACAACGAGAAGACGCTCGCCGGCCTGGCCGCCCGGTTCAACTCTTCCCAGCACGACGTGCAAGTCTCCCTCCTCTCACAGACGAGCTACCCGGACACGCTCACCGCCTACACGGCCGCCGTCAGCACGGGCAAGAACCTCCCGCAGCTCGTCATGATCCAGTCGATCGACCTGCAGATCATGATCGACAGCCACAGCATCGTCGCGGCCGGGGACGCCGTGGCGGCAGACCACTACGACCTGTCGGGGATCGTCCCCTCTGCGGTCGAGTACTTCAAGGTCGACGGTGTCCTTTGGGCGATGCCCTTCAACGAGTCGAGCCAGGTGCTCTACTACAACGAGAACGCCTTCGAGAAGGCCGGGCTCGATCCGGCCAAGCCACCGCTCACGCTCGAGCAGTACCGCTCCTACAGCGAGAGGATCGTCTCGACGGGCACCGCCAAGTACGGCACCAGCCTGAAGCTCACCCCGTCCAACTTCGAGGACTGGGTGGCGATGTCGGGGACCCTCTTCGTCAACAACGGCAACGGGCGTTCGGCGCGTGCCACCGAGGTGGCCTTCGGGGACTCGACGGGCCGCCAGCTGTTCTCATTCTTCGCCGAGATGCTCTCCTCGAAGCTCGCCCAGCCGACGCCGGGCGCCGGCTCGGGGGGCTACGACAACCTCCTCGCCATCGCCTCGAACACCGCCCCGATGGCGATCGAGACGAGCGCGGCGCTCGGCACCGTGCTCACCGTCCTCGGCAGCTACAAGAACGTGAAGCTCGGCCTCGGGCCTCTCCCGGCTCCCCCCGGCCCGGGCGGCGTGCCGTACGGCGGCGCCGGCCTTTACATCGTGAAGCAGTCCACGGCCGAACAGCAGGACGGTGCCTGGCAATTCCTCAAGTTCCTCCTCGAGGCACCGCAGATGGCGACATGGTCGCTCGGCAGCGGCTACATCCCGATCACCTCGGCGGCGGTCGACGTTCCCGCCCTCAAGGCGGCATGGGCGAAGACGCCTGAGTACGAGGTCGCCTACGGCGAGGTACGCGACACGCTGCCAAGTGCCGCCACGGCCGGCGCCGTCGTCGGGCCTTTCACCGAGATCGAGACGATCGTCACGAACCAGCTCACGGCGATCTCGAACGGCACGAGCGCGGGCGCGGCGCTCGCCGCGGCCGTCTCCCAGTCGAACTCGGCCATCGCCTCTTACAACCAGCGCGTCTAGTGCAGGCCGCCGGCCTCGAGCTGGAGGGCGTGAGCAAGCGCTTCGGCGCGACGCTCGCCCTGCACGACCTCGATCTGTCGGCCGCCCCGGGCGAGCTGCT
>JAKATT010000050.1 GCA_021818615.1 Actinomycetes bacterium | reverse complement strand
CCGCGCCGGGCACGCGCGTCCTGTTTGACCTGGGTGGCTCTTCTGGGACAACGTGGCCGTGGCGGTAGCTTCGAGTCCGGCGCCGTACGCGCCGGCATGGTGCCATTCGACTGGAGGAGAGCTCGTCATGGGTGCGCTGGACGGAAGAGTCGCCATCATCACCGGTGCGGGCCGTGGCATCGGCCGCGAGCACGCCCTGCTGTTCGCAACTGAGGGAGCCAAGGTCGTCGTGAACGACCTCGGCGGGGCCGTCGACGGCTCCGGCGACGACCGCTCGCCGGCGGAGCAGGTGGTCGACGAGATCAAGGAGATGGGCGGCGAGGCGATCGCCAACGCCGACGACGTCGCCGACTGGGAGGGCGGCCAGCGCCTCGTCAACTCGGCCATCGAGGCCTTTGGCGACCTGCACGTGCTCGTGAACAATGCCGGGATCCTGCGCGACCGGGTGCTCGTCAACATGACCGAGGAGGAGTGGGACGCTGTCATCCGCGTTCACCTGAAGGGGCACTTCGTACCTACCAGGTGGGCGGCCGCTTACTGGCGGGAGCAGGCAAAGGCCGGAAAGCAGGTTCGGGCGTCGGTCGTGAACACGTCGTCCACCTCGGGCCTGCTCGGCAATCCGGGCCAGGCGAACTACGGCGCTGCCAAGGCGGGCATCGCCGCCTTCACGGTCATCACGGCCCAGGAGCTCTCCCGCTACGGCGTACGGGTGAACGCCATCGCCCCGGCCGCCCGCACGAGGATGACGGAGTCCACGCCTGGCCTGTCCGACATCGTGCAGGCTCCGGCGGAGCCGGGCGCCTTCGACGCCTGGGACCCGGCGAACGTGTCCCCCCTCGTCGCCTACCTCGCTTCGGACGCCTGCCCCTATACGGGCAAGGTCCTCTTCGTGCAGGGCGGCAAGGTGCAGTACTTCCAACCTTGGACCCTCACGAACGAGATCGACAAGGGAGATCGCTGGACGGTCGGCGAGCTCGCCGACCAGGTCCCGACGGTCCTCCCGTTGGGCGAAGGGCGCGGCGCTATTCAGTGATCTCGCGCATGCGGGCGGCTACCTCGACATGGGTGGGGTCGAGCTGCGTCGCCTGCAGGGCGAGCAGCTTCGACATGTCCCCCTCGACGCGGATCCGCCCCGCCATGAAGGCCTGCATGCCCGCCTGCGGGTTCTGGTCGATCAGGATGGCCTTTGCTGTCTCGTAGTCGACGGTCACCATCAAGTCAGCCTCGTCGAGGTGCCCTTCGTCCAGCTCGAAACTGCCCGCGGAGGTGTCGAGATGCGCGTCGATGGGACCGTCGCCGAAGGGGACGTCGTTCACCACGAGGTTCATCCGCAGGTTGACGGGAGGCGCCGGCGCACTTGCGGCATACTCCTCTCGCACCTTCCTGGCCGCCTCGGTCCAGGCCGGGCTCAAGAACTCGTGCTTGTCCATGTCTCTGGCGTGCTCCTTGTCCGCTCCGCGCTGCGAAGTGACGGGAGGTTACCGCCTCGCGCCGGCACTACCATGACCACGTGCCCACCCCGACGATGCCTGGGGCCGAGCCGTTCTCGGCCTCGAACGGCCCGAACGGCGTCCTCCTCCTGCACGGCTTCACGGGCAACCCGCAGTCGATGCGGCCGCTCGCCGAGGCGTTCGCCAACGCCGGCTTCTCGGTCGAGCTCCCTCTCCTGCCCGGCCACGGCACATCGCCGGACGACCTCGCCACCACTCGCTTCGGCCACTGGCTGGAGGCTGCCGAGCGGGCGTACCAGTCTCTCGCCGCACGAAGCGACAAGGTCGCCGTGTCAGGACTGTCGATGGGCGGCACCCTTGCCCTCCTGCTCATGATCGGTCACCAGGAGATCTGTGGGGGCATCCTCGTGAACCCGCTCGTCGAACCTCCGGCCGGCTCGTTCATCGAGATGCTGCAAGGCATCCTCGACTCCGGCAGCGACCGGATCCCCGGCATCGGGTCGGACATCGCCAAGCCGGGGGTGACGGAGTCCGCCTACGACGCCACGCCAATCGCGCCGGCGCTCTCTCTCTTCGAGGCGACGGAGGACCTCGCCGGACGGCTCGGCGAGCTCAACGCGCCGATCCTTCTCTTCTCGAGCCGGCAGGACCACGTCGTAGCGACAAGCTCGGGCGACTTGCTGGTCGAGAGGTCCTCGGGCCCGATCGAGCGGGTGTTCCTCGAGCGGAGCTACCACGTCGCGACCCTCGACTTCGACCAGGCGGAGGTCGAGGAACGGTCCGTGTCCTTCGCCCTGAAGGCCGTAGCGTCCTAAGTGGAGCGCATCTCGATCGACGAGGCCCGCCACGTCGCCCGCCTCGCCCGCCTCGACCTCGCCGACGGGGAGCTCGACAAGCTCACCGGAGAGCTGTCCGACCTGCTCGAGCACGTCGAGGCGATCCGCCGGCTCGACACCGCAGAGGTCCCGCCGACGGCGCACCCGCTCCCGCTGTCGAACGTTTTCAGGCCGGACGAGGTCCGTCCGAGCCTCGAGCGCGCCGAGGTGCTTGCCGCCGCGCCTGCGACCGAAGCCGACCGCTTCCTCGTGCCCCGCATCCTCGGCGAGGCGCCGTGAGCCTGCTCGACGGCGGCGTCGCCGAGCTGGCAGCAGCCGTCCGCTCCAGGCAGGTGAGCGCCGCAGAGGTCCTCGAGGAGGCGCTTGCGAGGATCGAGGAGGCAGAGACGGAGCTGCACTGCTTCAACACCGTCATGCTCGAGGCGGCCCGGGCGCAGGCCGAAGCGGTCGATGGCGCCATCGCGGCCGGCCGCGACCCGGGGCAGCTCGCCGGCGTCCCCGTCGCCCTGAAGGACAACATGTGCACGAGGGGCACACCGACCACCTGCTCGTCGAAGATCCTGCAGAACTGGGTCCCTCCATACGACGGCACTGTCGTGCGCCGCCTCGCCGAGGCCGGTGCCGTCGCGGTCGGCAAGACCAACCTCGACGAGTTCGCGATGGGCTCATCGACCGAGAACTCGGCCTTCGGCCCGACGCGCAACCCGTGGGACCTCGGGCGAGTCCCGGGCGGATCATCGGGCGGGAGCGCGGCGGCGGTCGCAGCCGGCCTCGTCCCGCTCAGCTTCGGGTCGGACACGGGTGGCTCGATCCGCCAGCCGGCGTCTTTCTGCGGCGTGGTCGGCGTCAAGCCCACCTACGGGCTCGTCTCGCGTTACGGCCTGGTCGCCTTCGCGAGCTCGCTCGATCAGATCGGCTCGTTCGGCGCGACCGTCGCCGATGCCGCCCTCGCGCTCGAGGTGGCAGCCGGCCACGACCCGCTCGACTCGACGTCGCTCGACCTGCCGGCACCGAGGCTCGTCGAGGCTCTCGGCGAGGGAGTCGAAGGTCTCCGGGTCGGCGTCGTCGACGACTTCCTCGCCGAGGTGGCCCCTTCCTGCTCACTGGCGGCCGTCGCCGCCGCCGAGGCGCTGGCCGCCGCAGGTGCGAGCTGCGAGAACGTGTCCATCCCCGAGATGCTCCTCGGCCTGCCTGCGTACTACATCATCGCCCCGGCAGAGGCCTCCTCCAACCTCGCCCGTTACGACGGCGTTCGCTACGGCCTGCGGGTGGACGGGCCGGACGTCGAGACGATGAACGCCCGGACGCGGGCGGCGGGTTTCGGAGCGGAGGTGAGGCGCCGGATCATGATCGGCACCTACGCCCTGTCGGCTGGCTACTACGACGCCTACTACGGCCAGGCGCAGCGGGCGCGAACCATCCTCATCAGGGCGTTCGACGCGGCCTACGAGCGCTTCGACGTCCTTGTCGCCCCTAGTACGCCGTCTAGCGCGTTCGCCTTCGGGGCGAAGACGGAGGACCCTATCGAGATGTACATGTCGGACCTCTGCACGATCCCGTCGAACCTTTCGGGCCACCCGGCTGTGAGCGTGCCGTTCGCGCTCGACTCCGACGGCCTGCCGGTCGGCGTGCAGGTCCTCGCACCGGCCCTCGGAGAGCCAGTCATGCTGCGAGTCGCAGCCGCCCTCGAGGCAGTCGCACCGCCGGGCGTGCGGGGACCCGTCCGCCCGGCGGCGTCCTCGAGCGCCGTCGCGACGGGCGGGGGCGGGGGAGGGAGAGCGGGAGAAGGAGGAGGCGAGGTGGCCGGTGGCTGAGTACGAGACCGTCGTAGGTCTGGAGGTTCACTGCGAGCTTTCCACGCGAACGAAGCTGTTCTGCGGTTGCGCGAACGCCTTCGGGGCGGAGCCGAACACGAACGTCTGCCCCGTCTGCCTCGGCCTGCCGGGCTCGCTGCCGGTCCTCAACGAGCAGGCGGTCGAGCTCGCCATGCGCATCGGCGAGGCGCTGCACTGCGAGATCAGGCCGTCGATCTTCCACCGGAAGAACTACTTTTACCCCGACATGCCGAAGGACTACCAGATCAGCCAGTACGACGAGCCCATCAACGTCGACGGCCTCCTCGAGCTGCCCGACGGGTCCCGGGTGGGGATCGTCCGGGCGCACATGGAGGAGGACACCGGCAAGACGACGCACGTCGGCGGCGGAGGCCGCATCCACGAGGCCGGCCACTCGCTCGTCGACTACAACAGGGCGGGCGTGCCCCTCGTCGAGATCGTCTCGGCACCCGACATCACCTCGGCCGCGCAGGCTCGAGCCTACGTCGCGGAGCTGCGGGCGATCCTCGTCGCCACAGGCGCCTCGGACGGCCGGATGGAGGAGGGCTCGCTCAGGGTCGACGCCAACGTCTCCATCCGCCGGGCCGGCTCGGACGAGCTCGGCACGCGCTGCGAGGTGAAGAACCTCAACTCGCTGCGCTCCCTCGGCAGGGCGATCGAGCACGAGGCCGATCGGCAGGCCAGCCTCGTCGATTCCGGGGAGCGCGTTACCCAAGAGACCCGCCACTGGGACGAGAACGCATCGCGTACCCACTCACTTCGCTCGAAGGAAGAGGCCTACGACTACCGCTATTTCCCCGAGCCCGACCTCGTCCCGCTGGTGCCGGACGAGGCGCTCAGACAGAGGGCCTCGTCGGCGCTCGGCCTGATGCCGGCCGCGCGCCGGGCGCGCCTTCAGGCCGCCCTCGGCGGCGCCGAGCACGCGCGGGCGCTGATGGACCAGATCGGGACGGTGATCGAGCTGTCGCTCGACGATCTCGTCCTCGCCGCCTCTGCCGGCGGAGCCGATCCGAAGCACGCGCTCAACCGGGCGGCGAACGAGCTGGCGTCCCAGGGCGAGCGTGCACGCGCCTTGGATCCTGTGTCGTTCGCCTCGCTGTTGGCGCTCGAGTCCTCGGGCACGCTGTCGGCGACCCAGGTGAAGGCAGTCCTGCCCGAGCTCGTCGAGCACGGCGGCGACCCGGCCGAGGTCGCCCGCCGGCACGGGTTCGAGCAGCTCGGCACCGAGGAGCTCGAGTCGGCGATCGACGGCGTCATATCCGCCAGCCCGACCGAGTGGGAGCGCTACGTCTCGGGCGATGCCAGGATCGCCGGCTTCCTCGCCGGCCAGGTGATGAAGGCGACCCGTGGCCGGGCGAACGGCAAGGTCGTTGCCGAGGCGCTCGCGGCGCGGCGCGCCGGCGTCTCTGCTCGATGACTGCGAGGCCGTTCCGCCGGGCGGTGCTCCGGCGACTGAGCAGTGGGGGTCTTCTCGCCGTGGGGTGCGCCCTGGCGCTCGGTCTCGCCGGCGCGGGCGTGGCCGCCGCAGCGGGGAGAGCGACAGGTGGCACGTCGAAGGCGACTGCCGCCGTCCTTCCTGTCGCCGGCGACAGGTTCGCCTCACCGGGTACGAGCATCACCTTCGAGGGGGCGAGCGCCGCACAGCTCTTCGGGCTCAAGGTGACCGGCTCGCGAAGCGGGGTCCACCGCGGCCGGCTCTCGGCGCTGATCGGTGCGGCGGTCCGGGGCGAGGTCTTCACGCCCTACCTACCGTTCGCGCCCGGCGAGAGCGTGTCGGTCGCCACCCCGGACCTGGTGGTGCCCGGCGATGTCGGCGACGTCTACTCCTTCGCCGTCTCCCGCCCTGCCTCTCCCGCCCAGGCGAGAAGGGCGCTGGCCCTTGCGAGCGAGCCGCTCGTCGCGCCGGCAGCGGCCTCCTCGAGAGCTGCCTCCTCGCCATCCCGCCGGGCGTCTGCGCCGGCTGCTCGCAGCTCGGCCGCCGCCGGCCAGTACACCCCACCTCCCTGCCCTGTGCTCTACTACCGGAGCGAACCGGCCCTTCACGCCCAGAGGGCCTGCATGAACCTCGGCGTGGTGTCCTCCGGCACCGAGGCCGGCAACTACCTCTTCCTGACGCCGGGTGGTCAGTACGGCGACGGCGAGGGGATCTACGAGCCGAACGGCGACCTCGTCTGGTGGCAGCCGAGCGGCACGGCCGCAGACCACGATCTCACGGTCGTGACCTACGACGGCCAGCAGTACCTCGCCGTGTGGCTCGGTGCCCGCTCGAGCGACTACGGCTACGGGTACGTCGCCCTCTACAACGAGCACTACCAGCTGGCCGGCGTGGTCACCGCGGCAGGTGCCTTCTCGGGCGACAAGATCGACCTTCACGAGTTCCGTATCACCCCGCAGGGAGATGCCCTCGTCGGGATCTTCGACCCGGTGCGCGAGACCGTCGACGGACGGACGGTGACGGTCCTGCAGTACGTGGTCCAGGAGCTCTCGCTCACGACCGGCTCGAACGGCATGATCGAGACGGGCAGCGAGCTCTTCGAGTGGGACTCGCTGAGCGGCGCGCCTGTCAGCCAGTCCCACCTGCCCGAGCCGGCGGCCGGCGGAGCCTGGGACTACTTCCACGGCAACGCCATCTCGCAGGACCCGACGGACGGCAACATCGTCGTCTCCTCCAGGAACACCTGGGGGATCTACAAGATCGACGCCAATCCGCAGGACGCGAGCTTCGACAAGGTCCTGTGGGAGGTGGGGACGAAGGACTCCAACTCGCTCGAGCCCGAGGCTTGGTGCTACCAGCACGACGTCACGGCGCTCGGCGACAACCATTACAGCCTGTACGACGATGGCGGCTCCGGCCCCGGCTGCGAGGGCCCCAGCCAGCACCCTGCGAGGGGCCTCTTCTTCACGGTCGACCCGAGCACCTCTCCCGCGACGGTCGTCCTCGACGAGTCCTATACGCACGACCCGGCCATCTACACCGACTACACCGGCAGCACCGAGCGGCTGGCCGACGGCGACGTCGTGATCGACTGGGCGAACGTCCCGGAGATCACCGAGTACGACGCGAGCGGCACGCAGGTGAAGATGGACCTGTCGCTCTCGAACTGGTCCTACAGGGGCTTCAGTTTCCCCTGGGACGGCCAGCCGCTCACGCCGCCGTCTGTCGCGGCCCAGGTCCAGCAGGGCACGACCAGGGTCTGGATGTCCTGGAACGGCTCGACCGAGGTGAGCCAGTGGCAGGTCCTGGCGGGTCAGAACGCCTCGCAGCTCACCGAGGTGGGCGCTTTGGTGCCGAAGGGCGGCTTCGAGACGAGTGCCTCCGTACCGGGCTCTTACCGGGTGGTCGAGGTGCAGGCTCTGAATTCGAGCGGTACGGTGCTCTCGACGTCGGAGCCGGCGGACGCGATGGGCTATGTCGCAGCAACCGCCAAGGGCAACGTCTACAACCTCGGCAACGCCGCCTGGTACGGCTCGGCGTGGGGGCGCTCGAGCGCCGCTGTCGTCGGCATCGCCGCCACCCCCGACGGGCACGGCTACTGGCTCGTCAACTCGAAGGGCAACGTCTACAACTACGGCGACGCCTCCTGGCACGGCTCGGCGTGGGGGCGCTCGAGCGCCGCTGTCGTCGGCATCGCCGCCACCCCCGACGGGCACGGCTACTGGCTGGTCAACTCGAAGGGCAACGTCTACAACTACGGCGACGCCTCCTGGCACGGCTCGGCGTGGGGGCGCTCGAGCGCCGCTGTCGTCGGCATCGCCGCCACCCCCGACGGGCACGGCTACTGGCTGGCGACTTCGGCCGGCAACGTCTACAACTTCGGGGACGCCGCCACGTACGGCTCGAGGGCGGGAGAGGCTCTCCCCTCTCGCGTAGTCTCCATCGCCGCGAGCCCGAGCGGCCTCGGCTACTGGCTCGGGACGGCTTCGGGCAACGTCTACAACTACGGCGACGCCGGCTGGTACGGCTCGGTG
>JAKATT010000133.1 GCA_021818615.1 Actinomycetes bacterium | reverse complement strand
CATGACTGAGCCCTGGCATCGAACTCGGCGGTGCCGGCCGGGGTGCCGCATCCGCGGACCTGCGCGTAGCAGTCGGGACGGTGCTCGCAGCCGTAGCGCCCGGTCGCCTGGTGCGCCCACGACGGACGGGTCATGCCGACCTCGAAGGCGGTCCGTGGCACGACGGCTTCTGAGCACCAGTCGCAGACCGGGTGCAAGCGGGCTGCTGCGTAGCCGGTCTGCCATGCCTCGCTTGCGAGGGCGAGCAGGGCGCCCGAGCACATCGATGCCGGCTCGGCGGCGAGGAGGTCGAACAGGACGCTCAGGTCCCGCGTACGTTCGGCGGCGAGGTCCTGCGGGGAGGTGCTGGCGGATGTAGCTTCGCTGGTGATCATGGAGTTCCCGCTCCTTGGTCCAGTCCCCGGGCCGCGCGAACGGCGCCGGGGACACCTATGTATCAAGCACACTTTACGCCTTCTCAGGGCTCACAGCCAGCACTTTTCCCTGCTTTGTCGGGCTCTTTCGACCTCGCCGCCAGCTGGCCGCCAGCTCATGGGATCGCCCGGCCTTCGTCGCTGTCGTGTGTGGTCATGTCGGTGTCTCCTCTCTCGTCAGCTCGCGTCGCCGCTCGTCTCGCCTCTGTCGGAGAGCAACTCCTCGATTCTCTGCCGGGTCGTCTCGACACAGGCCGGGTCGAGGTCTCCTCCGAGAAAGCGCCTTCCTTCTGAGAGGGCCGCCACGGCGCAGGTGCCCGAGCCGACGAAGGGGTCAAGGACGACCTCGCCCGGCTTGGAGGTCATAAAGACCCAATGGCGCATGGTGGCGACCGACTGCTGCCAGGGATGAAGCGGGCGTGACTCCGGGCCGCCTCGCCCCTCGGCAACGAAGGTGTCGTGGATCCACTTTCGCGGCTCGAACTCCCCGGCCGAAAAGAGCAGCACCGAGCGGTGCTTGCCGTTCACCATCCGCGTGCGGATCTTCGTGTGAAGGCCGGGAAGGACGTTCACGCCGTGCCAGACGTAGGTGAGCCCTGCTGTCCTGAGAAGCTCCATCTCCTCGTCGAGGCGCACATGGCCGCAGTAGACCGCAGCCAGGCGTCCGGGCTTTAGCACTCGTGCCGCCAGGCGGCCGAGGTCCTCGTAGAGCGGGACGCCCTCCTCGTTGTAGGGCGGGTCGGTCACGACGGCATCGACCGAGGCGTCCGGCAGGTCGTCCCAGATCTCGCGAAGGTCCCCGAGGCGCAGCTCGTAGAACTCGGCGGCGATCCTCTCTGGCACCTCGACTCGGCGCAGCTCTGCCATGCGGGCCATGCGCGCCCGCTCCTCTGCTCGCGCCAATCCGAGCAGCTTCGCCGGGGCGTCGTCTCCAAGGGCGTGAAGGGCGGCCTCTGCCCGGCGCTGGTCACGCTCGGACTCGACGACGATCGAGGGCGCCGGCCTTGGTCGGCTCGCCGGGTAGGTGCCGCCGCCCTTGCGCTCGATGCGCTCGGGGATGGCGATTGGGGAATCTTCCCCAATCTCGCCAAGGTCTGCCCGTACTGTCTTGTGGTCAACCCCGACCGTCTCGCCGATGCGCCGAAGCGACCAGCCCTCGGCTCGGAGGTGTGCCACCACCTCGGCCCGCTCTTTCCGGCTCAGATGGCGGCGGAACAAGTTGGCGGCCACGACGAAGGCGAGGCGCTCGTCGTCGGATGAAAAGCGCCGCACGTCTCTTAGATAGGCGGGCACCCGCACGCCTTCGGCCCGCAGCTCCTCGAAGGCACGAAGGCGGTGGTGGCCGTCGATGACGGCGCCCGTCTCGGCGTCGATCACGACCGGCACCCGGATGCCGTTAGCGGCGATGTCGGCCTTGAGGGCCGCGAACTCCTCGGGCGAAAGCTCGGGCATGAGTTGCCAGCGCGAAGCCTCGCTCATCCCGCCCTCCTCAGCTCGGTTCGCGCCCAAGCGGCCCAGGCGTCGGCCTCGATGCGAAGCGCCAGGTGCCTGAGAGCCAAAAGCGCCCGCTCCCGTTCGAGGCCGTGGGCGGCCTGCACCCGCTCGAGGGCGCCGAGAAGATCGGGACCCTTCACCGGAGCACCTCGCCCGGGCCAGGGCACCCGGTAGGCCCGACAGCCACAGCGCTCGCACCACCCGGGCGCCCACGCCTGGCCGTTCCAGATCGTGGCGTGCTCGGAGCTGGCGTGCCCGCAGACACAAGAGGTCACAGCCGGCCTCCTGGGAACTCGGACGCCTCGACGCTCCGGCCCGGGATCAGGCGGGCAAAGCGCCGGGGTGATCGCTCGGGCTTGGCTAAGAGCCGGAAGCCCTCTAGGGCACGAAGGCCGAAGCGGCCAAGGATGGCGGCCGGGATGTCGAAGGCGAGGGCGTCGGTCGCCTCGGTGACACAGCCGACCCCGACGCTCCCGTCACGGTCCGGAAAGACGACGAGGCCCGCCAGGCTTTCGAGCACATCAGGCCAGGCCGCCAGCCAGTCGTGGTCGCTCTCCCAGGCTGCCTCCTCCGGGTCGACGATCTCGGCCGCCGGCAACAGCTCGGTGAGGCGGGCCAGCATGGCGGCGGCGTGCTCGCTCCGGTAGGTCGTCATCGGGTGGCATAGGTAGACACGAGGGCGGGCGGTCATGGTGTCGTCTCCCACCTCGCCCTGATCGCCTCGGCCTCGCCCTCTCGCCACGGGCGCCACCCCAACGAAGCAAAGGGCGTCTCCGGCGCCGTCTCTATCCCGGGGTGCTCCCACGCCGGACGACCGCACACGTCGCAGGTGTCGAAGGGCTGCCCAACCCACACAAAGCCGATGTGGGCCGCGGTCATGCGGCACCCCGCCAGTGGGCCGGCCGTTCTCCCTTGAACTGGTGCCAGACGCCCCGTTCGTCCGCGGTGAGCTTCGCCCGGCCGTTGCGGTCCCGGAGCTTGGCCGGGTCGAGGTGCTCGACCTGCTCGCCGCCGCCATGGGTGCGCAGGTGCAGATCGGCTGCCGAGTAGTTCGCGAAGTGCCGGTGGCAGGTCGTGCAGTGGCACTCGGCCTTGGCGGTCCAGCTCCGGTGGCATCCCCCGCAGTGGGCTCCGCACCTGGCGCCCGGTCCCCACCAGCCCTTCGCCGCCGCATGGGCACAGAGCCGACAGGTGCTCATGGCGCCTCCTCCTCGGAAACGGCACCAAGGACGGCCGGGAGGTCGCAGAGCCGCAGCACGACGTAGGCATCTTCGACCGGACGGCCCCGGCGCTTTGCGATGACGAGCGGGACGGCGCCCGAAGCCCTTGCCTCTACTACTGCCTCGTCGATGAAGGCGGCGAGGTCGATCGCCCGGTGCGCCTTCACCTCGACGACGAAGCCGGCAAGCCCGTCGAGGTCGCCCCGGTCGTCGGGCCGGCCGGCCCCGTAGGCCCGCTCGACGTAGGGGAAGCCGTGCGAGCACAGGTAGGCGACGACGGCCCGCTCGAAGGCGTCCCCCTTGCGCTTTGGCGCCCTGCCGCCCGTCATGGCCGCGCTGCTCATCGCTTCGTCGCCTTCGGGCCGGGCCGAAGGGAGCGGGGCTCGTCGCTCGCTGATAGCCAGCCCGCCTTCACGAGCTTTCGGACGGCCGCCTCCGGTTGCCACGAGCGCCGCCAGCCCATCTCGGCGCCAAGCTCGGCCCAGGTCGGCCCGGTGCCCGTTCGTGCGACGACGGCTGCCACGAGCCCGGCGGCCACCTGGCCGAGGTGGTCGATCTCCCGGCGAAGCTCGGCCTTGAAGGCTTTGCGCTCTACTCGCTCGGCCACCTTCTCGGCTTCCTTCTTAGGCGCCGCGGCGGCCCGCTGGCGGGCAGTGAGCACGGCCGAGGCGACCGCCCGGGGCGTGACGTGCTGGCCCCTTTCGAGCAGCCATGCCTTCGCCCCGGCAAGCTCGGCGAGGGCGGCCGTGTCGAGCACGTCCTGCTGGGCGTCTGAGAGCGGGCGGCTGGGATCGGCCCGGCTCAAAAGAGTGCCTCCTGAGCGATCTCGGACCTCCCATGCGGGTGGTCGTGGCGCTCGAAGTCATCGAGGGCGCACGTGATGCAGAGCCGCTCGACCGCCCAGGTGCGAAGGCGGGCGAGCTTGGCGACCCGGCGGTACTCGACCCGGCGCTCGACCTGCTCGTAGGCGTTGCGGACGATCTCGCCGCAGCGCTCGCAGACCCAGGTGCTCATCAGAGGGGTTCCTCGTCGCCTACGGCGTCGGGCGGGGGATTTTCGGGCCGAGCGTCGGCGAAGCGAAGCGACAGCCCGATCTCCTCACAGACGAGCTTGCGGGTCGTGCGTGGCCTGCCCTCCTGGTCGGTCCACGCCTCGGATTCGAGCTTGCCGAAGGCGAGCACCCGGTCGCCCTTCGAGCACGAGGCGGAGAAGTGCTCGGCTGCCTGGCCGAAGGTGACTAGCTCGAAGAACTCGGCCGGCAGCTCCTCGAAGCTCCCGTCGTCGAGGCGCCGGGAGCCGTTCACGGCCAGCCCGCAGCTCGCCCATGCGACCTCTCGTGGGCTGTAGCGCAGCTCGGGCTCGCGGGTGAGATTGCCGGCAAGGGTCCGATAGGTCACCTTTGAAGGGGCCTCCCTCGTCGTGGTGGTGGTCATTGTCATGTCTCCCTTCTTTTCGTTGCCGTTATGCCGGCACCCGGAGCTTGCGGGCCGTGGCGGCCGTGATGAGGTCCGACGCCTTGCCGGCCGTGAGCGCCGGGTCGTCGGCCGCGGCGATCCCGAGCCCAGCGAGGTAGCGGCGTTGTTTGTCCGAGGCCGGGCGGCGCCGCCAGGAAGCCCGGGCGCTCGCCAGATGGGGCGCTCCCAGCTCGCGCACCCGGTCCTCGGCCCGTCCTTGCGCGTAGCCGAGGTCGAGGCCGGAGGCGAGCGTCTCGGGGCGATGGCCGCGCTGGGCCTCGACGACCCGCCAGCGCTCGGCCTGCTCGTCCTCGGCGACGAGGTGCATTGCCCCGGCCTCGATGCTGAGGACGAAGTGACGCGGGTCGATCTTCACCCAGTGCATCGGCCGGCGCCGGAAGAGATCGATCCGCCGTGCGACGACGGCCCCTTGTACCCGGCGGCGCTCGCGTTCCTCGTGCGCCTCAACGGCCTCGGTGAGGCTGTGTTGCCCCTTGTCCAACAGCTCGGCCGGCAGCCCGAAGAGGCTCGGGAAGGTCACGAGGTCATGGCGGGCGGTGGCGCCCACGAAGTCGACGACGAGGCAGTCCGTCTTGCCGGGGTAGGGCCTCGTGCCGCGGCCGAGCTGTTGGACATAAAGGGCACGGCTCCTGGTCGGCCTGGCGAGCAGGATCGCCTCGACGCTCGGCTCGTCGAAGCCTTCGGTGAGCACGGCGCAGTTGCACACGACGGCCGTCTCGCCCGAGCGGAGGCGGCGAAGGATCGGCGCCCTCTCGTCGGGGCTCATGGTCCCGTCGATGACCTCCGAGCGCACGCCGGCCGCCCGGAAGCGCTCGGCCGTCTCGGCAGCGAGGGCCACGCTCGGGAAGAAGGCGAGCGCCTTTCGCCTCTCCCCATGGCGGCGGTAGGCCTCGACGACGTGCTCGGGCGCCCTCGCCGTTGTGAGGCTGTGGGCGAGGTCGCCCACGTTGTAGTCGCCGCCCGTCGTTCGCACCTGGCGCCAGTCGATGTCGAGGCCGACCGAGAGCCCGCGCAGGTCGACCAGGTAGCCGGTCTCGATCATCGGGAGCATGCTGCGGGAGTAGACGACCTTCTCGAATACGGCCCCGAGGCCTTTGCGGTCGCCCCGGTCGGCCGTGGCGGTGAAGCCGAGGGTGAGAGGGCCGCCCTCCTCGAAGGCGCCGAGGGCGTCGAGCACCTTGCGGTAGCTCGCTGCGACGACGTGGTGCGCCTCGTCGACGACGACGGTGGAGAACATGCCTGTGCCGACCAGGCGGGTGAGGCGGCGGTCACGAGAGACGGTCTGGACGCTCGCCAGCACGATTTGAGCGGCCATGTCGTCGGCCTTTGCCGCCACCTTCCCGACCTCGGCGATACCTGCCTCGGCGAGCTTGTGGGCCGCCTGGCCGAGCAGCTCGTCACGGTGGGCGAGCACGAGCGAGCGCCCGCCCCGGCGCCGGAGCGCCTCGGCGAAGATGACCGTCTTTCCCGTCCCGGTCGGGAGGACGACGAGGCCCCGGTGCCCTCCGCCGGCGGCGAAGGCCTCGATGGCGTCAAGAGCCTCGTGCTGGTAGTCGCGAAGGACCGGCGCGGTCGAGGTCATGCCGCCCTCTCCCGACGCCGGCGTTTGGCGGCCCGGTCCCGGCAGCGGGTCGAGCAGTAGACCGAGCCGGCCCGCCGGCCGACGACGGCACGCTCGCACTCAAGACAACGAGGCGTCGAGGCGTCGACGAAGCGGAGCGCCCGCAGTGCCTTTGCGACGTTGCGCCGACTGATCCGCCTCCCGAGGGCGGCCCGCTCGGCCACCTTGAGGGGCAGACCGGTCCTTCGGGCAAAGGCTCGCTTGCCGAGGGCCGCCGCCCGGCGCTGCACGAAGGCAAGCCGGCGCTCGGCTTCGCCCTCGGGGTCGTAGGCGGGCCGAAAGCGAGCCAGGTCGCCCGGGAGGCCGTCTATGTCGGCATCGATCACGCCTGAGACGCGCCCGCGGTGGCCGACAAGGAGCGGATCGACATGCACGGCGTCGAGAGCCGATTGCGGGTGGGCCTTTGACCATGCGACAGCCCGCTTGTCGAGCGTCTCGGCGAAGCGCCCGTCGATGTCCGACAGGTCGACCGACAGGCGGACCGGGCGGCCCGTCGAGCGGTCGCGCCAGTCGAGGCGCCAGGGGTCCTTCTCGCCACTGTCGAGGGCGACGGCGCCCGCGTCGGAGCGAAGGCGCACCCCGCCGACCGAGCCGGCGACCGCCTCGATGTAGTAGCTGCCCGGCCTCGCTCCGAGGCTTTGCGGGAGCGAGGAGGCGACCTCGGGCGAGCGGACTTGGAGGCGGCGAACGGCAAGGGCCGGCCGCGGTGCGCCGAGATCCCAGGGCGCCTCCGGCCAGCCCTGCTCGGGATCGAGGCCGAAGGCGACCTGTCGGCGGATCGCTTCGAGCGACCAGATTCGCAGCCCGTCGTCGGCCCGGCCGGGCATCGTGGGCGGGTCGGCAAAGAACCCGCCGAGGCCGGCATCGGTCCGCTCGATGATCTCGGGCGAGTCGTCGTCACCGAGGACGAACTCGACGTGACGCTTCGGCCCGTAGACGACCGAGTGCAGCGGGTGCTCAGCCGTCCCTCGCGCCGCCTTCCAGAACGGAACGTCGGAGCCGAAGGGTCGGAGGGCGTCGAATGCGCTCACCACCTCGTCGACCTCGCGCCATGAGAGCACCCGCTCCGTCGAGCCGTCCGGCAAGGTGAAGCTGCCGCCCTCGGGTGAGGCGAGGACCGCCCAGGAGTCAGTGTCGCAGTAGACCGGCGAGCCGCCGCGGTCCCGCACGAGGCGCTCGAAGGCCGCCAGGAAGAGGCGGGCTCCCGCCTGCACGCTGGCGGCGATCGGCACGAAGGACCACGGCCCGACGACCTCGCCGCCGCCCGGGAGCGGGTCGCAGCGGCTGACGATGCCCGACACGAGCGAGTTGACGACGGCGTGCAGCTCGGCACCGAGCACCTTGTCGCCTGCCGCCTTCACCGCCCGGCGATGGCCGACTAACCTCGATCCTCGGGAAGAAAATCCCCTTGAGGTTTCCGCCTGACGAGGGTCAACGCGGCGGGAACCCGAAGCGAAGCGTGCGCCCGCCCCACCACGGGACGGGGACCTCGAGCTCGGGGAACCCGGCGTCGATGAGCACCGGGGTGTAGGTCCGAAGCGCCAGGTCGACGCGTACGTGGTCGTCGAAGACCTCGACCGTCCCGGAGTCATCGAGGAAGTGCCGCCAGATCCGGTCCGGCGTGGCCAGCTCGTAACGCGGCAGCTTGCGCGCCAGCAGCCGGTAGCAGTTGCCGGCGAGCACGGTGAGGGTGGTGTCGAGGTCGACGTTGAGCGGCAGTCCCGAGGAGAGCGCGTTCAGGTGGAACCCGGAGATGTCGGCGTCGAGCTCGTTCTCGATGATCATGCGCTCGGCGTAGCGGGCGAAGAGGTCCTTGGCTGCGGTGGCCGCCAGGTCGTTGGTGATGAGAAGCGTCGGCTCTTCGTGCCCGATGTTCC
>JAKATT010000099.1:4581-8131 GCA_021818615.1 Actinomycetes bacterium | reverse complement strand
ACATGGAGTTCCTGTTCGGCCGCTCCACCCGCCGCGCCCTCCACGCCCTCGCCGCGTCGATGCGCGTGGACGTGTCGAAGTGCAAGAACACACTCGACATCTGGAAGGCCCTCACCGAGCGGATCGAATCCGGGGTACAGAACCCCCGTGACCCGATCCTCGGCGACCCGTTTGCCGTGTTCGTGACCGGCATCTGTGCGGACGGCCACCCGCTCCACCGCCAGACCGCCGTTCACAAGACCGGCCACATGCTCGATGAGTTCGAGTGCAAGAAGGTGATCGAGTACCTGAAACACCAGGACCCGGTGCGTCACTGCGACGCTCAAGTGGAGTCCGGCGGGGGGTGCCAGTGCCCCTCCCCCGAGGATGCGACAGGGTTCTGCCGTATCTGCGACCGCACCATCGACCCGGGCGAGTGCGGGAAGCCCATCACCACCTGGCAGACCGACCACACCCGGATCTCCACGTTCGAGGCGTCGGCGCGAAAGGCGCGAGGTGTCATCATGGAAGCAAGAGGAGGCAGGCTATGACCACCAGCCGCGAAGAGTGGGCCAAGGGATTCCTCGACTACGCGGGCTGGTCTATCTCGCAAGAGAAGATCGTCGCCCTCGTGGCCCAGGCGTCGAAGGAGGACACCCAGGCCGAGAACAACCCCCTCGCCTGCGGGGAGGACGCGCCGACAGCGACGGACTTCAACGCGATCGTGAAAAACTACCGCACGCTCGACGCGGGCTACGCAGCCGTACTGGCGGTGATGAAATCCGGCTACCCCGGCCTCGTCGCCGTCCTCGACGCCGAGACAGGCGGGTCCGCCACCCAGTACGCGACGAGCCCGACACTCAACAAGTGGGGAACCGGGGACTGCTCCGCCTACGTCGCCGAGCTGAAGGCGGGCGACCCCCAACACTGGCTCACCACCCTTATCAACTCCCCCACAGCCGATCCTGTGACACCCGGCGCCCACTATCCGGGTTACCCCGGCGTCCCAGACGACCCGGCACAGCTCCCCGAGGGCATCGTCGTGAAGCTCCCCGATGGCACCTACGTCGAGCGTACCGGCCCGGCCGTCCACTACTTCAACCCGCACGACCCGACATTCGAAGCCAAGACCGCGGGTGCGGTGGACTGGCCGCCCGCGACCTCGACGCCGACCCCCGCGCCCGAACCCGCACACCCGGCACCGACCGTCAGCGTCAGCGTGAACGTCGCGGAGCTGTCCGAGGCCGACCCCGGACCCGGCACCGTCTCGGGTCCCGTCCAGTCCGTCCAGTCGCTCCTCGAATCGAAGTTCAAGACCTCGGTCGGGGCGGCGGGGATCGACGGGCGGTTCGGCCCCGCCACCACCGAGGCCGTGCGCAGCTTCCAGACGCGGGCCCAGATCACGGTGGACGGGATCGTGGGACCCGTCACCTGGGCGCACCTGCTCACGCGCCTCGGGTCCTAGAACCGACGAACCCGCCGGACGGGCCGGCGGGCAGTCGGGTCACCGTCGAGCAGCTCACCAGGACAACCTGGGAGACACTCGCCGATGACCGGAGGATACCCCGAAGGCGTCAGAGTTGATCGTCTGTTGATAGACATCCGGTCGGGATCGGCGCATACTCGTTCTCGTCACCGTACGAGAAGGAGCCGAACATGAGCAGCAACGTCATGATCCACGCAAACCGCAACGACCTTTCCGTCGAGGTGGTCCCCTATGCCGACTACCTGACGCTCGCGCTGAAGGTGCGCCGGGACGGCTGGCAAGAGGACACAGTCGCGATCTTCCTGAGCGAAGCCCAGATCGTGGAGGTCTACGCGGCGCTCGCCACGCACCCTCGGGTCATCGAGGCCGCAGGACCCAGGTACGTCGAGCGGGCGGTCCAGACCGCACTCTCGCTCGCCAAGGTGTCCCACGCGATCCGCGACCACCTCGAACGGGGACTACGGGCGATGGACGACGACGAGCGCGAGGTCGAAGAGGCGGGCGCCGTCGAAGAGCCGACAGACACACCGGACGCGGGCAAGGACGCCTGGCAACTCGACGCCGAGACGCTGCAAGCGGCGGGGTGGGGGATTGCGGGGGTGGACTTCTGATGGACGGATGGACACCGCAAACGTTCGACCGCTGGCTCACCACCGAGCCTGAATGGCGAGACGACGAAGAGGAGCAAGACGACGGCGAGGGGACACCCGACAACTACAACGGGACAGCCGATGCCCACTGGGTCGCCAACTCCCGGCGGCTCGGGCTGGACGAGGGTTGGTACTGGCCGTGAGCGCGCTCTACAAAGTCCTCGGCTCTGACGGCAACGCGATCCACGGCGGCAATGGTGCCTGGCACCTGCCGCACGGCAAACGCCCAGGCAAGTGGATGCCCGAAGTCGCCCGGCCTACGTGCTGCACCCGCGGCTATCACCTCGTGGAGCTGCCCGCGCTCGCCGAGTGGCTCGCGGCCGACTGCACGATCTGGGAGGCCGAGGGACGCGGCGCCTCGCACACCGACGGGTCGGGCAAGACCGCCTACGCACAGGCCCGGCTACTTCGCCGCGTGCGGCTCTCAGAGCGCGACCTGCGCCTGTTCGCGGCCGACTGCGCCGAGCACGTCCTCCACCTCTTCGAGGCGAAGTACCCGAACGACGACCGACCCCGCAAGGCCATCGACGCGGCCCGCGCCTTTGCCCGCGGTGAGATCAGCAGCACGGAGTTGACAGCCGCACGGACAGCCGCCGCATGGGCAGCCGCACGGGCAGCCGCACGGACAGCCGCACGGACAGCGGCATGGGCAGCCGCAGGGGCAGCCGCAGGGGCCGCAGGGGCCGCAGGGCCAGCCGCAGGGCCAGCCGCATGGGCAGCCGCAGGGACAGCCGCAGGGGCAGCCGCTCGGGCAGCCGCAGGGGCAGCCGCAGGGGCAGCCGCAGGGGCATGGGCAGCCGCATGGGCAGCCGCAGGAACAGCCGCACGGGCAGCCGAGCGAGCGTGGCAGGGGCAGCGGCTCGCGACGTACCTGACACGCGATGCCTAGCCGCCGCCCTCCACCCCGAGGAGCAGAGCGATGAGTGACCACTACCTGACCGTCCATTTCGAGACAGGTGACCAGGAATATCTGACTCTTCGGTGTGGCCTCACAGGACCCGACCGTCCTTGCGCCGTGATCACATGCCCTGTCGATCACGAGGACGCCTCACGTAGCTGCATCGCCGAGCACGGCGCCACTCCTCTCGACGAATGCTGGGCCGAGTCCTGGTTCGAGCACGGCGGACGCGAGGCGATCAACACCGAAGACCTTGAACCCGTGACGATCCCAGTAACCGTCGAGTACGACACAGGTGTTCTTGTCCACGACATCCTCCCTTGTCCACCAGCTCCTGAGGTCGAGCGGTTGCAGGAGGCGCTGACGATCGCTACTCGTTGTCTCGCTGACATCGTGGCGAACGGCCATCGTAGGACCGGACCAGCGTGTGCAGGTTTCGCTCAGACGGCGCTGGAGCGTATCGGCGGACTGGAGAAGGACTTTGACGGCATGTCGTTCGACACACGAGAACCCCCACGAGCAGAGCGATGAGTGAGC
>JAKATT010000099.1:0-3903 GCA_021818615.1 Actinomycetes bacterium | reverse complement strand
GCCACCACGAAAGGGATGGGACGCGCCGTCGCGGCCACGGACACCGGGGCGAGACTTCGTGCCGAGGACACTGTGGGAGAAGCGAACCGTGGGCGCCCTCCATCCCCAGGAGCAGAGCGATGAGTGATCCCGGCTTCTCAGCGGTCCGTGCGGTACGCGCCGAAGGGGCACGGGTGGGGTTCGCGTCATGCCTTCTCTGCGGTGCGGCGATCCTGCTCGACCCCGCAAGCGAGCGCAATCGATTGGACCAGCACGCAGCCTGGCACGATGCCGAGGAGCAGAGCGATGGGTGACCTCGACCTCGAAGCGATCAAGGCTTGGGAGTTGGCCTGGACCCCCCACCGCGTTGACGACACCGGCAACGTCTGGGAGTGGGAAGGCAGCACCACTGGCTGCTGCATCCATGTCAACCCAGTAGCACATGCCTACCTCGTGCAATGCGCTCAAGACACCGAGGCCCTCGTGGCCGAAGTCGAGCGGCTGCGGGGGGAACTGGGACAAACCGAGCACGTCGTCGTCCTGGCGGACACCGGATGGGCCGTCGAACACCTGGCGGAGTGTCGGCGTATCCCGAACGGGATGACCAAGTGTGCCGTGCACGAGGCGCTTGATGATCTCTCGGACGAGTTGCTGGACGAGTACGGCTACGGACGGTTTCGGCTGGTCGGTTGGGACGATGACTATCCGCTGCTCGCCGCCCTCCATCTCCCAGGAGCAGAGCAATGACTGACCTCCCCGTCATCCTCACCCTCACCTGCCTGCTCACCGGCCTCTGGGCCGTCTGGCGCGAGCACGTCGAGCGCCGCCGTGAACGTGCCGACGCCCACATGGTCGAGCGCAGCCACGTCCGGATCGTGAAGGTCCCCTACGACTGGGAGGAGCACGAGTGACCTACAAGGTCCGCACCCCCGCCGGAATCGTCGCCGCCGAGCGGGTGACCCAGGTCATCCGCTCCGTGCTCGCCGCTCCCGCCCTCGAACGCTGGAAACTGGAGCAGGTGGCGACCCATGCGTCGGCACTGACGGCCGAGGGCACCTGGAGGAGTCCCGCCCACTGCATCTCGTCATGGGAGCGCATGTCCCAGAGCGCAGCCAACCGCGGTTCGAGGGTCCACGCCTGGATCACCGCGGCCCTCTGCGGTGCCGACCTGCCCTCGGTGTCGATGAGCGACAAGCCGCTCTGCGATGCCTTCTTGGGCTGGCTGGTCGATCACCCCTGGCAGACGCTCGGGACCGAGGTCACGGTCACGACACGGGATCGCCCCCTCGTCGCGGGCACGATGGACGGCCTCTTCGCCGACGCAGACGACGTGATCCTCTGCGACTGGAAGACGACCAAGACCGCCCCGGACCTCCCCTACCTCGACCACGAAGCCCAGATCGGCGCCTATGCGTCCCTCCCGCACCGTCTCGGCGCCACAGGGACCATCGGGCCTAGAGTCCCCAAGGTGACCCGCGCCGTCGTCGTCTACCTCACCCCCGAAGGCGCGAGGCCCCTCGACGTGAACCTGTGGCGGGCGACCGCCGCATGGACCGCGATCCTGACGCTCCACCAGTTGCGATCCCGATGACGCGGTGCGCCCCTTCCGTTTCGTGGATGTCGGAGGGGGCGCACCGGGCCACCGGGGCCCGCAACCAACGAAAGGAATGACATGGCACTGAAAACCGCAACCGAGGCACCAGCGGGCGGGGCGCAGGACTTTCCCCGGCTGACCGACTACCTGGGGCGGATCGTCATCCTCGAACCGCTGGAGGAGAAGACGGTCGATACGAAGTTCAAGGATGCCTCGGAGCTGACCGAGTGCGTCGCGTGGTACTGGGACGAGAAAAAGAAGGCCGTCGAGGAGATCGGGCAGGTGTCCGTCTTCTGGCGTGCGGTCCGGGCCCAGCTCGAAGTGGCCGTGAAAACCCACGACCAGGTTGTCGGACGCCTGGTGCAGAACGGGAGGCGCTACGAGCTGGACCCCGTGACAGACGCCACGGTCGCAGCCATCGCCGAGAAGTTCTTCTAGTCCTACGATGAGCGGGGGGGCAGGGGAACCGGGAGCGTGACCCCGTGCCCCCCCGCGAGTCCCTACGTGAAGAAGCCCGGCGCCGCGGCGTCAGCCTGTACAGGGTCCGCATCGGGCGCGGCCGGGTCGAGCACCTCACAAAGCGCACCGCGGTCGGCAAGGGTCCCCTGCCGACCGCCGTCGCGAGGAAGGTCGAGCGCCAGCGCCGGGGTCACCCGAGGGCGCTCCCAGTCAAGACACAGGAGAAGTACCGATCCGAGATCGCCGCCTACGAGCGGAAGCGCTACCGCCGTCTGACGACCGCGACCCCCCGCCCCCGGCGCTTCAACTCGAAAGCCGAGGCGCAGGCATGGGCGGCCGACAACCAGATGGAAGAAGTCCTCGACGCCTACGGCGAGATAAGGAAAGTGGGAGGGCAGTGGGAAGTCCGGCTGCTGCGGTGACACTCCGTGACGATCTCGTCTCGGGGATGGACCTCGGTGCATACGAGCGCGTGAGCGTGCCCGAGGTCGAGCTGGGAGCGAAGGCGGAGACACGCGACTGGCTGGCGCAATTCGAGCGCGTCTACGTCGGTGCGGAGTCCATCACGGTCGCCGACACCCGCCAGAAGCTCCTCTCGTGGCGCACCTATCCGGTGACCAACGGGGAGCTGGCCCGCGCCTACCTGCGGAGGCTGTTCGCAAAGGGCCACCGCACCCCCCTAATGGCGACCGCGGCCAATGTCGGGTTCAATGCCCAGGCGCCCCTTTACTGCGAGCCCGTCCGCCACCGCCTGCTCTCGTACATCGACATCGAGAGCGCCTACTGGCAACTGATCTCGCCTTACCGGCCCGACGACATGCCGCTCGCGGCCTCGCGCTCGGTGAACACGGGCACCCTCGACTGGTGGCGCCCCGACGAGGTGCGAGAGACACGCGGACTGCGCCACGCCATCGCGGGCACGATGTGGGCGAACCGGCTGGAATGGTGCTCGCGGGGCACCTGGACCGCCACGCTCACGGCGAAACGGTGGTCGAATCCGTGGATGAAGCGCCACGTGATGCACACCCTCCACGCCCTCGTCTCCGACCTCATGGCGACGGTCACCGTCCACGCCTGGCTGACCGACGCCGCGATCGTGGACGCCGGGGACGCCACAGTGGTGCTCGACCACCTCCGCGACCGCTGGCACTTGAGCGCCAGGGTGGTCGAGACGGGGATGGGGGCGGTGTGGAACATGACGAGCTACAGCGTCGGCGAGAAGCGCAGCTTGGGCGTCGTGAACGGGCGCATCCCCGACGCATCGGCGTTCTCGAACCTGGCGGTACCGGCAGAGGGGATTTCATGGCTACGAGAAGAACGCCTCCGCGTCGCGGGATCACCGCCGCCGCCCACCCCCTCGACTGGACCATGACACCCGTCGAGCGGGACATGGCCGTCAGCCAGTACCCCCCCGGGCATGCGGTCCTCGTCCGCCGCTACGCCTGTGCTTGCGACCCCGCCGGGGACGCCGTTCGTCTCGCCTGCACGCTGCATACGGTGGCGTGGGACCCCTACGAGGCCCGCTGGAAGGTCGCCCCGCGGCACACAGTGACACCCGTCGAGCCCGACCCCGAACCCGAGTGGGACTGGACGCTGGTGGACTTCTGACGACCGCCCGCTACCTCATCGCCACAGTGTTCGAGGGCCTTGCGTCCCTCCCCGACGCGTCGGTGGACCTCGTGCTCTCGTCGCCGCCATTCCTCGCACTTCGCAGCCACCTCCCGGCCGACCACCCCACAAAGGCCCACCCAACCCCCCACCCCGCCCCAGAGCGGGGACCCCGCTCGGCGCCGTGGCGCCGGAGGGCGTTTCGCCGCTCTAGCGGCGGTACTCCCACCCCTGAACCCTGACGCCGCCCGGCGGCCGCCGAG
>JAKATT010000137.1:36615-42017 GCA_021818615.1 Actinomycetes bacterium | reverse complement strand
GCTTGCCGGGCCTTGACTCTTCGATGCGTACTCCAAAGCTGCGAAGCCCCGTGACCATCGCGGCGGTGTCATCGCTGTCGAGAACACCCTCGAGGCGGCTCCTCCCGGCGGCGAGGGACGCCACGACGAGGAGGCGGTTAGTCACGCTCTTGCTCGGTGGTGCAGCGAGATCCCCTGTGAGCGGCCCGCTGGGCACGATCTCGAGCCAGGCACCAAGCCCCTCAGCGGCAAAGCGCCCTTCTCCCCTCGTCCTGCCTGCCATGCCAAGCGATCGTAGAAGTCGCGACGCGTACATGAGGCTGACGTCGAGCGATCTCGGACGCCTCCACCCAGCCCACCGGTTCATGGCGCCGGGCGTCTCGCCACCTCGCCGGCTCACGAGGCACGGGCCCTCCTCGCCGGCTCAGCCCACCACAGCTCTCCTCCGGAGCTCTCCCGTCCGGGGAAGCCGGGGTGCCGCGCCGGTACGCTTCGGCCGTGGAGCAGCTAATCCTCTGGACGGTTAGAGCCCACCAGGACGACGAGGCGTCGAACACCGGTGGAATCCTCGCCCGCTGCGCAAGAGACGGAGTGAGGACAGTCCTCGGCACCTGCGCCGGCGGCGAGCTCGGCGACGACCCGGGTGCGACGAAGGCGGAACCGCCGGCCACGGCGCCCGGCGAGCGGCAGGGACCCGGCGGACGGAGCTCGAAAAAAGCGTGACCTACGACGAGAAGGGCTCTTGCGGTCATCCCGACGACATCCAACCCCTCGAGGCGCGCTCCAGCCAGCGCGACAAAGAGCTCTTCCTCCGACTGGGCCTCGACGGCTTCACAAGGATCTTCGCGACCGGGCTCTACCTCAGAGCCTTCAACACGCCCAACGCCCCGCTTCCCGAAGACGACCTCTTCTCAGGACTGCGGTGAGCACTTCGAGCGAAGCACCCGACAGCTCCACTGCGGGGCCTCGCCGGCCGCGCCTTAGCCTCGCCACGCTCTCACTCGTCCTCTTCCTCACGTTCCTCGACAACACCATCATCAGCGTCACCCTCGCCAACGTGCAGTCGGACCTGCACACCGGAGTGAGCGCCCTGCAGTGGGTCGTCGGGGCCTACGCCCTCGTCTTCGCGAGCCTGATGCTGCCCGCAGGAGCGATCAGCGACCGGATCGGACGCAAGAAGGTGATGCTGGCCGGCGTCGCCGTGTTCTGTGTCGGGTCTGTCATCGGCGCCCTGGCAAATAACGTGGAGATGCTGTGGGCAGCCCGGGCGGTCATGGGTGTCGGCGCGGCGGCTTCCGAGCCCGGCACGCTGTCGATGATCCGCCACCTGTACACCGAGCGGCGCGAGCGTGCCGAAGCGCTCGGCGTATGGGCGGCAATCTCCGGGCTGGCACTCGCCGCCGGCCCGGTCATCGGAGGTGCCCTCGTCGGCGTGTGGTCATGGAGAGCCGTGTTCTGGTTCAACGTCTTTTTCGGCCTCGTCGCGCTCGCCGGCGCCATCGTCGTGCTGCCCGAGAACGCCGACCCAACCAGGCGGGCAAGCGACCTGGGTGGGTACGCCCTTGGCATAGCCGGCACCGCCTGTGCCACGTTCGCCACGATCGCCGGTGAGACGTCCGGCTACCGCACGAGCTGGGTCGTCCTGCTCTTCGTCATCGCCGGCGTGCTCCTTGCCGGGTTCGTCCTTGTGGAGCGGCGGGCGGCCAACCCGATGCTCGACGTCAGGTTCTTCAGGCTAGGTGCCTTCGCAGGTTCGAACTTCGTAGCATTCGCGACCTACTTCGCCGTCTTCTCGATCTTTTTCTTCGTCTCGCTCTACTTGGAGGAGGTCGGCTCGCAGTCGGGGTACTCGATCGCCCTCGACTTCCTCCCGATGGCGGTCGTCATGGTGGTCGCCTCGACTCTGACGGGGCGATGGGTCGCGGCCATGGGCCCGCGGGTGCCGATGGCGGTCGGCTGCGTGCTCGGCTGCGGCGGCGTCGTGGCGACGGCCTTGCTTGTCAACCCGTCGAGCAGCATGGGCACGCTCGGTTGGGCGCTCGGGCTCGCCGGGCTCGGGTTTGGCATCACGGTCGTGCCCGTCACGTCGGTGGCTCTCAATGTGATCCCGCCGCAGCACTCGGGCATGGCAGCCTCTGCCACGAACACCAGCCGGGAGCTCGGAGCACTCGCGGGCGTCGCCGTGCTCGGCTCGGTCGTGAACGGTCAGCTGACCGTCGACCTGCTGCGGCGCCTCGCCGCCCTCGGGATCCCGCAGCAGTTCCGCCATCTAGTCGTCACCGCCGTCATCACCGGGTCGATCGGCTCGCAGGCGTCCTCGGCTGAGAAGAACAAGGCGATCTCGGCAATCGTGAACAAGGTGGTGGGAGCAGCGTACGGCGCCTTCTCGAATGGGCTCGACCTGGCGCTCGGGATCTCGGCAGGGCTGCTGTTCCTCGCCGCCGTGGCATCGCTCGGTTGGATCCGGCGCCCCTCGCCGGAGCAGGCCGCCTCGCTCGGCATCCCTCTCGGAGGCCTCAGCGAGGCGAGCCGAAGGTGACCCGCCCCGGATGGGTGTAGATCGTCGCTCGGTCTCCCCGCAGCCAACCGACAAGGGTCAGCCCGGAGTCGTCGGCGAGCTGGACGGCAAGACTGCTCGCGGCCGACACCCCAGCGACGAGACCGATACCGGCACGTAGGGCCTTCTGCACAATCTCGAACGAGCTGCGGCCGCTCACGATCAGCGCGGCGTCGCGGGGCGGGAACCGGTCGTTCAGCAGCGCCCAGCCGACCACCTTGTCAACAGCATTGTGGCGGCCGATGTCCTCCCGCACGACGCTGACCGCTCCGGTCGAGTTGACGAGGGCGGCGCCGTGGATGCCCCCGGTCGCCGAGAACTGTCGCTGCGACTCGCGAAGCAGCTCCGGCACCATCGCCAGCACCGCCCAGTCGAACACCGGGCCGTCGCCGAGCGCCGGGTGAACCCCCTCGCAGACGGCGTCGATCGAGGCCGTACCGCAGATGCCGCACGAGCTGGCCGTCATGGTGCGTCGCGGACGGAGGCGGTCGACGGCGCGCGAGGTCAGCTCGGCCGTCACGACGTTGTAGCGCTGCTCACCGTCGAGCGCCGGGTCGGCGCAGTAGGAGATGGCCCGGATATCGGCCGCCGAATCGACGACGCCCTCTGAGTTGAGCCAGCCTGCGACAAGCTCGAAGTCGTTGCCCGGGCTGCGCATCGTGACCGTCAACGTCTCGACGACGTCCTCTCCTCCCTCGAACGGGACCGAGGCGCGGATCTCTAGCGGCTCCTCCACTGCGAGCTCGTCGGGACGACGACGGGCGGCCCCGTCGGCCACCTGCCAGACGAGGCCGGATCCAGTCGGTGCGCGCACGTCCACCGTTGTAGCGGCACGGCCGGGCGGCGGTGGCCGGGCACCCGCAGAGACCGCACTTCCCAACCGTCGTCGCCCTGGGCACGTTGCCGACGGACGTCGCGGCCCAGAATGGGACCATGGCAGACGAGAGTGCCGCGCCGCGCCGGGTCCGACGCCGGGCGATCGTGCACGGACGGGTGCAGGGCGTATTTTTCCGCGACTCCTGCAGGGCAGAGGCGCAGGCCGCCGGACTCGGCGGCTTCGTTCGCAACCTCGAGGACGGTACCGTCGAGGCTTGTTTCGAGGGACCGGTCGCCGCGGTGAACCGGCTCGTCGCCTGGTGCCACACAGGGCCGCCGAGCGCTTGGGTGGCGAGCGTCGACGTGACCGACGAGCGGCCGATCGGCGAGCTGACCTTCAAGACAAGATGACGAACTGCGCATGGCGGATCCCGGCCAGCGTCCCGAGCCGAGCTCAACTCGCCCTCGTGAGCCCCTCGGCGACAAGTCCGGTGTCGGAGGCGCCGGGTTCGCCGAGCTCAGTGCCGAGAGCCCGACGGCGGCGCTGGCGCAGCGCTGCGCCAGCGCCGATCGCCGCCGCCGCGAGGCACGACAGCCCCCCGACGAGGAGACCGACCCTTCCTCCGGCCTCAGCCACCACCCATCCCATGAGTGGGCCGCCGACTGGCGTCGAGCCGAGGAACGCCACGGCCCACAGCGACATGACCCGCCCGCGCATTGATGGCTCGGCCTCGAGCTGCAGGGTCGAGTTGCCGGTGGCGAGGAAGGACACGCTCGCCCACCCGACAACCGCGAGGGCGGCGAACTCGAGCCCGAGCACCGGTGCTGCCGCTGCGAGCAGGATCGCCACCCCGAAACCGGTCGCCGCGAGCACGAGGGGCCTCATCCCCGTCCGGCCCCGTGCGGCCGTCACGAGACCGCCGAGCACGGCGCCGCTGCCCATCGCGGCGTTCATGAAGCCATAGGCCTCAGCCCCGTTGTGGAAGGTCTGCCGGGCGACGACCGGGAGGACGACCTGGAACTCGTAGGCGAGAGTGCCCACGATTCCCATCATCACGAGGGGAAACAAGAGCCTCGGCTCACGGCCGACGTAGCGGAGACCTTCTCTCAACTGGCCCTTCGACCGGCCCGCCGGAGGGCTCGGCTCTAGTCGCGACAGGTCCATTGTGACGAGAGACGCCACCACCGCGACGAAGCTCGCCGCGTTGATGAGGAAGCAGACCCCGACGCCTGCCGTCGCGATGAGAAGCCCGGCGACCGCAGGCCCAACGGCCCGCGCCGCGTTCACCATCGTCGAATTGAGGCTGACGGCGTTGCGGAGCTGGTCCGGCCCGACCATCTCGAGCACGAAGGCCTGGCGGGCCGGGTTCTCGAATGCGTTGTTGAAGCCGAGCACGACCGCGAGGAGGCAGACCTGCCAGAAGCGGACGGCATGGGTGACGCTGAGCAGGCCGAGCACGAGAGCCTGCACCCCCATGAGCGCCTGCAGCACGACCATGAGGCGACGCTTGTCGACCCGGTCGGCGACGACGCCGGCGTACGGGCCGAGCACAAGCACCGGAAGCGCCTGGAGCGCGACCACAAAGCCGAGGTCAGTGCTGGACCGGGTCAACGTGTAGACGAGCCACGACTGGGCGACGGACTGCATCCACGTGCCGACGAGCGACGTCGCCTGACCGACGAAGTACCTGCGGTAGTTGTGCACCGACAAGGCGGAGAAGGTGCGGCGGCCAAGGGACATGACCCGGCTCACCGTTCAGCCCTCTGGTCCGCGCGCAGGTCGTGGCCGGGCAGCCGGCCCGCTCGCAGCTCGTGGCCCGAGCCCTCGGAGAGCAGGCGCTCAGCCAGCAGCTCGAGGGCCGGCAACGCTTCGTAGAGGGCACGGCGGGCAGAAGATGGCATGGCCGTCAGCTGCTTCGACAAGACGTCGGTCCGCTCGCAGCGGACCCGCTCGTGCAGGGCGGAGCCGGCAGCGGTCACATGGACGAGCGAGACGCGCCGGTCCCCGTCGTCGACGCGGCGCTCGAGGAGACCGAGATTCTCGAGCTTG
>JAKATT010000137.1:16772-36176 GCA_021818615.1 Actinomycetes bacterium | reverse complement strand
CAGGTGCTCGATGACCCGCGCATCAACCGCGGCGTGGCCTTCGACGAGGAGGCGAGGAAGGCGCTCGGCCTTACCGGCCTGTTGCCTCCCGGCGTGCTCAGCCTCGAACAGCAGGCGGAGCGCGCCTACTCACAGTTCTCGCAGCAGCCCGGCGCTCTCGCCAAGCACGTCTTCCTGGCGCTCCTGCAGGACCGTAACGAGGTCCTCTTCTTCCGCCTCGTCGCCGACCACCTGCGCGAGATGTTCCCGATCGTCTACACGCCGACCGTCGGTGACGCCATCTCGCAGTACAGCCACGAGTACCGCGGCCCTCGCGGCGTATTCCTCTCCGTCGACAGGGCAGCCGAGATCGACGCGGCTTTCGAGGCGACCGGTCTCGATGCAGATGACGTCGACCTGATCGTCGCGACCGACGGCGAGGCGATCCTTGGCATCGGCGACTGGGGCGTAGGAGGCATCGGCATCTCGGTCGGCAAGCTCGCCCTCTACACTGCCGCAGGTGGCATAGACCCGATGCGGGTGATCCCGGTCATGCTCGACGTTGGCACGAATCGCCGGAGCCTTCTGGAGGACCCGCTCTACCTCGGCAACCGCCACCGGAGGGTGCCCGAGAGGACCTACGACGAGTTCATCGAGGCATACGTCGGTGCCGCCACCCGCCGCTTCCCGCACGCGCTGTTGCACTGGGAGGACCTCGGTACGGCCAACGCCCGCCGGGTCCTGCTCAAGTACCGCAGCCGTGCCTTCACCTTCAACGACGACATGCAAGGGACAGGGGCCGTCAACCTCGCCGCAGCACTGTCAGCCCTCAAGGTGACCGGGGGCCGGCTCGAGGACCAACGGGTCGTCATCTTCGGCGCAGGGACCGCCGGGGCCGGGATTGCCGACCAGCTGCGCGATGCCATGGTGGCGAACGGTCTCGACATCGCCGAGGCGACGAGCCGCTTCTTCCTGCTCGGTTCGATGGGCCTGCTGCTGGCCTCCCAGGACGACCTGCTGCGCGACTTCCAGCGCGGCTATGCCCGTTCGGGCTCGGACGTCGAGGGGTGGCGGCGCGACGACAGGGGACGCATCGGGCTCGCCGAAGTGGTCCGGCGAGTCCACCCGACGATCCTTATCGGGACCTCGGGACAGCCCGGCGCATTCCGCGAGGAGATCGTCCGCGACATGGCGGCCCACTGTGCACGGCCTCTCGTCATGCCGCTGTCGAACCCCACATCTCTCTCGGAGGCGAACCCCGCCGACCTGCTCGAATGGACTTGCGGCCAGGCGCTCGTGGCGACCGGGAGCCCGTTCGAACCGGTCACTTACGACAAGACAGTCCATATCATCGCCCAGGCAAACAACGCCCTCGTCTTCCCCGGCCTCGGGCTCGGGGCAATCGTCGCCCAGGCGAAGCGAGTGACCGACTCGATGCTGCACGCCGCCGCGACGGCCATAGCCGAGCAGGTCGATGCGACGCCCGCTGGCGCTCCCCTCCTCCCACCGGTCGAGGCGCTCAGAGTCACCTCCGCCGCAGTTGCCAAGGCGGTGGCCGAGGCAGCCGTTTCCGCCGGCGTTGCCCATCGCGCGACGCCGGCGGGCGAGCGACTCGAGCAGGCGATCGCTGCAGCTATGTGGGAGCCCGTCTATCCACCGATCCGAGCCGTCCGAGCAGGTCCCCGTCGCCTGCGGCGGCGACGGGCTCAGAGCAAGTAGGCGGCGCGGGCATACTCACGCACCATCCGGTCCGTCGCGAAGAAAGAGCCGTTCAGGGCTATCGCGCTCCTGCGGATCTCCGCAAAACGGGCGGCATCTCCGTAGAACGTCGGCAGCACCGCGAGCTCGAGCTTGTCGTAGAGCGCGCCAGCCGAGTCGTCCCCCTCGTCGGCACCACCGACCGCCCAGCCGGTGACACCCTCGATCCACCCCTCGATCCACCAGCCGTCGAGGACAGAGAGGCTCGGCACACCGTTCAACGCCGCCTTCATGCCGCTGGTACCGGATGCCTCGTTCGGCTTGGCGGGGTTGTTCAACCAGACATCGCTGCCTGCGCACAGCAGGGCGGCGAGCTCGAGGTCGTAGTTCTCGACGAAGACCACTGTCACCTCTCCGGCGAGCGCCCTGGCCGCCTCTGAGAGCTGCTCGATCATCTCCTTTCCGAGCCAGTCGCGAGGATGAGCCTTGCCGGCGCAGAGCACCTGTAAGGGGCCGGCGACATTCACGAGAGCCCGCAGCCGGTCGAGGTCGGAGAAGAGAAGCGTCGTCTGCTTGTAGGGCGTCACCCGGCGGGCCAGACCGATCGTGAGGGCAGCTGGGTCGAGATCTGCATCGGTTCGCCGCGCGACCTCGTCGAGGAGCCGGGACTTCGACTCACGGTGGGCGCCGGCCACGTCCTCGAGAGGGATCGTCGCGGCGTAGCGCAACAACGAGCTGTCTCGTCGCCATCCCTCGAGATAGTCGTCGAAAAGACGCCCGACGCTCTCCGAGGCCCACCTGACGCTGTGCACGCCGTTCGTGATCGAGCGCACGCCAACCTGGGGGAACATCCGCCTCGTCACCTCGCGGTGCCGCCGTGACACGGCGTTCACGAAGCGGGAGCACCCGACGCCCAAGTCCGTCATGTCAAGCTGTCCACCCTCGAGAAAGCCGAGCTGGCGAAGGGCCGTGGTCCGGCCCTCGCCGAGCACCGCCGCCACGAGATCGGCCGGGAACCTGTCGTGGCCGGCTGCGACAGGCGTGTGCGTCGTGAACACGCAACGGCGGCGGACTTCCGCCATGACGGCGGCGAGCGCAGCGTCCCCCCGCTTGTCTTGCTCGATCTCGGCCAATCGCAGCGCGAGCAGGGCAGAGTGTCCCTCGTTCATGTGGAAGGTCGAGATCTCCTCCTCGCCAAGGGCGCGAAGCAGCTCGACCCCGCCAATGCCGAGCAACGCCTCCTGCGAGAGGCGGTGCCGACCATCTCCGCCGTAGAGCTGATCGGTGATCGAGCGGGCGCCAGCCTCGTTGCCCTCGACGTCGCTGTCGAGGAAGTAGACCCTGACTCGCCAGCCGGTCGCCCCGACGATCTCGTAGCGCCATGCCCGTGCCCTGACGCTTCGACCCTCGATCTCGACCCCGACAGCCAGCTCGAGCGGTTGCAGCGCAGCCTCAGGGCTCCAGCGCACCGGCTGCTCGCTCTGGCGCCCGTGCTCGTCGATCTCCTGTCGGAAGTAGCCCTGCCGGTAGAGCAGGGTCACCGCCACGAGCGGCAAGCCCAGATCGGCGGCCGAGCGCAGGTAGTCGCCCGCGAGCACGCCGAGCCCACCGCTGTAAGTGGGTAGCGCGTCCACTAGCGCCACTTCCATCGTGAAGTAGGCGACCTGGGCACAGCGCTCCGGCCGGCTCACCTCCGTGAGAGGGTCCTCTGCCATCCGGGCATCCCAGCGAACCACCCGCGCTTGTGCAAGCCGCTTGAGCGACGGCGCCGGCGGGCGGGCATCACTGCGCCGGCTCGCGGGGAGAGCACGCCGGCTGTGGTGCTGACCCATCCGCCCCGCAACCGGCGACCTCGCGCTCAGCCCCCTCGAGCTCGCCCAGCAGCTCGGCTCGATGCGGCGAGGCGAGCTGCTGGGCGTCGATGCGGACGAGGCCAGCGGCAGCCGCAGCCGCCCCCTGCAGCAGGCGCAGGCCGCTCAGGGCGTCTCCCCGCAAGGCAACCTTGCCGTGGACGCACAGTCTCGCGAGGAGAGGAGCGAGCTCGGCGGCAATCTCGACCATGGCGAGCGGCACGCGGGCGGCCGCCAGCCTGGCCGCCTCGAGCTCGCCTTCGGAGCCCTCCCGCTCGAGAGCTAACAGCCTGCCGTAGACCATCCCGTCCTCGGCTGCCAGCTCGAGCGCGGCGTCCCGCAATCGCTCGGCCGTGGCCGCGAGGGCCTCGGCGTCGTTCACCTGCCCAGCCGAGAAACGGGCGACCATCAAGGCGAGGCTTCCGGCCATCGAGAGGACCACGGCCGCGGCGGCGCCTCCGCTCGGTGAGGAAGACCGGGCGGAAAGGGAGTCCAGCCAGGCGCGAAGAGAGGAGTCCGCCGCCATCGTGAGCCGCAGGCTCTCAGTAGAGCCCGACGATCTCGTCGTTCTCGTCGAGGTCGATGTGGAACGCCGCCGGATCCGAGGACAAGCCGGGCATCGTCCGCATGTCACCACAAATTGGGTACACGAAGCCGGCACCGACCGAGGCTCGAACCTCGCGCACGGGGAGCCGCCATCCTGTGGGCGCTCCCTTCTTCGACGGATCCGCGGTGATCGACAGGTGGGTCTTCGCGATGCACACGGGCAGGGAGCCGAAGCCGTTCCGCTCATAGTTGTCCAGCTGCTTGTTGGCCGCAGGAGCGTAGTCGACGCCCCCGGCACCATAGATCTTCGTCGCCACCGTCTCGATCTTCTCCCTGAGACTTGCGCTGTCCGGGTAGAGGAACCGGAACTCGCTCAGCTCCTCGGCCGCTTCGACGACCGCCTCGGCAAGAGCGGCCGCGCCGCGCCCTCCGTCGGCAAAGGACGTGCAGACGACGGCGCGCACGCCGACCGATCCGGCGATCTCGGCGATGGCGGCGTGCTCGGAGGCGAAGTCGTCAGGGAAGGAGTTGATCGCTACGACCGGGGTGACGCCGTGCAGGCGAACGTTCTCGAGCTGCTTCAGGAGGTTCGGGGCGCCCGACTGCACGTCGGCTGGGCTCTCCTCGAGCAAGGCTGGGGGAAGTGCCTTGCCGGCGACCACGCGATACTTGCCCGAGTGCACCTTGAGGCCGCGCACCGTCGCGACGACCACAGCAGCGTCAGGCGTGAGTCCCGAGGTGCGGCACTTGATGTTGAAGAAGCGCTCCGCCCCCATGTCAGCCCCGAAACCCGCCTCCGTTATGAGAAAGTCGCCCGTGTGAATGGCGATGCGGTCGGCGACGATCGAGGAGTTGCCGTGCGCGATGTTGCCGAAAGGACCGGCATGGACGAACACCGGCGTGTTCTCGAGCGTCTGCAGGAGGTTCGGCTTCAGCGCGTCGCGCATGATCACGGCCATAGCTCCAGCACCGCGAAGCTGCTCGGCCGTGACCGGCTCGCCCGACTTGGTGTAGCCGACGACGACTCTGCCGAGACGCTGCCTGAGGTCGCGAAGCGACGTCGAGAGGGCGAGGATCGCCATCACCTCGGAGGCTGCCGTGATGTCGAAGCCGGTCTGGCGGGTGACGCCGTCCTCCGCACCCCCGAGGCCGATGACGATGTTGCGCAGCGACCTGTCGTTCACGTCGAGAACTCGCCGCCAAGTGATGTTGTTCAGGTCGAGCCCGAGCTCGTTGCCGGTGTGGAGCTGATTGTCGAGAATGGCCGACAATGTGTCGTGTGCCGCCGTCACGGCGTGCATGTCGCCGGTGAGGTGGAGGTTGAGGATCTCGAAGGGGACCGCCTGGGCGTAGCCGCCTCCGGCCGCACCGCCTTTGATCCCGAACGTCGGACCCATGGAGGGTTGGCGAATGGCGACGGTCGCCTTCCTCCCGATGTGAGCCATGCCCTGGCCGAGGCCGATCGACGTCGCCGTCTTGCCCTCGCCGAGCGGCGTCGGGGTGATCGCCGTGACGACGACGTAGCGAGCCTTCGGACGGTCGGAAAGCGCTTCTATCGCGTCAAGGCTGACCTTGCAGACGTACTCCCCGTACGGCTGGAGCATTGAGTCGGATAGGCCCATCTCGGCCGCTATGTCGGCAATGGGCTTCAGCTTGGCGTTACGCGCAATTTCCAGGGCAGTAGGCACGTTGTTGCATTCTACGCGACAACGTTCCACTATGGGCGACACATGTACGACTTCGTGATCATCGGGGGCGGCTCGGCGGGCAGCTGCCTCGCCAACCGCCTGAGCGCCGATGCCGCGACGAGGGTGCTCGTCCTCGAGGCGGGCCGTCCCGACTACAGCTTCGACATGTTCATCCACATGCCGGCCGCGCTCACCTTCCCGATCGGGAGCCGTTTCTACGACTGGAAGTACGAGTCCGAGCCCGAGCCGTACATGAACGGCAGGCGCATCTACCACGCCCGCGGCAAGGTGCTCGGCGGCTCCAGCTCGATCAACGGCATGATCTTCCAGCGCGGCAACCCGCTCGACTACGAGCGATGGGCGGCCGATCCCGGGATGGGCGAATGGGACTACGCGCACTGCCTGCCCTACTTCAAGAAGATGGAGACCTGCCTGGCAGGGGGCGATGAGTTCCGCGGCACGTCCGGCCCGCTCGTGCTCGAGCGCGGGCCCGCTTCAAACCCTCTCTTCGGGGCGTTCTTCGAGGCGGTGCAGCAGGCAGGGCTCAGCCTGACGGAAGACGTGAACGGGTACCGCCAGGAGGGTTTCGCTCCCTTCGACCGCAACGTGCACCGCGGGCGACGTCTCAGCGCGGCCCGTGCCTACCTCCATCCTGTGATGAGCCGGCCCAACCTCGAAGTCCGTACGAGAGCCCTGGTGACGGGGATCCTCTTCGACGGCACGCGGGCCACCGGGGTCGATTTCGTAGCCGGAGGCCACCAGCAACGGGTGACGGCGGGCGAGGTGATCTGCTGCGGCGGCGCCTTCAACTCCCCGCAACTGTTGCAGCTCTCCGGAGTCGGCAACGCCAGCGAGCTGCAGGCTCTCGGCGTCGATCCCGTGGTGGACCTCCCGGGAGTCGGCGAGAACCTGCAGGACCATCTCGAGGTCTACATCCAGTACGCATGCACGCAGCCGGTCTCGGTCGCCCCGGCCCTCAAGTGGCGCAACCGGCCGCTCGTCGCGCTCGAGTGGTGGCTTTTTCGCAAGGGCCCCGGGGCAACGAACCACTTCGAGGGGGGCGGCTTCGCCCGCAGCAACGAGGAAGCGGCCTATCCGAACCTCATGTTCCACTTCCTTCCGATCGCGGTGCGCTACGACGGCTCCTCGCCAGCCGGTGGCCATGGATACCAGATCCACATCGGGCCGATGTACTCGGACTCGCGAGGCTCGGTGAAGATCCGCTCGAGGGACCCGAGAGAGCATCCAGCGCTGCGCTTCAACTACCTCTCCACCGCGCAGGACCGTCGGGAGTGGCTCGAGGCCGTGCGGCTCGGTCGCCACATCCTCAACCAGCCGGCGATGGATCCGTTCAACGGCGGCGAGCTCTCGCCGGGCAAGGCGGTCGGGACCGACGAGGAGATCCTCGCCTGGGTGGCACGCGACGGCGAGACGGCCCTTCACCCATCGTGCACGGCCAAGATGGGCGTGGGCGACGACGGCGTCGTCGATCCGGCGAGCATGAAGGTCCACGGCGTCGAAGGGCTGCGCGTTGTGGACGCCTCCGTCATGCCATATGTAACGAACGGCAACATCTATGCGCCCGTCATGATGACCGCCGAAAAAGCGGCCGACCTCATCCTTTCCAACACGCCGCTCCCACCCGAGCACGTCGAGTTCTTCCGGCGGGACCGGGCGAGCCGGAGTGGACCAAGCGAGCCAGTCGCTTCGAGTCCACAGCCGCGTGATCAGAATGTCACCGGCCCCTAGCGCACCCAGCGCACCCGCTTCGCCGCACCAATCGGTCGAGCGGGCCCTCTCGCTCCTCTCGAGCTTCGACGAGATCCACCTGGAGCTCGGCGTCGGCGACCTCTCGCGACTGCTCGGGCTTCACAAGTCCACGGTGTCTAGGCTGGCGGCGACGCTCGAGCGTGCCGGCTACCTGCGACGCGACCGCGAGCGCTACCGACTCGGCATGGAGACGGTGAGACTCGGCTCGCTCGCCCTGTCGAACCTCGACCTCGTGGCTGCCCTGCGCCCGGCAATGGAACATCTCGCCCGGCTCTCGGGCGAGACCGTCAACCTCGCGGTCCCGAGCGGCAGCCATGTCCTCAACATCGCCGAGCTGCCGAGCGCATTCATCCTGTCCTCCTCGACGGGCTGGACCGGCAGGACAACCGCACCGCATGCCGCCGCGAACGGCAAGGTGCTCCTCGCGTTCGGGGAGCTCGCCCTGCCGGAGAGCGGCGAGCTCGAGCGCTTCACCCGCCGCACCGTCACTTCGAGACGCCAGCTAACCCGTGAGCTGGCTCTCGTCCGCCAGCGCGGGTACGCGACCGCCGTCTCCGAGCTCGAGGAGGGCCTCTCGGCGGTGGCCGCCCCGGTCTTCGACCAAAGCGGCCGCTGCGTCGCGGCGCTGTCTGTCTCCGGGCCGGACTTCCGCCTCGGACCGGACGCTCTCGAGCACCTCGGCCCTCTGTGCGCGGCGCCGGGCGCCGGGCTCGCATGACGGAGCTCCGCCGGTACCGGGCCCTCGTCGGCGGCGACTGGATCGATGGCGACCGGACGTTCGAGGCGACGAGCCCCTCGACCGGGGAGACGTTCGCCACCGTGACCGAGGGCGACGCCAGCCTCGTCGACGCGGCCGTCAAGGCCGCGGCCGAGAGAGCGTCGTCGTGGGCTTCGCTCCCTCCCCTTCAGAGGTCGGCGTACCTCGCAGAGGCGGCCGAAGCGATCCGCTCGAGGCGTGACGGCCTCGCCCATGTCCTCACCGCCGATCAGGGCAAGCCGCTCGTCGCCGAGGCCTACGACGAGGTCGACGAGGCGGCTGACTACTTCACCATGGCAGCGGAGGACGCCAAGAGGATCGCCGGCTCCATCCCGCCGTCGGTCTCGGCGGAGCGCCGCGTGCTCGTGCATCGGGTCGCGCTCGGCGTGATCGGCGTCGTGACACCCTGGAACTGGCCCTACACGATGGGAGCGGAGCTCTTCGCGCCGGCCATGGCGGCGGGGAACACCGTCGTCTGGGTGCCCGCGCCGACGACCGCCGCCTGCTCGGCGGCTTTCTCCGAGGTCATCGCGACGACCCTGCCTGCTGGGGTCTTCAACTTCGTGCCGGGCCCGGGACCTGTCGTCGGTGATGCGGTCGCCGGCCATCGCCTCGTCTCAGGCGTCGGCTTCATCGGCTCGGTGTCGACCGGCCGGCTCGTGGCGGCGCGCTCTGCAGGCAAGGCACAGATCCTCGAGCTCGGCGGCAACGGACCGATGGTCATCCTCGACGACGCCGACGTCGAGCTTGCGGCCGCCGCATCCCTCGAAGCTGCCTACCTGTGCGCAGGGCAGAGTTGCACTGCAGGCGAGCGTTTTCTCGTCCACGAAGCCGTCGCGGCAGACTTCGTGGATGCCGTCGTGGCGCTCACGAGGGCCGAGATCCGCCTCGGCGACCCGTTCGACTCGGCGACGACGATGGGGCCGCTCAACAACGAGCCGACCGCGGCGAAGTTCGACCGGCACGTCGGCGACGCCATCGCGAGGGGTGCGCGGGTCTGCTGCGGCGGGCGGCGCGGGGACGGCTTCGCCACCTCGCTCTTCGCCGAGCCGACGGTGATCGATGGTGTGACGCCGGACATGGCAATCGCCGTCGAAGAGACGTTCGGGCCTGTCGTGCCTGTGGTGAGAGTCAGCTCGGCCGCCGAGGCGCTCGAGCTCACGAACTCCTCGCCGTACGGGCTGACGGCGGCGGTCTTCACCCGCGATCTCGAACGAGGGCTCGCCTTTGCCGAGGCAGCCCGAGCCGGCTGGGTGAACATCAACTACTCCACCAACCTCTGGGAGTCACACCTTCCCTTCGGCGGGCGCTCGGGCAGCGTGAGCGGGCGCGGGAGAGTAGGCGGACGATGCGTCCTCGACGCGTTCAGCGAGCCGAAGACGGTGCTCTTCCCCGCACCTCGCCGATTGATACCGTGAAGCGAGGCGGCGATCCGGCCGCCTCGCTCTTGCCACTGCCTCATTCGCACCGGAGGGCTATCTATGGGGGAAGCTGCCGAGCCCGGGAAAGCCGGAGGAGAGCTCGCCGGCGATCCGGCGCTCGTCGGGACTGAGCACGATCCCCTGGTCGAGGCAGTCCGGCTGGTCTCGGGGGCAGAGCAAGCCGGCGTCGGCGTGAAGCTGCTCGGAGGTCTCGCCGTGCGCCTCCTCTGTCCCGACTACCCGCCGCGGCTGCGCCGTGACCAGGACATCGACCTCGCCTGCCTCGCCAAGGGGCGCAAGGAGGTGACCGCCTACCTCGAGAGCGCCGGCTGCGAGGCAGACCGTCGCTTCAACAACTTGAACGGTGACCGGCAGATGTACTTCACCGCTCCGTCCGGCCGCCCGATCGACGTCATGGTGGATCGCCTCACCATGTGCCACACGCTGGAATTCCGGCCGAGGTTCGCAGCGCTGCCCCATACCCTCGACGTCGTCGACCTGCTGCTGTCCAAGCTGCAGATCATCGAGATGAACCCGAAGGACGCCCGGGACATCTTCCACCTGCTCGCCCGATTCCCCGTGCGCGGGGAGGAACCACCGGGTGGCTGGCGGCTTCCTCCGAGGGCGGCAGGCCCCGCAGGCGGGGCAGGCGGGGCAGGCGGGGCCCGCCCGGACGACAAGCTGGCACCACGGATCGACCGGGACCGCTTCGAGAAGGTCCTCGGTGCGGACTGGGGGTGGTGGCGCACCGTCACAGGTAACCTCGAGAAGCTGCCGAAGCTCGTCGATGAGCGTTCGGATTTCGTGCCCGAGGACGCCCATGTCGACGCGCTGGCAAACGGCGCGCGGCTCCTGGAGATCGCGATGCAGGCACCGAAATCGCTCCAGTGGAGGATGCGGGCAAAGGTGGGCGAGCGTATGCGCTGGTACGAGCTGCCCGAAGAGGTAGCCCACTAAGAGATCCCCTGGCGAGAAATGGCACCCGGCTCGAGGCGCCGCTCGTCCCACAATATGGACCTTCCTTGACGCCCATGGAACGCGGTGGTACTCCTGAGCGCTGCTTCGAGGATTCACCGCCACGACAGGACGGCCCGCACCGTGAAGATCTTCTTCGCCACCGACATCCACGGATCCGAGGTCTGCTGGCGGAAGTTCCTCAACTCCGCGGAGTTCTACAAGGCCGACCTCGTCATCCTCGGAGGTGACGTCACCGGCAAGGTGATGGTTCCCATCGTCGACCACGGGACCTACTGGCAGGTGGTGCTCTCCGGACAGACGCACCGGCTCGAGTCTGGCAGCGAGCTCGAGGATCTCGAGCGCCAAATCCGCAACCGGGGCTACTACCCCGCCCGCGTTGCCCCCGACGAGCTGGCGGCGCTGAAGGAGGAGGACGGCTCTATCGATCGCCGCTTCACGGCTGAGATGGTCTCCACGCTCGATCGATGGCTCGACATGGCCGACTCAAAGCTGCACGGCGGTGAGATCCCATGCATCGTGAATGGCGGCAACGATGACACCTTCGAGATCGACGGCGTCGTCGAGGCGTCGCCCTGCGTGACCTTCGCCGAGGGTAAGGTGATCGACCTCGACGGGTTCTTCCTCGCCTCGATGGGCTTCACCAACCCCACACCGTGGGACACCTTCCGCGAAGCCCCCGAAGCCGACCTCGCCACGCGCATCGAGGCCGTCGTGAGCCAGGTCCCCGACATGGACCGGGCGATCTTCAACTTCCATGCGCCTCCGTTCGGGTCTGGTCTCGACGAAGCCCCGGCTCTCGACGAGAACATGCGTCCCATGCACGGCGGAGCCGTCATGGCGCCAGTCGGCTCGACAGCAGTCCGCGACTCGATCATGCAGCACCAACCGATGTTGTCGGTCCACGGTCACATTCACGAGAGCCGGGGCATCAAGAAGATGGGCCGCACACTGGCCGTCAATCCCGGCAGCGTCTATGGCGACGGCGTGCTGCAGGGCGCCGTCATCGAGCTCAACCCGAAGAAGGGAAAGGTCGCGAGGTACATCCTCGTCAACGGCTGAGGGGCAGGAAGTCAGCCTGCAAGACCCGTGTTGGAAGGTCAACGACCAGGAGGGGGCAAATGACCACAGTTGAAGACGCTGCGGGAGTCGGGGCGACCGCCGCCGGGGCGGAGGCTCCGACGCTGTTCCTGCGCAAGGCGACCGGGCTCGTACGGGGCTGGTCAGTCCGCGACGCCGTCATCTACGCGGCGCTGTCAACCAACGTAGTCACGCTCGGCATCGTCGAGTTCGCGTTCAACTCCTTCATCCCGAAGGGTCAGCTACTCTCATCGATCCTCATCTCGGGCGTCTGGGTCTCGTTCCTCGTCGTCACGTACGCCGGACTCGTCGTCACCATCCCGAGGGCCGGCGGCGACTACGTCTGGCAGAGCAGAATCCTCGGCGGCCCCGTCGGGTTCGTGATGTCCGCCACCGGGTGGTGGTTCATCCTCTGGCTCTGGGCTCCGATCTACGGCAGCATCCTGTCTGAGGAGCTCTTCCAGCCACTCGCGGCAGACCTCGGCCACCAGGGGCTCGCCGCCTGGTTTGCCAGCCACAACGGCATCTTCGTGGTCTGCCTCATCACGATCGCCCTTGCGGGCATCCTCGTCTCGATCGGGATGGCGGGCTACGCCAAAGTGCAGAAGTGGTGCTTCGCAGGCGGTCTGCTCGGCTTCGCCGTCATGGTGATCATCCTGCTCGTCTCGAGCCACGGCAGCTTCGTGAGCTCGGTCAACCACTACGGCGGCTCGCTCTTCCACGTCAAGAACGCCTACAAGGCGAACCTTGTCGCCGGCGGGTCGTCCTTCTCGTTCGGTTTCGGCCCTCTTGGGCCAAGCATGCTTCTCGTCCCGATGATGATGTTCTACCTGCTGTGGCCGAACTGGGGCTCCACGCTGTACGGCGAGATCCGCGGCGCGAGCGACTTCAAGCGGGTCTTCACGGGAATGTTCACCGGGCTGTGGGTCACAGTTGCCCTATCGATCATCTTCCTGTTGGTGGCAGAGAAGACCTTCGGCTGGAACTTCTACAACAACGCCAACGCGGCGTGGGCGAATGGCAAGGGCGTCTTCAACGGCATCTTCCCCTACCCTGCGATGCTCACTGGATGGCTGGTTCACAACCAAGCGTTCCAGATCGCCCTCATCTGCGTGATGGGGCTCTGGTTCATCGGCTGGGTCGGTACCCTTTTCCTGTCGTCGACAAGGGTCATCTTCGCGGCTGCCTTCGACCGGGTGCTCCCCGACGTGGCCGCCACAGTGTCCGAGAAGCGCAAGGTGCCGATGGCCTCGCTCGTGCTCATGCTTCTGCCGGCCGTCGGCCTGTCGGCTCTCTACTCTTATTGGGGAAATTTCCACACCTACACCCTCGACGCCACCCTCGTGATCGCAGTGACCTACCTGTTCAGCGCCTTCGCCGCAGTGATCCTGCCATGGCGCAAGCCAGAGCTGTGGCGGGCCTCACCGGCCAGCCGCTTCAAGGTGGCGGGGATCCCCCTCGTGCCCGTGTGCGGTCTCGTCACGATGGGCCTCATCATCTTCAATCTCTACGAGTGGATGTCGAACAGCGCCTATGGCGTCAACAACAACGACTCGTTGGTCTTCATGGGCATCATGTACGCCCTCGCTATCGTCCTCTACGTCGGAGCACGGCTGGTAAGAAAACGCCAGGGCATCGACCTGTCCTTGATCAACAAGGAGATCCCCGTCGAGTAGACGAACACCTCAACGACACCCCCGTTTGGGCCAGGGCCGTCGGCACGAGTACACCCTGCCACCTCGACGAGACGCTGATCGTCCCGTGTCGCCATGCCGGTGCCAGAACCGGTGGGTGGCCGGACGGCTGCGCACCGAGCGGCTGCGTCGGCGATCTGCGAGCCGGCAGGCCGCGATTGGCAATTCGGTCAGAGAAACTGCTCACATAGCACCGGTTTCTCTGACCGAACCTGCATCAAGGAAGGCGCCCGGCCGCTGGGCGGGACCGCCTGGGCGGGACCGCCTGGGCGGGACCGCCTGGGCGGGACCGCCTGGGCGGGACCGCCTGGGCGGGCGGCGCGGACGGCGATCCGGCCGCCGGGCTGCCACCGCAGCCCGCGGCACCTGTCCCTGCCGTGCCCGGGCGGCGGCCGGGCACCGGACGCGGCGGGCTAAGCGACCGAGCAACGAACGAGAGAGCGACACATGACAGAACGAAAGACAGCAAGCGCGGTCATAATCGGCGCCGGGATCGTCGGTAACAGCCTGGCCTACCACCTCGCCAGGCTGGGGTGGCGGGACATCGTGCTAGTCGACAAGGGCCCCATGCCCAACCCGGGCGGATCGACCGGCCACGCCTCGAACTTCATCTTCCCGATCGAGTACTCGAAGATGATGTTCGACCTCACGACGGACTCGACTGCCCAGTACAAAGAGCTCGGGGTCTTCACCGAGTCGGGCGGCATCGAGGTGGCCCGTACCGAGGCTCGCCAGGAGGAGCTGCGCCGCCGCTCGTCGGTGGCCAAGGCATGGGGCATCCCCTACGAGCTGCTCGATCCGGCCGGAGTCGGAGACCTCGTCCCCTATCTCGACACTGGAGTGATCCTCGGCGGGCTGCACTTCCCCACCGTCGGCGTCGTCGACTCGCTGCGGGCCGGCACCATCATGCGCGAGCGCGCACAGGAGTCCGCTGCTCTCACGGTGGACGCGAGCACCGAGGTCCTCGGCATCGACGTCGACCCCGTGACCCGGCGCGTCACCCGAGTGCGCACGACGAACGGCGACTACGACACTGACACCGTCGCCGTCTGCTGCGGCGTCTGGAGCCCCCGTATCGCCCGCACGGCCGGCGCGTCCATCCCGCTCACGCCGATCGTCCACCAGATGATCTCCGTCGGCCCGATCCCCCTCTTCGCCCACACGGTCGGGGAGATCGGCTACCCGATCGTGCGCGACGTCGACACCAACATGTACGAGCGCCAGCACGGTGGCGACATGGAGGTGGGTTCGTACGCCCACCGTCCGATCATCGTGGCGCCGGACACGATCCCCTCGATAGAGGAGTCGGCACTGTCTCCGACGGAGCTCCCCTTCACCCAGGAGGATTTCGACCCGCAGCTCGCCCAGGCGCTCGAGCTCATGCCGGAGCTCCTCGGCGACGAGAGCGTGGGCATCCGCTACGCGATAAACGGCCTCATCTCCATGACTCCCGACGGCCATCCCGTGCTCGGCGAGACGCCGGAGGTAAGAGGGCTGTGGTCCGTCGCCGCCAGCTGGATAAAGGAAGGACCCGGCATCGGCCGGGCCGTCGCCGAGCAGATGACACATGGCGGGTCGGAGATCGACATCCACGAGGCGGACATCGCCCGCTTCTACGACTTTCAACGGACCGCCAAACACGTGCAGGAACGGGCAGCCGAGGGCTTCAACAAGATGTACGGCATAGTGCATCCTGCCGAGCAGTGGTCGCGCGAGCGCCGCATCCGGCTCGCGCCGATGTACCGCTCCGAAGAGGCACTCGATGCAGCCTTCTTCCAGACCGCCGGATGGGAACGCCCGCACTGGTACGGGCACAACGCCCCGCTGCTCGAACGCTACGGCGACGCCGTGATGGCACGGGAGGCCGAATGGGAGTCGCGATGGTGGTCGCCTATCATCAATGCAGAGCATCTGGCCATGCGGGAAGCCTGTGGCCTCGTCGACCTCTCCGCCTTCGTCGAGCTTGATCTCACTGGCCCGCGTGCCCTCGAGGTCATACAGAAGCTCGCCGTCGCACAGATGGATGTCGCCAACGGGCGTGTCGTGTACACCTCGTTCCTCGACCCCAAGGGAGGCTTCAAGGCGGACCTCACCATCATGCGCCTCGGCCACGAGCACTTCCGGATCGTGACAGGCGGGGCATCCGGCATGGCAGACAAGAAGTGGATCACCGACCACCTCCCCGGCGACGGGTCGGCCCAGCTGACCGATCTCAGCTCGGCTTGGTCGACCCTCGGCCTTTGGGGGCCGCGGTCCCGTGAGATCCTCGCCGGCACGACGCCCGACGACGTCTCGAACGAGGGTTTCGCCTTCGGCACGTGCCGCCCGATCGAGGTGGACGGGCTTAGCGTCCTCGCCTCCCGCATCTCCTACGTCGGCGAGCTCGGCTGGGAGCTGTACGTGCCGATCGAACAGGGAGCCCGCTTGTGGGACACGCTCTTCGAGGCCGGCCAGCCCCGGGGGCTCGTCCCGGTCGGCATCGGGGTGTACGGCACTACCGGCCGCATCGAGAAGAGCTACCGGGCCTACGGCAGCGAGCTCACTCCCGACTACGACCTCGTCGAAGCTGGAATGACCCGACCCAAGGTGAAAGAACAGGAGTTCGTCGGCAAGGAGGCCTATCTAGCCCAGCGCGAGCGGGAGCCGGTCGCCACCCTCTGCAGCCTCGTCGTCGAGGACCATCGCGCCGCCGATGGCAGGGCGCGCTACCCGATCGGTGGCGAACCCATCCTCACGACGCTTGGTGACCGAATCACCGACGCCAAGGGGCGGCCGAGCTATGTGACCTCTGCCGGCTCGGCCCCCTCCCTCGGCCGCCATGTGCTGCTCTCCTACCTGCCGACCGAGCTCGCAGTCGAGGGGCGGGAGCTGCTCGTCGAGTACATGTCGGAGCGCTTCCCCGTGAGCATCGCGCTCGCCGGGTCGGCACCGCTGTTCGACCCCGCCAACGAGCGTGTGAGGGCCTGAGCAGTGGACGTCCTCGTCTGCGTGAAACGGGTGCCCATGGTGGGCGGGCGCATCGCCCTCCAGGGCGATCGGCGCAGGCTCGACACGAGCCTGCTCGGTTTCACCGTCAGCCCTCACGAGGAGTGCGCCGTCGAGGAGGGGGTGCGCCTCAGCGAGGCTGCGGGGGGAAGCGTGACAGTCCTCACGCTCGGCCCTCCCGAGGCCGTCGAGCAGCTGCGCACCGCCATCTCGGTCGGGGCCCACCATGCCCTGCTTCTCGAGACGGACCGCGACGACTTCGGACCTCTCGCGACCACGCGGGCCATCACCCGAGCGATCGAGGGGCTCGAAGCCGAGAGGCAGTCGCCCTTTGATCTCCTGCTCTTCGGCAACGAGGCGGCGGACACGGCCGATTACCAGGTCGGTGTGCGCGTGGCGCACGCCCTCGGCCGGCCCGTGGCGACCGGCATCAAGCACCTCGAGGTCGGCGGTGGGAGCGCCCGAGCCCGGCGGACCTACAGGGGCACCGAGGAGCTCTTCATCCTGGCGCTCCCCGCCGTCGTCACGGTGAAGGAGGGGATCAACCTCCCCCGCTACCCGTCGCTGCCCGGCAGGATGCGGGCGAAGAAGACTGTCGTCGCGACGCTGCGGCCGACCTACGAGGCAGAGGGTCTCGAGATGCGTTCGCTCGCCGTGCCGACCACCGAGCGTCGCAGCGCCGAGGTTCTCGGGCACGGCGTCGAGGCCGTGCCGCCTCTGGTGGAGCTGCTTGTGAAACTAGGGGTGATCGAGTGAGCACTGTCGTGTGCTACGTCGAGACGGAGAACGGTGCCGTGCTCGACGCCTCCCTCCGGGCCCTCACGTTCGCCCGCGGACTCGCGGCTGAGGCCACCGAGGTCTCTGCCCTGATCGCCGGCCCGCCGGGGGCCGACGTCACCGCACAGCTGCAGTCATTTGGTGTCACCAGCATCTGCGTCCTCTCAGCCGGCGGTCTCACCGGTTACGCGCCGCTGGCGCTCGCCAAGGCGCTCGCCGCAATGGCCTCCCGAAGCGAGGCCGCCGCCGTCGTGGCAGCGGCAACCGATCACGGCAACGAGGTACTGGCCCACCTCGGGGCGCTTACCGGGCTCGAGCTCGCCGCCAACTGCACCAAGGCTCACCTCGTCGAAGGTGAGCGGCGCTTCCGCCTCGTCCGCCAACGCTGGGGTGGCAGCCTCATCGAGGAGGCCGTGCTCAGCGCCGCGACGGGCCTCTTCAGCGTCGCGGCGGATTCCGTTCAGCCCGTGCCCTCTCCTGCTGCCGGTTCTCTCGCCGTCTCGGAGATCGCTCCGCAGCTCGATGCCCTTGACCTCGCCTTGCAGGCGCTGGAGTCGCCCGAGGAGTCCCCAGGCATCTCGCTCGCGAGCGCCAAGGTGGTCGTGAGCGGGGGACGGGGTGTGGGGGGACCGGAGGGTTTCGCTGTGATAGAGGAGCTCGCGGCGCTGCTCGGAGGGGCGGTGGGAGTCTCGAGGGTCGTCACCAGCCTCGGATGGCGGCCCCACCGTGAGCAGGTGGGCCAGACTGGGACCAGGGTGGCCCCCGACCTCTATCTCGCCTGCGGCATCTCGGGAGCGGTCCAGCACCTCGCCGGCTGCCAGAGCTCCAAGCACATGGTCGCGGTCAACACCGATCCCTCGGCGCCCATAATGTCGCGAGCCGACTACGCAGTGATCGGCAGTGTCGCTGAGGTGCTGCCCGCGCTGGTCGATGCGATCAGGGCGCGGCGGTCATCCTGCTGATGCGAGGAGCGACCTGCGCCAGCCTTCGGCCGCCTTCAGCTGGTTGAAGGTGAAGACGTGCAGGCCCTCGACGACGGACGCCGGGTCGGTCAGGGTCGAGGCGAGCCGCTCGAGGAGACGGTCGGGCTGGTAGCCGCCAGGCGCGGCCAGCTTCGCCACGACTCCGAGGTGCCTGCCGGCGAAGCGGGTCGCCTCACCGACCCCGATCCGGCGGCTCACCGACAGAAGCCTCGCAGGATCGACCGGACCGGCGAGGCCCACAAGCAGCGGGAGCGTCACCTGGCGCGCCCGCACCCGGCGAATCCACGACCGCAGCACGGCTGGGTCGAAGCACATGTTGGAGACGATGTAGTCGGCATAGTTTCGCTTGTCCCACATCGCCTGGATCGTCACATCGTCCACGATGTGCGGGTGGCTCTCGGGGTAGCCGGTGATGCCCACACGGCCGAAGCGGTGCTCGAGGCGGGAAAGCTCGACGAGCGCCGGGAGGGCGCTGTCGTAGGGGCCCACTGGCTTCTCCGAGTCACCTGCCGGCACGAACACATCGTCAATGCCGGCGTCCTGCAGGCGAGCGGCGATCTCACGGAGATGGCCTGCGTCGCGTACAAGCCGGGCCGAGACGTGCGGGACCACCCGGTAGCCCTGGCGGGCCAGGCTCTCGGCAAGAGAGAGGGTGGCTTCGAGTCCCTTCGTCGGCGACGCGGTCACCGCCACCGGCACTTCGGGCGGGACGTGCTCGAGCACGCTCGCCTCGATGCTGGGCGACGGGATGACCTCGTAGCGGAGCCTGGCGAGGACGGCCCCGAGCTGCCGCCTGCTCGCCGCGCGGGTGGCTGGCCAGTGACCCATCAGCCCCTCGCCGAACGGACGAGGGTGACGATGGCAGGCTGCACGCGGCGATCGCCGACGAGGTGCACCTCGAGGCGGAGGCCGAGCAGCCCTGCCACGATACCCGCCTCGACCTCGAGCTGCGGCGTCGGATGCTCGGCGAGCCAGACGACGCGTCGGTAGTTGCCGAAGTAGTCCGCGACAAGCTCGGGATGGCGGTCGAGCCCGAGAGCGGCGACGACAAGCCTTCGAAAGCCGCGAAGAAGGAAGTCCGTGAGGAGGTAGGTTCCCGGCTCCTCTTCGAGCAGCCGAGCGACGATCTCCTCCCCGGCGAGCACGTCGTAGCAGTGCAGTCCCGCGAGGCGCTCGAGCCCGAGCCGCCCGCATACCTCGT
>JAKATT010000137.1:2751-16432 GCA_021818615.1 Actinomycetes bacterium | reverse complement strand
GGAGGGCCATCTTCGCCCCCTCACCGGCGACGTTGCCGGCGCTCACCACCCTCATGACCGGGAGCGGTGGCACGAGCCCGAGGCGGATGGCGCTCCCCGGCGACAGGTAGCTGCCGAACGAGCCGGCGAGGAGAACCTGCTGCACGTCGTCGGGCGTGAGCCCGGCGTCCTCGAGCAGCAGAGTCCAGCCGGTCGCGATCGCTGCCTTGGCGAACTGGAGCTCGCGGACGTCTCGCTGGGTCAGGTACACCGAGTGCTCGGCGTCGCCGGGCTCACCGAGCCAGGCCAACACGAAGACACGCTCCTCGCCGACCATCGTCAGCCGGTCGGCGAGCCCCGGAGCGGCTGTCGCTGCCACCTGGCCTGTCACGAATCGCCCGGAGAGCTCGAGCAGGCGGAGCGACACCAGCTCAGCCACCGCGTCGACGAGCCCGGAGCCGCACAGGCCCTTCGGCTCTTCGTCTCCGATGACCTGCAGCACGAGGTCGTCAGAGGTCATCTTCACCGCCTCGATCGCCCCCTCGGCGGCCCGCATCCCACAACGGATCGAGGCGCCCTCGAACGCCGGTCCGGCCGGGGCCGCCGTGGCGAGAAGGCGCTCGCTCGAGCCGAGCACGATCTCGCAATTCGTACCGATGTCGATAAAGAGCCGGGTCCGCCGGTCGCGGTCCATGCCGGCCGCGAGCAGCCCGGCCGTGATGTCTCCGCCGACGTAGGCACCGAATGCCGGGAACACTGTGGCTCGAGCCCTCGGGTGGGCCGGTACGCCGAGGTCGGAAGCGAGCAGGTCGCTGAAGGACCTGCTCGCCATCACGAAGGGCGCCATGCCGAGCGGCTCGGGGTCGATGCCGAGCGCGATGTGGGTCATCGTCGCGTTGCCGGCGAGCGCGACTTCGTAGACCTCCCCCGGAGCCACGCCCGCCTCCTCACAGACGGCAAGAGCCAGCTCGGCGAGCGTCTCGTGTGCAGCCGAGCGGAGCCGGTCGAGCGCGCCGTCGTTCAGCATGATGCTCGAGATGCGGGTTATGACGTCGGCGCCGAAAGGCTGCTGCCGGTTGAGCATCGAGTGCACAGCCAAGGGCGCGCCGCTCGAGAGGTCGAGCAGGGTGGCGACCACCGTCGTCGTACCGAGGTCGTACGCGATCGCGAACAGCCGCTCGGTCGTGTCGCCGGGCTCGACGTCTATGAGCACATCGTCGACGATCACGGCAGTGGCCTTGTACCCCGCTTTGCGCAGCACCGGGCCGATCGAGCGCAGGGCGTGCAGGTCGACCCTGAGCTCGAGGTCGTCAAGCTCGGCCAGCAGGCGCTCGAGGTCGGTCGCCTGGTCCGACAACGTGGGCTCTTGCAGCTCGACGAACCGCTTCTGCACGGCCGGGCGGAGGATGACCTTGCGTCCGACGCCGACGGTCGCCGCCTTCGGGCGGGTGACGAGGGGAGGCACCTCCACCTCGAGGTCGCGCACGGCTTCGAGCCGACAGGCGAGCCTCCAGCCCTCGCGCAGCTCGTCGCGCTGGAACGCCCTCGTGTCGAGAGACGTCACAGGGGCGGAGCCGTCGAGCACCCGCACCTTGCACTTCTTGCAGGTGCCGTGCCCACCGCAGGTCGAGTCGATGGCGATGCCGTTCCAGCTAGCGGCGTCGAAGAGGGTCACCCCCGACGGGACGCGCACCTGCCGGCCGCTCGGCTGGAAGCGGAGGTCAACGCGCTCGCTGCGGTGCTCTTCGGTGCCTTCGGTCATGGGGTGGCGGCTGTCCTGGCCCTGTGAGCCGCGATCCAGTTGGCACCCCATGGATCGTGGTCGAGGAGCAGATCGGCCGCCTTCACCGCCTGCACCAGGTCCGCCGACCGGGCGTCCATGATGGCGCTCGTGAGCCCGAGGGTCATAGCCATCGGCAGGAAAGCGCTGCCGATCGCATGGCGATCGGGCATGCCGAAAGACACGTTCGAGGCACCGAGTGTCATGTTCAACCCGAACCTCTCCTTCACGAGGTGGATCGTCTCGAGCGTCTTGTCGACTAGGGAAGTGTCGGCGCCGATCGGCATGGCGAGCGGGTCGATCACGACGTCTTCGAGCCCGATGCCGTACCGCTCGGCGGCCGCGACCAGCCGACCGACAAGCTCCAGGCGCCGCCGTGGAGCCTCGGGTATCTCCTCCTCGTCGTTCGGGAGCATGATGACCGCCGCGCCGTGCCGCCTCACGAGGGGAAGGACCGCGTCGAGCCGCTCGTCCTCGGCGGTCACAGAGTTCACGAGAGCCTTGCCCTCGTAAGCGCTGAGACCGGCCTCGAGCGCCTCGACGACCGACGAGTCGATACAAAGAGGCAGATCCGTCCGGCTTTGCGCGAGCTCGACGGCTCTCACCATGAGCTCCGCCTCGTCGGCGAGCGGCGCGCCCATGTTGACGTCGAGCGCCATGGCTCCACCAGCCACCTGCTCGCTGATGTCGATCTCGACTCGGGACAGGTCGCCGCGCCTCAGCTGCTCCTGGAAGATCTTGCGCCCTGTCGGGTTGATCCGCTCTCCGATGATGCAGAACGGCTGGTCGCCACCGATGACGACCTCCTTGGAGGCTGAGCGAAGGACTGTGTGCACGGACGGTTCTCCTCGGATGTCAGGCGGCAGGTGCTCGAGACGGTGGGTGCTCGGCTGACCCTCTCAGGCCGGCTGGGCAGCTCGGCGGTGTGACAGGAGCTCCTTTGCCCTCGCGACAGCAGCAGAGGCGTCCGACGCGTAGCCGTCTGCCCCGACGGCGTCCGCGTACTCCTGGGTCACGGGAGCACCACCGACCATCACGATCACCTGGCCACGCAGCCCCGCCTTCTCGAGCGCGTTCATGTTCGCCTTGAACATCGGCATGGTCGTGGTGAGGAACGCCGAGAAGCCGACTATGTCGGGACGGTGCTCCTCGATCGCTGCCACGAACTTCTCGGGCGCGACCTGGACGCCGAGATCGATCACTTGGAACCCGGCGCCCTCGAGCATGATGTTCACGAGGTTCTTGCCGATGTCGTGCACGTCGCCTTTCACCGTGCCCATGACGAAGGTCCCGACAGGCTCGACGCCGGTCTCGGCGAGCAGTGGCCGCAGTATCTCGAGAGCTCCTGACATCGCCTTTCCGGCGATGAGCATCTCCGGCACGAAGAAGTCGCCCCGTTCGAAGCGAGCGCCGACCTCCTCGAGAGACGGGATGAGCGAATCGAACAAGAGCTCCTCGGGCGAGAGCCCGCTGGCAAGCCCTTCGTTCGTGAGCTCCAGCACCCGAGGCGCATTTCCGACGAGAGTCTCGTCGTAGAGCACCTTCAACAGCTCTTCAGCCTTCATGCGGCACCTTCCCTCCGTGATCTGTGCCCGAGCAACCGGGACAAAGCCGATGCCTCCCCCATGCAGGCGGTGGCCACCCCTCTCAGCTGGCCCGGGCCGAGCCTGCTCACGGGGCCTGACACCGACAGCGCCGCGACAGCGACGTCGCCCTCCCGGAACACCGGCGCGGCAATCGCTGCGAGACCCTGCTCCAGCTCCTCCATCGCGACCGCGAAGCCGCGGCGCCGCACCTCGCCGAGCTCGGCTGCCAGCACTGCCCGGCTCGTGATCGTGCAGTCCGTAAAGCGCGCGAGGCGCCCTTCGGGAAGCTCGGCCGCACCGAAAGCCATGAGCACCTTGCCGAGCGCGCTGCAGTGGAGCGCGACGGGTCGGCCAACCCAGTTCGTGCCCCCGAGCACGTAGCGGGAGTCCACCTGGGCTATCTGCTCGACGATGCCGTGGTGCGTGACCCCGAGGTTCACGGTCTCGCCGGTGACGGACCCGAGCTTGTCGAGGTACGGGGCAGCCAGCTCGGCGAGGTCGGCCTCGCGCCCGGCCCGCCAGGCGTAGCGGGCGAAGACGTCACCGGCCCGATAGGCGCCGGACTCCTCGCGCCTTACGAGATGGCTCCGCTCGAGGGCAAGGAGGAGCCTCGAGGTGGTGCTCTTGGCGAGGCCGGTCCGAGTCGCCAGCGCGGAGAAGCTGACTGCCTCGTTCGAGTCGACGATCTCGGTCAAGAGCCTGGCGGCACGGTCGACTGCCTGGGTTCCGGTCGGTGACGACATTGGTCCCATGTTACGGAACTCTGTTCTACGATGCGAGCAGGCTCGCCGCGAGTGGCGGGGAGCCCCCGACCATGCCCAGCGAAGAGAGGTGCGGTGTTCACCAACCGGATGCCCCGCTACGAGATCCTCAGCGAGGAGGCCATTGCCGTCCTGGAGAAAGGGTGGCGGCGGATCGTCACGGAGATCGGCGTGCAATTCGCCAAGCCGGAAGCGGTCGAGCTGTTCGCCAAGGCCGGTCAGCGCACCGAGGGTGACATCGTCTTCCCCGATCCGGATTTCCTCCTCGAGCAGGTGGCCCTCGCTCCGAGGGAGTTCGACGTGAAGGCGCGCAATCCGGCGCGCAGCGTTCACATCGGAGGGGACGCCATGGTCTTCTCCGGCGTCTACGGCCCCCCCTTCGTCCTCGAGGGCTCGCTCCGACGGGACGCCACGATGACCGACTACCGCCGCTTCGCCATGCTCGCTCAGCACTTCCCCGAGCTCGACTCGGCCGGAGGGGTGATCTGCGAGCCGAACGACGCCCCGCTCGACTCGCGCCACCTCGACATGCTCTTTGCCCTGCAGACCCTCACCGACAAGATCTACATGGGCAACGTGGTCTCCGGGCAGAACGCCCGCGACACGATCGCCATGTCGGAGATCCTCTTCGGTGGGAGGTCGGCGATCGAGGAGACCCCCGTCACCGTCTCTCTCATCAACTGCAACTCCCCGCTTCGCTGGGACGACCGCATGCTGGACGCGCAGTTCGAGTACAGCGCCGCCAACCAGGCCGTCGTGCTCACACCGTTCCTGCTGATGGGCGCCATGTCGCCCGTGTCCATCCCGGCCGCTCTCGCCCAGCAACTCGCCGAGGCCGTGGCGGGCATCGCCCTCTCCCAGCTCATCCGGCCTCGGAGCCCGGTCATCTTCGGCTCGTTCCTCTCGAACATCGACATGCAGTCCGGCTCCCCCTGCTTCGGGACTCCGGAGTCGGCTATCGGGCTCCTTTGCACCGGGCAGATCGCGAGGCACTACGGACTGCCGTTTCGAACCGGAGGCGGTCTCACCTCCAGCCAGTCCCCCGACGCGCAGGCTGGCTACGAAGCGCTCATGACGCTGCTTCCGACGTTCCTCGCCGGGACGAACTTCGTCATGCACGCCGCCGGCTGGCTCGAGGGCGGCCTCGTCTCGAGCTACGCGAAGTTCATCATCGACATCGAGCTCCTACGAATGCTGCGCGAGGAGTTCACCCCGCTCGAGATCGACGAGGCGGCGCTGGCGTTCGGGGCACACGAGGAGGTCGGCCACGGCGGCCACTTCCTCGGCGCGGCCCACACCATGGAGCGGTTCCGGACGTGCTTCTACCGGCCGCTGCTCTCCTCGTCGCAGAACTACGAGCGCTGGATGCGAGATGGTGGCAACGACGCTGCCGCTCGGGCGACGACGATCTACGAGCGGGCTCTCAACGACTATGAGCCGCCTCCCCTCGACGAGGCCGTGCGCGCCGAGCTCGAGGAGTACGTCACGCGCAGGCGCCTCGAGCTCGGCGACTGACCTCTCGCAGGAGGGACGCCGCTCACAACAACAACAGCAACAACAACAGCGACAACGCTCGTCCCGCTCGCAGCCGGCGCTTGGAGGGCGAGCGCCTTGTCGCCGGGGCCCGAGGTCCCTCAGCGGACGGCGTGTGCCTTCAGGTCCTCGAGGCGTGCCCACTCGAGAGTCGCGATATGGGTCGCCTCGAGGACAACTGCTGGCGCAGCCCCGGCCAGGAATGCCTCCTGCCAGCGCGGCGCACAAATGCACCAATGGTCTCCCGGCTCGAGACCGGCAAAGCCAGGCCGAGGCGTGCTCAGGTCGTTGCCGACGCTCTTGGAGAACGCGAGGAACTCTTCCGTCACCTCTGCGCAGACGCTGTGGACACCGAGGTCGTCGGCGCCTGTGTTGCAGCAGCCGTCACGGTAGAAGCCGGTGAGCGGCTCCGTGCTGCATGGCTCGAGCTCCTTTCCGAGGACATTCAGGGCCACGGGACCATTCAACACTCTCGGGCGAGGCGAGCGACGGCGCGGTCGCGTCAGTCCCGCAGTTGCCTGCGGCGAAGCTCAGGCTCTCGCTCAACTCTCGCCACGCGCACCTTCGGATCGATGATGACTGCGCCGTCGGGGCCGGCCATGACCGGGTTGAGGTTCATCTCGACGACTTCCGGCAGCTCTTCGGCGAGCTGGGCGACCCTGCAGAGCACGTCGGCGAGCGCCGAGATGTCCGCCGGGGGCACCCCGCGGTAGCCGGACAGCAACTTCGCCGCCCTGAGCGAGGCGATCAGCCGGACGGCGTCGGGACGGGAGATGGGCACGAGCGACAGCGCCCGATCACCGAGGAGCTCCGAGGCGCCGCCTGCGAGCCCGAACATGACGAGCGGGCCAAAACCAGCCTCTTCGACCACACCGACGATCGTCTCCACGCCGCCTGCGACCATGGGCTGGACTATGACAGACGCCCCGTCTCCTCGACCTTCGAGCAGCTCCGCCGCAGCAGCTTCCACGTGCTTTGGGCCCGAGAGGTTGAGCCGCACGCCCCCGACCTCGCTGCGGTTCACGAGGCCGGGCAAGTCGAGCTTCAGCGCGACCGGAACCCTCATCCGACGGGCAGCCTCGGCCGCTCGGCGCGCCGAGAGGGCCCGGACGCTCCCGACGCAGGGAAGCCCGTAGGCGGCGAGGAGGGCCAGCGTCTCGCCGAGCGGAAGCCAGCAGGAGCTCTCGAGCTCGAGTGCTCCGTCGACGATCGCCCTCGCCGCGGCGACGTCAATGTCATGGTAAGCGGGCACCGGAACATCCGGGCGAGCCCTCCAGGCGGCATAGGGCACGATGTGGCCGAGCGCTCGGGCCGCCGATTCGGGATAGGTGAACCATGGGACCCGCCTCGGGCCGCTCCGGAGGGCGGCGAGGGCCTCGGAGGTGGAGAGGAAGTTGGCGAGCACCGGCTTTCCTGCCGCGGCCGACACCCTTGCGACCACAGCTGCGACGTCGCCTTCCTCCTTCAGGAGCGGAGGCGTGAAGATGGCGATGACGGCGTCCACCGACTCGTCCTCGAGCACGATCTCGAGGGCGCCGCCGTACTGCTCGGGCGTGACGGTGGCGATGCAGTCGACCGGGTTCGAGACGGCCGCCTGGTCCGTGAGCAGCACCCGCAGGCGGGCCTGCGTCTCTTTCGAGAGCTCGGGCACGACAAGGCCAGCTCCCTCGCATGCGTCGGCCGCCAGCACTCCGGGACCACCGGCATTGGCGACGATCGCCACCCGCGGACCGGCCGGTAGCGGCTGGTGGCTGAGCACCTCGGCAACCTCGAAGAGCTCCTCGAGGGTGTCGACCCTGATGACACCGGCCTGCCGGAACAGGGCGTCGACCGCAGCGTCGGGTGCGGCAATCGCCGCGGTGTGCGACACCGCGCCGCGGGTGCCTGCAAGAGAGCGCCCGGACTTGACGGCGACGATCGGCTTGGTCCGGGCGACCTTGCGGGCGATCGAGGCGAAGTGGCGCGGGTTCCCGAAGGACTCGAGGTAGAGCAGGATGACGCTCGTGTTCTCGTCTGCGTCGAAGTAGCGGATGAGGTCGTTGCCGCTCACGTCAGCCTTGTTGCCGACCGAGACGAACAGCGATACGCCGAGGTCGCGGGAGGTCGCCTCGTTCAAGATGGCGACGCCGAGGCCGCCCGACTGGGACGAGAAGGCGACGTGACCGGGCACGGGACGAACCGGCGAGAAGGTCGCGTTCATCGACACCTCCGCCGCAGTGTTCACGACACCGAGGCAGTTCGGCCCGATCAGCCGCATGCCGTGGGCCCGGGCCGTCGCCACGAGCTCCCGTTCCGCCCTTGCCCCCTCGCTTCCCGTCTCGGCGAAGCCGGCCGTCACGACGACCAGCCCACCGACGCCCTTCTCGCCGCAGGCACGCACAGCCTCGGCCACGATCGGAGCCGGCACGGCGACGACGGCGAGATCCACCTCCCCGGGGATCTCCCGGACGTCTCTCAGCGCAGGCAGGCCGCAGATGGCGTTCGCAGCCGGATTGACCGGGTGGAGAGAGCCACGAAAGCCGCCCTCGACGAGATTGGCGAGGATCTCGTGGCCGACGGTCCCAGGCCGGCGGCTGGCGCCGATGACGGCGATCGAGGCGGGCCGCAGCAGGCGTTCGATGGAGCGGACCGCAGCCACCCGGTCCCGTTCCTCGACCTGCTCGAGGTAGCGTGCACTTGCCTGCAGGTCGAGCGTCACGTGGACCACGCCCGACTCGAACGAGGCCTCCTCCTCGAAACCCGCCCGCCTGAACACGTCGATCATCTTGTGGTTCTCCGCCAGGGTGTCCGCCACGAAGCGACTGATCCCCCGCGCCCGGGCGGCGGACGCGAGATGTTCGAGCAGGACCATGCCGAGGCCGCGACCCTGTTGGTCGTCGCGAACCGTGAAGGCGACCTCCGCCTCGTCACCCTCTTCGATGCGCTCGTAGCGGGCGACGGCCACGAGCTCACCTTCCACGAGAGCGACAAGAGCGAGGCGCGAGGCGTAATCGACGTTCGCGAAGTGCTCGAATTCCTGGGCGGTGAAGTGCCGCCGCGGCGTGAAGAACCGGAAGTAGACGGACTGCTCCGACAGGTGCGCGCCGAGATCGTCGCGAAGTGCCACGGCGTCTTTGGGCAGGATCGGGCGGAGCACGCCCACCCGCCCGTCGGCGAGCAAGACGTCCGACTCGAGCTCGCGGGGATAGCCGGCCGGGCTCGTGAGGGGCTCGACGGTCATGTGATCAGCTCACGGGTCAGCGGTCAGTGCTTCCTCGACTCCGAGAAGGAACCTACGCAGGGACGACTCCGCCACTCTATGCAATGCAAGCCGGTCGATCGTGAGACCGAGGCTCGCGAGGGGTGGCCGGTAGCGCCCGCTGATACCGAGGCGGCAGAAGGAACCGTCCAGGTGCGAGAGCTGCAGGTCTGCCTCGAGGGACGGCAGCAACCGCTCGTAGGCTGTCGGCGTCCACTCGATCGGCACCGTCGTCATCTGGTTGAGCTCGCGGGGCTCGCCGGCTGTCACGACGAAACGGGACGAAGGCGACTTCTCGCTGAGGCGCCTCAGCCACATGGCCTCCGGATCGAGCAGCTTCGGCGCGATCTTGCCATATGGCCGCGCGACGTGGACGAAGTCGCTCACGAAGACCGCACGCGGCGCCTTCACGGGCGGTTCGTCGCCCCCGTCGACACCGCCGCCGTCATAGCCGCGCTCTCTTGGCGCGACTGCGTTCACGCGTCCTCCTCGCGCGTACGCGGGCGGACGATCAGGACGGGGCAGTGGGCGTGGTGCACGCAGGCCTGGCCAACCGAGCCGAGCGCCAGGCTCGAGAAGCCTCCGAGCCCCCTGCTCCCGACGACCAGCAGGTCAGCGCCTTCGCTCGCCTTGATGAGCGTCCGCGCCGCCGGGCCCTCTTCGATGCTGCGGCGGATGTCGAGGGGGCAGTCATCGCCCAGCACGTCCTTCTCGGCGTCACGGACGACCTGTCCGGCCACGTCCTTCGCGGCGTCGCCGATCTGTGAGAAATCCATGACGTACGGGGCGACCGGGTAATTGACGTGCCAGGTGTGGACGATGTGCAGCGTCCAGCCCTGCCAGTCCGCCACCGCGGCGGCATATCGGAGGGCCATGTGCCCACCCTCCGACCCGTCCACTCCTACGACGACTCTTCCCCGGGTGTGCGGAGCACGGATCTTGGGCGGGTCCCACTTCGTCTTCGCATCCGGCATGTTCCTCACCTCCGAGCACATGATGACTGCGGCACGCCGCTGCTCTTAGGGCCGAAAGTCACCTCCTCGCGACGGCCTCAGCGCGTGTCTCGCCATTGGGAGGACCGGACGGGCACCGCCTTTGGCACGCGAGCGGACTCGCGCCGGTGCTCTCTCAGAGATCCTGCTCGCCCGATCGCGATTGGGCCGTTCGACCCTAGTGGGCGCCGCAGCCTCCCAAGTAGTCTCCTCAAGCGAGGAGGTCGTCCCGTGCCCGCATTGGTCGCAGCTCTCATCAACCTCAGCCATCCCGGCCGCTACGTGCACTGGGGTTTCATCCAGCTGTCGGTGGCCAACCTCGTCGTGATCGCGCTCATGATCCTCGTGTTCGTCCTTGCGATCGCCCTGCCGTTCCCGCACGGAAAGAGGGCGAGGCGATGACCACTACGCTGCCGGCCCCAGCGCCTCGAGACGACGGCCCCGCAGCTCGCCCGGGGGTTACCAAGGGCATCCGGCCCACCTGGACCGGGCGGTTGCGGGTCCGAGCGGTGAAGGCGCTTCCACCCGACAAGCTGCTGCCTGACACGCAACCTGCCTACGTCGCCTCCTGGATCTATGTCTTCGGCGCGCTGACGCTCGCAGCCTTCGCCGTCGTCGTCCTCTCCGGTGCAGTGATCGCCCTCAAGGGCCCGGCGTGGTGGCATGTCTCGAGCATCGGGCTGTTCTTCAACTCCATGCACCTTTGGAGCACGGAGCTCTTCTTCTTCTTCATGGTGGTCCACCTGTGGGGGAAGTTCTTCATGGCCGCCTGGCGCGGCCGGAGGCGTGCCACCTGGGTCACCGGCGTGCTCGCCTTCGCGGCCTCCATCGCGACGGCGTTCACCGGCTACCTGTCGCAGCAGAACTTCGACTCGGAGTGGATCTCGACCCAGGCGAAAGACGGTATCAACGCCACCGGAGCCGGAGCCTTCTGGAACGTCCTCAACTTCGGCCAGATGTTGATGTGGCACATCGTGCTCCTTCCGGCGGTCGTCGGGCTGTTCATCGGTGTCCACGTGCTCCTCGTCCGCCGCCGCGGAGTCGTCCCGCCCTTCGCCGACGACCGTGCGGGCGGGCCGGCAGCTGCCGCAGCCTCGGTCGCCGGCCCAGGCGTTGGGCAGGGAGCTCCGGCCGCCGGGCTGTTCGAAGAGCACACCCCCTCGAGCAGAGAGACGGCGCAATGAGCCCGAGACGCTTCAAGCCGGACCGCGACGTCACAGAATGGACCGGTCCTGTCGCCCGCTACGACCTGGCCAAGGAAGTCACCATCTCCTTCGTCGTGGTCCTCCTCCTCGTCATCGCGTTCGCAGCGATCTTCTCCTCGCCCGACGACCATCCGGTCACGCTCAAGTCGTGGGCGACCGCGATGCCGGTCGACTTCGTCCAGACCGCTGTAACAGAGCTCGACGGCACGAGCCCCACCGCCACCTACGGGCCGCCCTACAACGAGACGCCGGGCGCAGGCCAGAAGATCGGCCCGGTCTCGCTTGCCCGCCTCGCCGGGGTGCACATCCCGATCAACACGACAGAGGACTTCGTCATAAAGCCTCTGCTGACACTTCCGAACGCTCCGGCCCTCGACAGCCAGGTCAGCCGCTACGAGTCAGCCGGCGTCGCCCAGCGGACGAGCTGGGACGCCGCCTACGAGAAGGCGATCGCCGCGGCGAGCTTCCCCGGCTATCTGAAGGTCCCCTCCGGCCGCTACGGGCCGGTCGGCGTCATGATGACCAACCTGCTGGCGATGGCCCGCAGCGGAGCCCTCGACGGTGCCCTGCTCTCCTCGCCGCAGCTCTACGGGACCGACTACACCAAGCCGCTGTTGTTCATCGCGGATGGCAGCTACATGAGCGACCTCGCCGCCAACCTCCACCTGCAGGGCGACCAGTGGGGCATGATGAACGAGACGGGGAACTTCCCCGGGCAGGCCTGGCTGTGGCTGTACACGATGTGGTACCAGGTGCCCCCGTTCAACACGTCCTCCAGCGGCGACGCCCTCGTATGGGCGGTCATGATGCTGCTGACACTGGTCTTGATCCTGGTGCCGTTCATCCCAGGGCTCAGATCGATCCCGCGCTGGGTGAGGATCTACCGGCTCATCTGGCGGCGCCACTACCGTTCTGTGACGACAGAGGCGACCTGAGGCGCCGGCCCGGTGCCGTCTCGTGTGGCACTGGGAGGCTGAGATGGCTCTGAGGGTGTTTCTCCTCGACGATCACGAGGTAGTCCGTGCCGGGCTGCGGGGCCTGCTGGAGGAGGCAGAGGGCGTCGAAGTGGTCGGTGAGGCAGGGACAGCGGACGAGGCGATCCGCCGCGCCCCGGCAGTCGGCCCCGACGTGGCCGTCCTCGACGTGCGACTGCCGGACGGTGACGGCGTGCAGGTCTGCCGGGAGCTGAGGAGCCGCATGCCCGAGCTCCGCTGCCTGATGCTCACGTCCTTCGCCGACGACGACGCCCTCTTTGCGGCGATCATGGGAGGGGCGTCGGGCTACGTCCTGAAGCAGATCCGCGGCAACGACCTCGTGAACGCCGTGGTGCGGGTCGGCCGGGGTGAGTCCCTCATCGACCCGGCTCTTGCCGGCAAGGTGCTCGAACGGCTGCGGGAGGGCCCGGCGCAGGACGAGCGCCTGAGCCGGCTCTCCGAACAGGAGCGCCGAGTGCTCGACCTGCTCGCCGAGGGCCTTACCAATCGCCAGATCGCAGAACGGCTCTTCCTCGCGGAGAAGACGGTCAAGAACTACGTGTCGAACCTGCTGGCAAAGCTTGGCATGTCCCGACGGAGCGAGGCGGCCGCCTACGCCGCCCGCGTCTCGGAGCGCGAGTCAAAGAGCCGCACCCGGCCGGGGTACTGAGCACCCTCTTTGTTACCTGTGGCAGCCTCCGAGGGGCCTTTCGACTCTGTCGCCGTCGCGCTGCCAGCCCGACAATCGAGTTAGCTCAACAAGGAGGCAACGGCCATGTTCGACAAGCTCGCCGTCGCGGTCGACCAGTCCGAGGAGTCTGACCGGGCAGTCGCAGCCGCGCGGGACCTCGCCCTTTTGTCGCACGGCGTCGTCCGCTTGCTGCACGTCCGCGAGGCGCAGGTCGTCGCCGGCAAGGGCGGCGGCGTCTTCGAGCTGGAGGAGGTCGAGGACATCGAGCAGCTCCTGCAAAAGGAGATCGCCGTCTTCGAGGCGGCAGGCGTCCCGGTCACGACCGAGCTGCGCCATGCCGTCCTCGGCCACACCGCCATCGAGATCGTCGCCGGAGCCGAGGAGTACGGCGCCGACGTGATCGTGATGGGCTGCCGCGGCCGCTCGGAGCTGGCGTCCCTCGTCCTCGGCAGCAATGCCTACAAGGTCCTCCACCTGGCGAAGCGCCCGGTGCTGATCGTCCGGTGACCAGGGCGCTCGCGGAGCTCACCTACGACGAGTGCGTCGAGCTGCTCTCCAGCCATCATTTCGGTCGGCTCGCCGTCGTCGTGGAGGGCAGGCCGGTGGTGTTCCCGGTGAACTACGAGTTCAGCGAGGGCCGCATCGTCATCCGCACCGACCCGGGCGTCATGCTCGACGCCGCGACCCTCGCGAGCGTCGCCTTCGAGATCGACGAAGTGGACGTCGCCTCTCGCAGCGGCTGGAGCGTCGTGGTGCAGGGCTTCTCCCAAGACGTCACCGATGCCGTCGACCCGGTGAGCGAACTGCTGCGGGCCGTCCCAGTCGACCCATGGGCTCCGGGCACGAGGACGCACTGGATCCGCATCGAAGCGCGCCTCGTGAGCGGGCGCCGGCTCGGCGACCTCGCCTGAGCGAGCAGCTCCCCGGGCTTGCGTCCGGGGC
>JAKATT010000137.1:0-2233 GCA_021818615.1 Actinomycetes bacterium | reverse complement strand
CCTGGCAGGGCTCGGGCATCGGCACGGCGCTGAAGCTCCACCAAAGGGCGTGGGCGCTCGCGCGTGGGATCGATGTGATCTCGTGGACCTTCGACCCGCTCGTGCGGCGGAACGCCGTCTTCAACCTGAGGCGCCTCGGCGCGGTCGTCGAGAGATACCTCGTCGACGCTTACGGGCCGATGAAAGACGCCGTCAACGCCGACCAGGGAAGCGACCGGCTGTTGGTCGCCTGGTGGCTGGCCGGCGATGACGCCCCGGCGCCCGCCGAGCACGCCCCGGCGCCGGCCGATGGAGCGGGCGCGAGGCGTGCCAGCGTCGCCACGCCCGCAGACGTCGAAGCTCTCCGGAGGGACGACCCAGAGGCGGCAAGAAGATGGCGTCTACAGGTTCGCTCACAGCTCCGCCCGGCGCTCGACGCGGGGTGGCGCGTGATCGGCCTCGACGAGGACTACGCCTACGTCCTCGAGGAGCCGGCGAGCGCGCCGTGAGGTTCGACGCAGTCGAGCTGCGCAGCCTCGAGCTGCCGCTCGTGCGACCCTTCCGCACCTCCTTTGGGACCGAGACAGTGCGCGAGGCACTCGTCGTACGCGTGCTCGGCGATGACGGCGAGGGCTACGGCGAGTGCGTGGCCGGTTCGGAGCCGCTCTACTCCTCGGAGTTCGTCGCCTCCTCCTGGCTGGTCATGCGGGACCACCTCGTCCCGGCACTGCTCGCGGCCGGCAGCACGAGGGCCGATTCGGTGAAGGACGTGCTGGCCGGCTTCTCAGGCCACAGGATGGCCAAGGCGGCCCTCGAGATGGCGGTGCTGGACGCCGAGCTGCGAAGCCGGTGCGAGAGCCTGCAGGAGCTCCTCGGCGGCACGGGTGAGAGCGTCACGCCGGGAGTCTCCGTCGGGATCACGACCGACGTCGTCGAGCTGCTCGACGTCGTCGGCCGCTACCTCGAGGAGGGCTACCAGAGGGTGAAGCTGAAGATCGAGCCCGGTTTCGACCTCGAACCGGTGGCGGCGGTGCGCCAGCTCGTCGGTGACGGCTTCATGCTGCAAGTTGACGCCAACACTGCCTATACGCGCTCCGACTTCGATCTCCTCGCCCGCCTCGACGAGTTCGGCCTCCTCCTGCTCGAGCAGCCTCTCGACGAGGAGGACATCCTCGGCCACGCCGAGCTGGCGCGCCGGCTGGCGACGCCGATCTGCCTCGACGAGTCGGTGCTCTCGGTGAGGAGCGCCGCGACCGCGATCGAGCTCGGCGCCTGCTCCGTCGTCAACATCAAGGCCGGCCGGGTGGGCGGCTACCTCGAGGCCCGGCGCGTCCACGACCTGTGCAGGGGAGCAGGTGTGCCCGTATGGTGCGGCGGCATGCTCGAAACAGGCCTCGGGCGCGCCGCCAACCTCGCCCTCGCCACGCTGCCGGGTTTCGCCCTGCCGGGCGACATCTCGGCGACGAGCCGCTACTTCCACGAGGACATCACGGAACGTTTCGAGCTCGTCGGCGGGAGGATCGGCGTCCCGAAGGGCCCCGGCCTCGGGGTAACCGTCGACGTCGGCACGCTGGAGCGCCTCACCCGCCGCCACGAGATCGTGCACGCTCGCCAGGCTGGCTGAGCGCCGTCCTGCCCGCACCGAGCGGCAGACCGCCGACCCTCAGCCGGCCTCGAGCTCGTGGCCGGCGGGGGTGAGCCCCCAATAGGCGTCCTCCGGCCGGATCTCGCCCCGCACCACCTTGTTCACCGCCCGGCAGATCGGCAGGTCGAGGTCGTGACGGGCGGCCAGGTCGAGCACGAGCTCCGCCGTCTTCACTCCTTCGGCCACCATCTTCATCTCCCCGACGATCTCCGCCAGGCACCTGCCCCTGCCGAGCTGCTCTCCCACCTGGCGGTTGCGGCTGAGCGGGCTCATGCACGTGGCGACGAGATCGCCCATCCCGGCGAGCCCGGCGAAGGTGGCCCGCTCGGCTCCCATCGCGACGCCGAGCCGGGTGAGCTCGGCGAGCCCCCTGGTCATCACCGCGGCGGTTGTGTTGTCTCCGACCCCGAGGCCGCGCCCGATGCCGACGGCGATGGCGACGACGTTCTTCAGGGCGCCCCCGATCTCGCAGCCGGCGACGTCGTGGTTCAGGTACACCCGGAACACCCCTCGCTTCACCACCTGCTGGATCTCGGTCGCGACCGTCAGGTCCTCGGTCGCCACCACGGCGGCCGACGCCATCCCCGACATGATCTCCCGGGCAAGGTT
>JAKATT010000031.1 GCA_021818615.1 Actinomycetes bacterium | reverse complement strand
CAACGGAGGCGACAAGGCCGGGCAGGCGATCATGCCCGGCCTTGTCGAGGTGACGGCTGGCGGGCTCGCTCGATCGAGGCCCGCCAGCCGCAAGAACAGCTGCCGGCTCAGCGTCTCGTACTCTGAACAGCCCGACGCGAACCCCGAGTCAGCCAGTGCCCACAGCCCAGCCTCACGACGACCGCATCCGGCGCCCCGTTCCTCTCGTCGCGCTCCTGCTCGCCGTAGTCGTCCTCCTCGGAGGGGCGGCCGCCAGCTTGACGCTGATCACTCGCGACCGGGTGCTCCCGGTCCCGGCCGCCGCTCGAGACGGTGGCGGCCGCTCCTCTCGATCGGCTGCGCCGAGATTGGTGAGCACGGCGGAGTGGCGTTCGTGCACGCCTCCCCGCCTGGGTACCACGCCAGGAGCGCCACCGGCGCGGATCGGAACCTGGGCCTATCGCGTGCTCGCCACCGGCACGTTCACCGACGCCGTCCCAGACCTTCGAGGGGGCGTCTACCTCCTTCAGGCGTGCGGGGCAGAGGAGTCCTCCCTGAGGGTCGTCCATGTGGAGCACGACGGCAGCGTGGTCGCCGTCTCAAGGATGTTTCGCAGGGCCGCTCTTCTCACGAGCGGGCTCACCGCCACGACATCGGGGGTGTTCTTCGCAACAGCTCGTCTCGACCTTGCCGGCGATGCCACACTCCCGCCCTACCAGCTGGCCATCGCCCGGCTCGACCCGCAAAGCCTGGCTGTGACCGCACGCGCTTCCCTCGGCCGTGGGCGGGGAGCCGACCTCGCCGTGGTCGGAGCATCGCAGCCGGCGGGCAGCGGGCCGGCGGGCAGCGGGCCGGCGGGCAGCGGGCCGGCGGGCGTCGTCCTCGCCGCTACCGGCAGTCGGCTGCTCGGGATCGTCTCCTCACCGAGCGGGCAGCTCGAGGTGAGACAGCTCCTGACGTTCGGACCGGCAATCAGCGAGCACCTCGCTGTCGACCGAGGGACCTCGTCAGCCGTCGTGAGCGTCCTCGTCCCCGGCGCGACCGGCCCAGGTGCCTCCACACGCCTCGAGGTCATCGAGCTTCGAGTGACCAGGGGAACGCCCTCCGCCAGGCTCCTCAGGATGCGCAAGCTCGCGCCGGGCATGGCGGTCCAGTCGCTGGTGGCCACCGCTGGCAGGGTGTTCTGGTCCGGAGGCAACGAAGCGGCCACGAGTGTCGAGGCAGCTCGCCTCCCGCGCCTCGGTCCCATCCTGACAAAGGCAGAGTCTGGTACCGGCACCGGCTCGCGCGCTGGTGCCAGCGCCACTACGGGGACGGGCATGCAGATGGGGACGACGACCTTGCAGCCCGTGAGCCTCGGCGCCTCGGGCGACACCGTGTTCGTGCTCGCCGCCACGTCCGTCGAGTGCATGTCGGCAACGACCGGCCGAGTGCTCGCCGCCGCTGCCCCTCGCGGCTCCCCGCCACCCGCGCCCGCCGAGATCGTTCGCTCAGGTTCGGCCACGTTCGCGATCACCGCCTGGGGGCTTGGTCGGCTCGCAACCCCTCCCGCCTGCGCGGGCACGGCGGGCGACTAGCCGCGCCGCCAACGGCTGCGGGGAGCCCGGCGTCGCCAACCGCTGTCCCGGCGCGCCCCACCGGGACCGTAATAGCCTGCTCCATCTCATGAGAGCTCTCCGGCCGTACCTTCGCGAGCGGTTCACGCCGGCGGACAGACGGGCCATGGTGATCCTCGTGCTGCTGCCCGCGATCGTGAACCTTCCGTGGGCTCTTGCAGGACGGCCCCTCATGGGCGGCGACAACCTCACCCAGAACTACCCGCTGCGGGTCCTCGCGGGCGAGCTCATCCGCCACGGTGACCTCCCCCTCTGGAATCCCGACATCTGGTCTGGAACGCCCCTCCTCGCCGGCTGGAACGCGGGAGCGATGTTCCCAGGCACTTGGCTGTTCGCCGCCCTGCCCGGTGTGGCGGCGTGGGAGGTGAACGTCATCGCGGTCGGCGTGCTCGCGGGCGTCGGCATGCACCTCTTGCTGAGGCGCGTCGGCTGCTCGCCGCTCGCCTCCCTGCTCGGAGCCCTCACCTTTGCGAACACCGGCTTCATGAGCGGGCAGTCGACCCATCTCGGCCTCGTACAAGGGGTGGCGCTCGCTCCCTTCATGCTGCTGGCACTCGACTGGCTGGTGCGTGCGCGTGCGAGCCGCTTCGCCGACACGGCACCGGCGATCGCGTTGCTCGGCGTGTCCGGCGGGCTCGTCGTCCTCGCCGGCGATCCGAGAGCCATCTCCGACGACGCAGTCATCGTCGCGGTCTACCTGGGCGCCTGCTGCATCCGCGCCCTTCGGGCGAGATCCGCGACCCGGGTCGGATCGCCGTCCCCTACCGGCGTGTGGCGCCTCATCTCGTCGGTGGGCGCCGCGGCCGGGCTCGCTGCCGCCGTGTCCGCGGTGCAGTGGCTGCCCGGGCTCGCCTTCTTGCACCACTCGCAACGCTCGGCGAGCTCGCTGTCCAACTTCGGTGCCGGCTCGCTCGGCTGGGGAGACCTCGGCTATCTCTTCGTTCCCTTCATCTACGGAGGCAACGGCAACTACCACATGCCGACTTTCGCCGGCTCCTACAACCTCCCCGAGCTGACCTACGGAGTCGGGCTGCTGCCACTCGCAGCGCTCGGCGTGCTCACCGTCCGCACCTTTCGCAAGAACGCGTCGGGCGTCCGGGTGTGGCTCGTCATGTTCGTCGTCGGGGTGCTCCTCTCGGCCGGCACCAACACTCCTCTCGGCAGACTCCTCGTCCGCGTCCCGCTCTATGGGGGCGAGCGCCTGCAGAACCGAAACTCAGCCATCTCGGACCTCGCCCTCGCCGCCCTCCTGGCAGTGTTCTTCGACTTCCTTCAGGAGGCTGCGAGAACCCGGGCGTCGAGCAAGGTACAGGCCGGAGCTGGGCAAGCAATCGGAGCGCGCCGAAACCTACTTGCCCTCCCCGAGCTCCTCGGGGGCCTCGTCGCGCCGCTCGTGGCCGTGGCGCTGGTCGTGGCGATGTACGTGGCTCCGTCGGGGACCCAGCGGCTGCTCGGTACGAGCTCGGTAGCTCGGGGACTGGCAGGGCAGATGACCCCGTACTACGCGGTCGTCGTCGTGATCGCGCTTGCGACCGGTCTGCTCCTCTCTTGCCGCAGCCTCTCCCGCCTGACGCTGCACCGCCTCGCCTCCGCCATCGTCATAGCCGACGTCACGGTCTTCCTCGTCATGGCCACGTACCAGCCGGCAGCCACCGCTGCGCTTGCAGCGCGCAACCCCGCCGCCAACGCATTCGGCCGAGCCGCCAACGAGCGCGGCGGCGTCGTAGGCGAGCGCGGCCGCGTCGCCATCTTCAATCCCCAGCAGCTGTCGGCGCCTGCCTCCAAGTCGGGCATCGACGAGCTCGGGCTGAGCGACCTCGTCATCCTCCACCACTTCTCCTCGGTGCAGGGCTACGGGTCGGTGGTCTCGGCCATCTACGAGGCCGCAACGGCTGCGCACGAGGTCGAGAACCTCCGTCCTGCAGCGTTCGTGACGCCGACGCTCGACGTGCTGAACCTGCGCGCCCTCGCGACGCTCCCGGAGCTGCTGGGAGCCGTCGAGCCGAGCGCAGCCGCGGCGGCGCTCCCGCTCGGGCCACCACGACCGCCCGGGACGTCGGTCGTGGACCAGGAGCGCGGCAACCAGGTCGATTTCTCCCCCTACCCGCCGAGCGGGCCGTGGCGCCTCGGAAGCCGGTACGGGACTTGGTTCGTCCTGCCGGGCGCGCTCGTCGTGGACCGCGCCATGCTCCGTTTCGAGCCCGAGTACGGCCCGCTGCCGCGGACGGTCACGGTTCACCTCACCCTCCGCTCCGGCGGGGTGCTGCGGCGCACCGTGCCCGTCCGCGGCAGAGAGGCTGTCGTGTGGCTGCCCGCCGGCCTGCTGGCAAGAAAAGGTGGTGCGATCGATCTCGGCGTCTTCGCAGCCGCAGCGCAGAGAGACCCGATCCTCGGTGCTCTCGAGGTGCACGTCCTTGCGGGCCGGAGCAGCTACCTGACTGTGAAAGGCCAGACTGCGCGGCCTACCTGGTTCGCGCTGAACGGGTTGCTCCAAGGGCTGATCCCGCCCGATGACTGGAGCCTTCAAGCGACGATCGGCCCTGTCGAGTTGTTCCGCAACCTGCGGGCCTACGGCCCGGCCTGGCTGGAGCCGAGCAGTGCGAAGCTGCCCACCGCGCGGCGGCAGCCCGGACGGGTCATCTCGCTCCCGACCATGGAATGGCAGGACCCGACAGAGACGGTCGACACCCCACGGGCAGCCCTGCTCGTTCGCTCGGAGTCCTTCGCACCCGGTTGGTCGGTCTCGATCGCTCCAACCGGCAAGGGCCGGCGCCGAGGCGCGGAGGTCTCCCTTCCCGTGGTCAGGATCGGCGCGATCCAGGGCGTGGAGCTCCCTGCGGGAGACTGGAAGGTGACCTGGCATTACGCCTCCTCGAGAGCAGAGGCCGGGCTCGCTGCCGGTGCAGCCGCCCTCCTCGCCAGCCTGTGGCTGCTCGTAGTCGCCTGGCGCCGTCGCCGGACGGCGCCAGGCGACGTCCCAGTAGCTTCGGCACATGCGCTTCGTGATCTGGATCGGCACTGAGCAGACGTGGCCCGATGTGCGGGCCACTGCTCTGGCTGCCGACAGCACCGGATGGGACGGCATCTACCTGGCGGACCACTTCATGCCCGCAGAGGAGCCACCGCCGGCCTCCCCGAGGCTCGAGGCCTGGACGGCTCTCGCGGCGCTGGCGGCCGTCACCGACAAGGCGCGCCTCGGCGTGCTCGTGAGCGGCAACACCTACCGCCACCCAGCGGTCCTCGCCAAAATGGCGGCCACCACCGACCTCATCTCCGAGGGCAGGCTCGTCCTCGGTCTCGGTGCGGGCTGGCAGGAGTCCGAGCACGAGGCGTACGGAATCGAGCTGCCCGAGGTGAGCGAGCGCCTCGACCGCCTCGATGAGGCATGCGAGGTGGTGAGGCTCCTGCTCAACGAGGAGCGCTCGAGCTTCGAAGGCAGGTACTACGTGCTTCGCGACGCCCCGTGCGAGCCTAAGCCGGCACAGGCTCATCTTCCCCTCCTCCTCGGAGTCACGGGCGAGAGGATCGCCCTGCGCATTGCCGCCCGCCACGCCGACATCTGGAACGCCTGGGGCCTTCCCGAGCTGATCGAGCAGAAGACCGCCGTGCTCGGACGCCACTGCGAGGCGATCGGCCGCGACCCAGGCGAGATCGAGCACTCCGCGCAAGCGCTCGTGCTGATGAGCGGCGACCCAGAGCGCCTGGAGCAGTGGCGCTCGCATCCTCCCGCCGTGCCGCACGCCATCGGCACGCCGCCCGAGCTGCAGGCACTCCTTGGCCGCTACCACGAGATCGGCCTCGACGAGTTCGTCGTGTCTGACCGGACGCTCGGCCGGGACCTGTCGGAGAGGCGGGAGACGATGCAGCACCTCCTCGAAGAGGTGGCCGCTCCATTTCGCTGAGCCGCGCTCGTAGCGCACCGCCGTGCGCGAGAATCACCCATGGCACACCGCTCCTGGCCACTGTTCGATCTCGTGGTACGCACTCCCCTTCTCGAGCTGCGCCATCCCGACGACGAGATGTGCGAGCGGCTCGCGAGCGCCGCCAGCAGCGACATGTTCCCCGAAGGCGAGAACCAGTTCCACCTCGACTGGACCGCCGAGGACTCGCCCGATCGCGAGCGGCACTCGATGCAGTGGTGGTGGCGTGCGCGTGGCACCTTCGAGCCCGACGACTGGCACCTCACGATGGCGGTCGTCGTCGGCGGCGAGGTGGTCGGCTGTCAGGACCTGCGCGCCAAGCGGTTCCCCCTGAGGCGTTCGGTGTCCACCGGCTCCTGGCTCGCACCCGGCGCCCAGGGTCGCGGCTACGGCAGCGAGATGCGCCAGGCGATCCTTCATCTCGCGTTCGCCGGGCTCGACGCCCTCGAGGCGCACAGCTCGGCCTTCGCGACGAACGAACGGTCGATCAGGGTGTCGCGAACCGTCGGCTACGAGGACAACGGCGAAGAGATCGCGCTGCGCGGGGAGATCCCGACGCGAAGCCTGCTGTTTCGCATGTCGCGCGAGCGCTTCGAGGAACGAAGGAGGGACGACATCGCGATCGACCACCTCGACGCCTGCCTGCCTCTCTTCGGGCTCGCCTGAGCACCCTTGCGCTTCAGGCCCCCGCAGGGCGGAGCCCGAGGCCGAGCATGGCCGCGTCCTCGAAGAAACCCGGATAGGTCTTCGCCACGCATCCCGGTGACCTCAACCGGATTCCAGGGACGCGGGCTGCGAGCGCGGTGAAGGCCATCGCCATCCGGTGGTCGTCGTAGGTCTCGACCAGCCCGCCGTGAAGACCACCGCCGACCACCTCGAGCCAGTCCTCGCCGCTGCACACCCCCGCGCCGAGGCGCCTGAGCTCGGCCGAGACCGCCGCGACGCGGTCCGTCTCGTGGCCCCGGGCCACGGCCAGTCCTCGTAGGGCCGACCGACCCTCGGCCAGCGCAGCCAGCACGGCAACCGTGGCGAGCTGGTCAGGCATTGCAGCGAGGTCCGCCTCGATCGGCAGTGGGAGCTGCGGGCCTGCAAGCAAGAGCTGGTCGCCCGCTCTGGTCACCTGGCCGCCCATCTCACAAAAGAGATCGAGGATGCGAGCGTCCGGCTGCAGCGTGTGCCGGCGGGCATTGGTCACCCGGACGCTCCCGCCGGTCGCCATCGCGAGGGCGAAGAGATGAGCCGCGGAGCTCGCGTCGTACTCGACCACAACGTCCCGAGCGACATAGCGGTGCGCTGCGCTCACCTGGTAACGCGCTCCTATCTGCACGACTCTCGCGCCGAACCGGCGCATGACGTCGACGGTGAGGTCCACATAGCCGGACGCGCCCAGGTTCACCACCTCGATCTCGCTGTCGGAGCTCGCATAGGGCGCGACGAGCAGGAGAGCCGTCACGAACTGTGAGCTCGCGGCCGCGTCCACTTCGAGGTGCCCACCTTGCAGCCCGGACGAGCTGACCGAGATCGGCGGGAAGCCGCCGTCGCTCACGACGCCGGCACCAAGCGAGGCGAGAGCCTCTATGAGGGCGGCGGTAGGTCGCTTGCGCAGCGGCGGGCAACCGTCGAGGGTCGTCGTGCCGCCCGCGAGGAGCGACAGCGCCGCGAGGAAGCGAAGGGTCGTCCCCGACAGCCTGGCATCGACGACCGCTGCCGGTGCTGCAAGCTGGCCATCCGTTCCCTCGATGCTGAGGATCCGCCGGGCAGCGGGCGCCGCGGGCTCGGCGGACCTTGACTCTTCGATGCGTACTCCAAAGCTGCGAAGCCCCGTGACCATCGCGGCGGTGTCATCGCTGTCGAGAACACCCTCGAGGCGGCTCCTCCCGTCGGCGAGGGACGCCACGACGAGGAGGCGGTTGGTCACGCTCTTGCTCGGCGGTGCAGCAAGATCCCCTGTGAGCGGCCCGCTGGGCAGGATCTCGAGCCAGGCGCCAAGCTCCCCGGCGGCAAAGCGCCCTGCTCCCCTCGTCCTGCCTGCCATGCCAAGCGATCGTAGGAGTCGCGACGCGCACATGAGGCTGACGTCGAGCGATCTCGGACGCCTCCACCCAGCCCACCGGTTCATGGCGCCGGGCGTCTCACCACCTCGCCGGCTCACCCCACCACAGCTCTCCTTCGGAGCTCTCCCGTCCGGGGAAGCCGGGGTGCCGCGCCGGTACGCTTCGGCCGTGGAGCAGCCAAGCCTCTGGACGGTTAGAGCCCACCAGGACGACGAGGCGTCGAACACCGGTGGAATCCTCGCCCGCTGCGCAAGAGATGGAGTGAGGACAGTCCTCGGCACCTGCGCCGGCGGCGAGCTCGGCGACGACCCGGGTGCGACGAAGGCGGAAGCGCCGGCCACGGCGGCCGGCGAGCGGCAGGGACCCGGCGGACGGAGCTCGAAAAAAGCGTGACCTACGACGAGAAGGGCTTTTGCGGTCATCCCGACAACATCCAACCCCTCGAGGCGCGCTCCAGCCAGCGCGACAAGGAGCTCTTCCCCCGACTGGGCCTCGACGGCTTCACCAGGATCTTCGCGACCGGGCTCTGCCTCAGAGCCTTCAACACGCCCAACGCCCCGCTTCCCGAAGACGACCTCTTCTCAGGACTGCGGTGAGCACTTCGAGCGAAGCACCCGACAGCTCCACTGCGGGGCCTCGCCGGCCGCGCCTTAGC
>JAKATT010000164.1 GCA_021818615.1 Actinomycetes bacterium | reverse complement strand
CTCGAGATCGCGGCCTTGTTCTTCGGGCACCGGACCAGGCTAGTGGCGGGGCGGAGCAGTCGCTGTGGGCCGATCCCAGAGAGGCCTGGGTACCGGGGAGCCGGGCTTGCCACGCCAGCGGCTGCTTGTCGCCACCTTGTCGACCGGCAGGCGGGTAGCCGTTCCCCGGCGATCGGATAGATTGAGCCTGCTCCGTTGCCGGCCGTTGTCGCTCGCCACTTGCGCGAGCCAGGGAGATGGTCAGCTGTATGAAGGGTGTGCTCGCCCACCGGGGCCGCGGCGGCGCTGCGTTACTGCGCAGCAGCCACTTCTCGAGCTGCGGGGTCTCGCCTTCGACGCGGCGGCCGTTGTGTGGGAGTCTCGCCCCACTCTGACGACAGTGACGATGTCGCAGCATCGACTGTCACCGCCGCGCTGCAGAGCGGCCCGCACTGACCGGCTCGTCGGCTGAGGCCACCGTGCCGTCTGGCCGAATCCATCGCCAATGGCCCGGCCCTCCCTCGATGCGAAAGCCTTCCGCACTCTTGAGGGCATGGTGATGAGGGCAGAGAAGACACATGTTGGAAAGGCTCGTAGGTCCGTTCTTGGCGAACTCCCTGAGGTGGTCGCGCTCGAGGTGAAAGCTGCTCGAGCAACCCGGTACTACACAGGTGCGGTCCCGGTGACGAAGGGCAGTGTTGAGGGCGACGCCGATGTTGCGTTTGAAGGAGAAGATGGAGTTGATCTCGATGCCGTTCGTGACGACTAGACGCACCTTTGCCTCGTCGAGGTAGGACTGCACGACAGAGACAGGCACGTGGCCCACCCCGTCTATCGAGCACTCCTCGCCTCTGTCGAGACGGCCCCGGACGAGTGCCTCGAGGTCAACGCGCATGATGATGCTGTAGTCAGCTCTACGGCGCCTCCTCCGCTCTCTCGTCGTGAGTGGCGGAGCCGGCGGTGGGGGAGCTGCTGAGCCGTCCACGAGCTCGGCGAGCTCGGCATCGTCGTAGTCGTCATCGAGATCGTCCTCGGAGGGGGCGGCCCTGTCGGGCGCGTCGGAGGCGGCGGGCTTGGCGTCGGGTCCGTCCTCACCGTCTTCACCAGGGCCGTCTCCGTTCGCAAGCGCTACGAGGGCATCTGCGAGGTAGGCTTCCCGCGGCTCTCGGCGGCCCTGTTGCCAGGCCTGCTCGAAGATAAGCTCAGCAAGTGCTTCGAGCGGCCCCATGAGCTGTGCTCCAGCATGAGTTGTGAGGGAGAACGACCCGGTGAAGGCGCCGTCCCTCGCCGAGCCGGTGCGCAGGAAGCGCCCTTTGTGTATACGCCGGTAGCGCTGCTCGTCGTCTTCCTTCGAGCGCGCTGCTGCTGAGACTTGCTCGGCCTTGTCGCGAAGGCCGCCAAGGGTGGTGCTCCGAGCGGTCTTCAAGAGGTCGGCCTCGGCGGAAGGATCGAGGGCTCCCGCCCGGGCGACCTGGTAGGCCTGTTTGCCGGAGAGCTCGCCTGAGCGAAAGGCCTGCTCAAGGGCTCCCAGGCCCTCGAGCGACTTGGCAGTCTGAAGGGCATCCTCGGCGGCACTTTTCGAGTCACCCGAGACAGAAGCGAGCCAGCTGGCGGCATCGCGGGCTCCCTTGCGGGCGAAGTACCTCGTGTCGGCGACGCGCTTTGCGCACAGCGTCTTGCCCGCGACCGCGAGCCTCTCGAGCCGGGTGAAGCGCTCGACGAGCTCGCCGGCGAGCTCGCCCGACAACGTTGTGACGTCGAAGCTGGACAGGACCGAGGAGAGGATCTCGATCTGCTCGTCGATGACAAAGCACTGCACGGCGGGCTCCAGACAAAGAGGGGGACTTTGCGGCACCGGCGGTGCGATCACGACGTGAATGGAACGTCTGTTCGAAGACTAGCAGGGGGGTGTGCGCCGGTTTGCGGGCGAGCGGAGATCGGCGGCCACGCAACCCTCAGGCCAGCGCAGCACTGCTCCGTCTGCCGCGCGAGCCTGCAAGCGGCCAGAAGACCTCGAAGCGGGCCCCGCCGAGGACCGGCGAGAGGTCGATGTGCCAGTGGCCCCGGGTCGACCGTACGACGGAGTCGGCGATGGCGAGGCCGAGACCATGACCGGCATTGCGACCGGCCGAGCTGCCGAAGCGTTCGAAGAGCTGGTCGCGCTGGCCGTCGGCGATGCCGGGACCGGAGTCCTCGACCGTCAACACGGCCCTACTGCCGGCCACGTGAACTGAGACGTAGACCGAACCTCCCGAGCCAGCGAACTTGCAAGCATTGTCGACCAGCACGCCGGTGAGGCGATCCACCCACTCGGCGGGCGCCGCCACGAGAATGGCCGGCGCCTCGACCGGCGGGGGAGCGGGGGGAGCGACCGGCGGGGGAGCGGGGGGAGCGACCGGCGGGGGAGCGGGGGGAGCGACCGGCGCCAACCGACCAGGTGGCACCACTGTCAGCCGCACGCCGCGACCGAGCGCGACAGGGCGAAACCTCTCCGCACAGGCGGACACGACTGCACCGAGCTCGACGGGCTCCGTACTGGGAGGGCGCGGCTCCGCGTCGAAACGGGCCAGCCACAGAAGGTCCTCGACGATGCGGGTCAGCCGTCCAGTCTCCGCACCGATTCGCTCCAGCAGTTGAGCTGTGCCGTCTGTCGCGACACCGTCGGCGGCGGCCGTGTCAGCCGCGGCCGTGTCAGCCGCGGCCCCGGCAGCCGGCGCAATGCCAGCTCTTCGGGCGAGGGCAAGCTCAGCCTCGATCACGCTGAGAGGAGTCCTCAGCTCGTGAGAGGCATCCGCCGTGAAGTCGAGCTGGCGCCGGCGAGCTTCTTCGACCGGCACGACTGATCGGATACCGATGGCAAACGAGCCGAGAAAGGCCACGAGGGCGAGCAGCGGTAGCGCCACGAGCTCGGAGGTCTCAAGGACCGAGCGCACGTGGTCGAGCTCGGCCAGGCTCTCCCCGGCGACCAACAGAGTGCTGCCGCTGCGGGCGGCCGCTACGACAAACCTCCCGGACCCGAGCTCCACGACGGAGGTGGAGCCAGGATCGACGTCTGCCATCGCAACCGCAGGCGCGCCCGAGCTCGCGCGCACGATCCGGTCCCCGACAACCTGCCAGAAGAAGATCGGCGATCCGTAGATGCCAAGGCCGTACCGTCCACCAGGGTCTTGAAAGCGAAGGTCACCCCGTGGCGCCCTTAGAGCGGCGCTCGGGTCCCGGACGGCAGCGGCGAGGGACGCACGTACCTGATCCGACACCTGGGCGACGAGGCGGTGGCTCACGAAGAGATTGACGAGAAGGCCCGTCACGATCGCTGCGAGCACGACGGTTCCCGTCGCGATGGCAGCCACCTGCGTCGCGTGGACCTTGTGGGGCCGACTGATGCGCCGCCTCGTCACGCCCGGCCGGCCTGCGAAGAGGGACATCGCCCGCTCACGACGCCAGGAGGCGGTAGCCGGTTCCCCGGACCGTCTCTATGCGCGCCCGGCTCCCGGAGAGCTTCGACCGCAGACGGGCGACGTGCACCTCGATCGTGTTCGAGCCGAGGGCGTCCGCCTCATCGTCCCAGGCGCTCATCGCAATCGACCGGCGTGACACGGCGGCCGGCGATCTCCGCATCAGCAGCTCGAGAATGGCGATCTCAGTGGGAGTGAGCGAGCGGGGGTTGCCGGAGACGAGCACCTCCCGAGTCGCCGGGTCGAAGGAGAGGTCGCCGACCGAGAGCCGCGGAGGACGGGCATCGGCCGGTCGTCGCAAAAGGGCGCGCAGGCGCGCCAGCAGCTCGTCGAAGTCGAACGGCTTGACGAGGTAGTCGTCCGCACCGGCATCGAGGCCGGCGACGCGATCGGCAGTGCGGTCTCGGGCGGTGAGCATGAGCACCGGCAGCCTCGAACCCCTCCGCCGGAGCCGCGTGACGACCTCGAGGCCACTCGCGCCGGGCAGGCGCCAGTCGAGGACAGCCACCTCGTATGAGCACATAGCGAGGTAGTCGAGCGCAAGGGCGCCGTCCTCCACCGCGTCGACGACATAGCCGGCCTGCTCGAGACCTCGCCGCAGCACGTCTCTCAGGCTCTCGTCGTCCTCGGCGACCAGCACGCGCACGCCCCAGGTCTAGCGGGCCGGGGATCGCCCCGACAGGGCGGCCTTCATGGAATCGTCAGCTCGGTGGGCCATACTCAGGGCATGCTCCGCTTCCTCCGCGCCCACCGGTGGGCAAGGCGGCTCTCCCTCGGTGTCCTTGTTCTCGTCCTTTTCGTAGGAGGACTGACAGGGGCGGCTTTCGCCTATGTCGCCTACCGCAACCACCAGATCCACCGCGTGCGTGTCGGGAGCCTCCAGGTGAGCGCTGGCCCGAACGTCGGCACGCAGACCTTCCTCATGATCGGCTCGACGTCGCGTTGCGTGCTCAACGGCAAGCAAGCGAACGCCTTCGGCAGCTGCGCGCAGGGGATCACCGGCGTCAACTCCGACGTCGTCATGCTGCTGCGGGCAGACCAGGCGAACCACACGGTTCGCATTCTCTCGATCCCGCGCGACCTCGTCCTCCAGAACGTCCGGCCTGGCCAGTTCCACAAGATCGACGCCGCCCTGGCCGACGGGCCGACCCAGCTGGTGAAGGTGATCGAGCAGGACTTCGGCATCCCGATCAACCACTTCGTCGAGCTGAACTTCGACAGCTTCCAGGGCATCGTGAACTCCATCGGCGGCATCAGGATGTACTTCCCGACGCCGGAGAAGGACCTTTACAGCTCACTCAACATAAAGACGAAGGGTTGCCACCTCCTGAACGGCTTCGAGGCGCTAGCCGTCGTCCGGGCCCGTCACCTCGAGTACGGGTCGCATCTGCAGTACTACGACGGCTCCGGCGACCTCGGACGTATCATCCGGGACCACGAGTTCCTCCGGGTCCTCGCGGGCCAGGTGGCGAGCCACGGGCTCGGCAACCCGATCAGCGACAACTCGCTCATCGGCTCGATCGCCCCTCAGCTCACGGTCGACTCGGGCCTCTCGGTCACCGACATGATCAACCTCGTCCTCACGTTCCATGGCATCAGCCCGAGCGCGGTTCCGCAGTGGACGTTGCCGAACATCGAGGACCATGCCGACTACATGTACCAGGGCTACGACTATGGCTCCGTCGTGTTCCCCGCCTACCCGCAGGACCAGCGCGTGATCGACCAGTTCCTCGGTCTCTCGACACCCCCCTCGTCGTCTCTCCCGGCATCTTCGGTCACTCTCTCGGTCGTGGACGGCACCGCCAATCCGGCGGGAACCGCTCGCGCCTCATCCAAGCTCAGCGCACTCGGCTTCCACGTCATCTCCGGAGGCAGCGCGACACCGGTCGGGCCCGTCTCGGAGGCGATCGTCTATTACAAGGCGGGTCATCTGGCACAGGCGCAGCGCGTGGCGGACTCTTTGACGGGGATCGTCTCGCTCGCCGAGGGGCCAACCGCCGCGGGCGCGAGCGTGACTCTTGTGACGGGCTCGAACTTCTCCGTCGTCCCGCTGCATCCCCACCACGCCGCACACCCCTCGCCGGCTGACGTCAACCCGCTCAGCATGCTCGGCCCGGTCAGCGCGGGGCTGCAGTCCCTTCCCTGGTACGACCCACGCGGCTGCTGACCGCCGTCGTCAGGCAGAGGTGCACTCGACGAAGCCGAGGAGGACTCGTGCAACCTCTCGGGACGGTCCTCCTGCAGGAGGTGCCAGCGCCCTCGATCGTGATGAGGAGCGCCGGAGAGCTGTCGCGGGGCCCTCGTCGAGGTAGTGGGCGTGGAGCCGGCAGCCTTCGCCATCGGCCAGAGTTGCGTAGTGGGCTGAGAAGCTGAAGTCCGGCAGACCGACGAAACGGTGTCCGGCGGCTGAAGAGCTTCGTCAGGCGGCGAGCTCTGCCACGGCAGCGCCGAGGGCTTCGAGTAGCCGACCGACCTGCTCTTCGGTGGTGTCGGGGCACATGAGTGCCATGTTGTGGAAGGGCGTCAGGAGGACTTCGCGGTTCGCGAGGTAGAGGTGGAGGTACTCGTCGAGCGCGCTGTCGCCGGCGGCGGCCGATTCTGCTCCGCTTCTCGGTGCCGGTGAGCAGTAGCGGAGCTCGGCGCGGGCGCCCAGGCGGGTGATGCTCCACGGCAACGCGCTCTCTCGCAGGAGCTCGTTCACTCCTGATTCGTAGCGCTCGGCGAGCGCCGTCATGTGCGCAAAGGCAGTGTCGGTGAGCACTTCGGAGAGGGTGGCGACGGTCGCTGCCATCGAGAGGGCGTTCCCGGCGAGCGTGCCGCCGACGCCGCCGACGTCGACCAGGTCGGCGTCGGGGTCGGCGAGGAGGCGCTCGGCGACCCCGGCCGAGAGGCCGTAGGCACCGGCCGGGATGCCGCCGGCGATCGCTTTGCCGAGCGTGACGATGTCGGGCTCGAGCGCCCAGGCCCCGATCGCGCCGCGTGGGCCTGCAGAGAAGGTGTGGGTTTCGTCGAGGAGCAGGAGGGTGCCCGTATCCCGCGTCAGCGCCCGCAGGGCGTCGTGGAAGCCCGGGTCGGGCAACACGATGCCGATGTTGGTGAGCGCCGGCTCGGCCAGCACGGCAGCCACGTCACGCCCGGCGAGGGCCTGCTCGAGCGCAGGGAGGTCGTTGAACTCGACCACCCGGGTGGTCAGCCCCGGATCGACCGGGGGACCAACGTTGCCGGTCCTTGCGACGACCTTGTCACCTCGCAGAGTGGCGAAGGTCTCGTCGACCGTGCCGTGGTAGCACCAGTTGAACACGAGGATCTTGGGCCGTCCCGTCACGTGGCGGGCGACGCGTATCGCCCAGCGATTGGCGTCTGTGGCCGTCAGGGTGAAGCTCCACAGCGGCAGACCGAAGCGGCGAGCCAGCTCGTCTGACGCGCCGGTCGCGTCGCTCGAAGGCAGCATGGCGGTGATGCCGCCGTCGTCGAAGGCGCGCCGCCGTATGGCTGCGAGCGTCGGTGCAGGTGAATGTCCGGCCATTGCCCCGGTGTCGCCGAGGCAGAAGTCGGCGTACGTGATCCCGTCGACGTCGGTCACGGTTGCTCCCCGTGCCCTTGCAAGGTGCAGGGGGAAGCCACCTGCCCAGTCGGCCATCCACGTCATCGGCACACCTTGCAGCAGGTGGCCGGTCCTTGCCGCCGCCTGGCGCGAGCCGGGGTGGAGCTCGCTGTAGCGGGCGTGCTCTTTGCTGATCAGCGTCTCGAGTTTCTCCCGGTCGATCATCGGCCCATTCTCGACCAGCCGGGACAGCCCGTGCTGAGTGGCGTCGACGGTGCTGCCGCTTTTCGGACCCGGGACGTTCGCCTGCACCTCGTTGGGCGTCAGCTGATCGGAGGAGCGAGCGCTCACCTCTCGCAGCGCTCCTGTGGTCACGTCGAAGACGAAACCGCGAACGGTGTGGTGTGCGAGGAACGGGCTGTCGGCGACGGCGCGGATCGAGGTTCTCAGGTGCTCGTCGAGCTCGCTGAACGCCCCGCTGTGCCATCGGGGCCGGGTACCTGTCTCGGCCTCGATCTCGGAGCGGAAGGAGTCGTCGGCGAAGGTCGTCATTCCGCAGCCAGTGTGCTGGAGGATGACGACCTCTTCGGTACCAAGGAGCCGCTGGGAGATGCTGAGGGAGCGGATCGTGTCGTCCGTGATGCCACCACCGGCGTTGCGGATGACGTGGGCGTCGCCTTCGATCAGCCCGAAGATGCCGTATGGGTTCAAGCGAGCGTCCATGCAGGCGACGATGGCCACTTTGCAGGAGGGCTCGGCCGGCAGCGCTTGGCCGGTGAAGTGGGACTCGTAGCGACGGGCCCTCTCCAGGAGGTCGTCGGTGCGGCTCAGCGTCCTCTCCTTCCACTCGGCTGGCGGTATCGACCCAGCCAGGAGATTCTCATGGCTGGACGCCTGCGATCGTGCTGGTCGCTCCTCAGCTTGCCAGAGGCCCGCCGGCGACCGAGGGTGGCACGAGCCCGCCGTGTAGGTTCGTCAGAGAAGGATTGATGCTCCGAGCGCCGGGACGGCGATGTCCAGACCGGTCGGGAACAAGAAGGGGGAATCATGCGTACGCTTTCTGTCTCGGGCCGCCGGCTCCTCGGCGTCGCCGTGCTCGTACTCGCGGGCGCGATCGGCGCCGTCGGATCGCTGGCGGCCACCGCCTACGGGACTGCTCCGGCAGGCTCCCGCGGCGCTGCCTCCGCGCCGAAGTGCGCCACCTCGGGAGTTGTGATCTGGATCGACACCCAGGGCAACGGCGCGGCTGGCAGCATCTATTACAACCTCGAGCTCACCAATCTC
>JAKATT010000204.1 GCA_021818615.1 Actinomycetes bacterium | reverse complement strand
CTCGTCGTTCCAGGCATCGAGGTCGTCGCCTGTCAGCACCGAGGCACCGTTCAAGATTTTCAGCTCGTCGGCGATCGCGGCCGCCGTCGAGGGATGGTCCCCGGTGATCATCACCACCGATACACCTGCTGCGCGCAGGTCGGCCACGGCTGCGGCGGCTGTTGGGCGCACGCCGTCGGCAAGGCCCAAGAACCCGAGAAGTTCCATGTCGCTCACGCGTTCGTCCGCCAGATCGGCCCGGGCCGATGCCGGCCGCTCCGCTACGGCGAGCACGCGCAGCCCACGGCTCGCCAGGCGCTCCACCTCGGCATCGAGAAGCCGCCGAGTGCGCAGGTCGATGGCAGTCACGCCGTCGGGCGCGCGCCAGGTCCTGCAACGGGGAAGGACGACCTCCGGCGCCCCCTTCACTGAGACGCGAGGGCCCTGCGGGCTGTCGCCGACGACGGCGTGGTACCCGCGAGCCGGTTCGAAGGCCAGCTCGCCCAACAGGGTCCAGCCACCGAGCCCGTCGCCGGCTTTCACGCCGGTCACCTCGCCGCCGTCGAGCACTGCCTGGTCGGTGGCGTGCGGCAGGTCGTCAGGCCCCCCGGCGATCGGGCTGGCGCGCAGCGCGGCAGCGAGCACGGAGGCGGAGGCCGGCGCCAGCCTGCCCACTGCGTTTTCGTGGGCGGTGCCATCCGATACCAGCTGTAGGGCGATGTGCCCGGCCGTGAGCGTGCCGGTCTTGTCGAAGCACAGCACGTCGACACGACCGAGCGCCTCGATCGTCCTCGGGTTGCGCACGAGCGCCCCGCGCTCGGCGAGCCGGTGAGCGGCGGCGAGCTGGGCCACCGTCGCCAGCACCGGCAATCCCTCGGGCACCGCCGCCACCATGAGGCTCACCCCTGACGTCACTGCGGCGCGCGGCGATCGGCCCCGGAGCAGCCCGAGGCCGGTGACGACGACGCCACTCGCCACGGTGGCAGGCACGGTCAGGCTCGTAAGCGTGGACAACCTCGCCTCGACCCCGCTCACCGGAGGCTCGGGGGCATCAGCGAGGCTCCGACCGACCTCGGTCTGCTCGCGGACACCGACCACGACGGCTGAGACCTTGCCGGTGGCGACGACCGATCCCTCGTAGATCATGCAAGTCCGGTCTGCGACGGTCGCTCCTGTGACCGGCGCAGCCTGTTTGGCCACGGGAAGGGACTCACCGGTAAGAGAGGACTCGTCCACCTCGCATCCGACGGCCTCGAGGATGCGGCAGTCAGCGGGAACAAGGTCGCCCGCCTTCAGTTCGAGCACGTCGCCGCGTACGAGCTCGGAGGACTCCATCGGGAGCACGCGCCCGGCCCGGCGCACGTCGACGCGCGTGGCCATCACGTGCAGCAACCTCTCGATCGAGGCGTCGGAGCGGACCCGCTGCACCCCGCCGATCAGGGCGTTGACTGCCGTGACGCCGGCGACGAGCCCAGCGTCGGTCACCGAACCGACGGCGGCAGCGAGCCCGGCGCCGACGGCGAGCACAGGGGTGAGCGGGTTCGCCAGCTCGGTGGCCACGGCACGCGCGAAGGCCAGGCCAGGTGCGCCTTCTTCGGGCAGGGCGGCGCGCCGTCGCGCTGCCTCAGCAGCCGAGAGCCCCCGGCTCGACGAGCCGAGCGCCCGCAGCACGGCATCGGGCTCCATGGCGTGCCAGGCGACTTCGGCCGCGGGCGACGGCGCCGGGCGGCGACCGAGCGCAGCGGCCGCCGTGCTCCCTGCCACCTGCGCGGCGAGCGCGGCCACGTTGACCGGCACCGCCGCTCGGCGAGAAGCGCTGGCTGCCGGCCCGAAGAGCGACCACGCCGCGCCGGTGGCCGACCCCGCCGCCGACAGCGAGACGCTGCGCCTGCTGACGACCCGTGCCACCGGCAGGGCCTGCACCACCAGGTAGGCATCGGACAACCCGGGACGGGTCAGCAGATCCGCACCCCACGGCGGGTGCTTGCCATGACCGTCGACGCCGACGCCGACGTCGGCCGCGCGCAGCGCGGCGTGCGCCGCGCCACCCGACACGAGCAGCACGCCATGACCCTCTTCCTGCAGCGAGCGCAACGAAGCCGCCAGGCTTCGTCCTCCGGGGACGACGGCATCCGAGGCGAGGCGCTCGCCCAGGCCCGGGCGCCCTCCGGCGACGACAAGCCGGCGATTGCCGTGGCGCACCGCATCGGCGAGCGGCTCGGCCAGAGGGTCGAGCTCGACCTCGAGGGCGATGATGGCGGCCAGGTGACCCGAGCGAGCCAGTCCGAGCACACCGGGTCGACCCCGCCGAAGGGCGCGCGCCCGACTGGCGGCACCTCTGGGCCGCTCGGCTCTGATGGAGTCGAGCGGCGCCAGGGTCCAGGCGCCGCGCCGGGCGGTGCGCCCGGACTGTGCCGGGTCGAAGAGGGTGAGCGCCTTGGCGGCCACTTCGGCCAAGTCGTGGCCGGCCAACGGAACGGTCGTGCCGAGCACGAGCCGGCCAGTGCTGAGCACGACAGCGTCGAGCACGACCACGTCGATCCGGTCGAGCCGGCGCAGGGCACCCCGATCGAGCACCACGATGTCGCGCTGGGCGAGCTCCCGCCCGAGCCGTGCGGCAAAGGCCTCGCGACCGTGGCGGGCACCTTTTGGGACCGCGGCCGTCAGCACGCCGCCGGCGTGCCGGGGACTGCGAGTCACGGCGAGCGCCGCCACCGCTCCCGCCGCGCTCAGTACCCCCGAGAGGTCGGCGTACCTCTCCACCGGTCCTGGCACAAGTACCCGGTCCCGGAGCAACGGCGTTACCGCCATGAGGGGCTCGTCGCGTGGCGAGGCGCAGAGCTCCGCCTCGCGCCTCTCCCAGGTCCGGCGGGCCGCCCGCAGCTCGCCGAGCTGGTTGGCGCGGTGCGTGAGATCGCTGAGCAACGTGAGCGGCCCCTGGGAGAGCGACTGCACGAAGGCGCTCGTGACGCCGAGACCGAGGTCGGTGGCAGCTACCCCGACATGCTGCTCGAGGAAGAGGCGGACCCGGGGCTCGTTCTCGGCGAGTGCCACGAGCGAGCCGAGCTCGGCGGGGATCGGAGTCGCCCGCAACAGCTGGCTGAACACTCCCCCGCCGAGCGCAACGATGTCCGCCCCGATCGCGATCGCCTGCCGGCGCAGCGGCTCGATGTCGCCGGGGTGCTCGGGACGCTCGTGCGAGAAGGCCACCTTGTGGACCCCGTGCGCCTCCTCCACCTCCTCGACGACCTCCAGCAGGTCTTCGACGGAGGGGCCCTCGGGGTCGAACGCCACCACGACACGGCCGGCGACGGCGTTCACCTGCGCCCAATTCACGCCTCGTACCTCGCGCAGGGCCCGCTCGACATCGCGGGCCAGCGACGCTCGCCCGGGCTCGTGGACTGCTCGCACTTCGATGTGCGCCTTGCCTCGACCGACCCACAGCCGGCGCCGGCGGCGTCCCGGGCTCAGGCGGTCGAGAGCGCTGCTCAGAGCGCCAGCGGGGGCTGCGGCACCACTGCGCAAGAGCAGAAGAGGGTTCACCGGCCCATCGCCCCCGGACCGGCGGCTACACAGCCGGCCAGCTCAGGCCACCGCTGAGAACCTGACGCCGTCGCTGCGAGGGGCCAGCTCCTGGCTGATCCATGCCAGTAGACGCCAGACAGCGAGCTGGACGCCGATGACCACGAGCTCCACCAGCAAGCGCTCCAGGAACACCTCCACCGAGCCCCTCCTCCCACCTTCTGCGGCTGATGGGGCTGACGGTACGGAGATGACATGAATTCGAGGCCGACTTCAGCCGACAGTCACACGAACACTTGGTGAAGGCTTCGAACAGGGCGCGCCGCGAGCGGCGAGACGGCGAGGTGTGCAGCGAGAACCAGTGCTCAAGCGCGCCTGTGGCGAGCGACTGCCACACCGAGCCCGGCAAGCAGGGCCAGGGGGAAGTCGAGCGCGCCCACCACCACTGCCGCAGCCAGCCCGCCATAGAAGCCGACGTTCACAAGCGGCTCCGGCAAGCGAGTGTGGATCACGGGCACGACGTAGCTCGAGTCAGCCGCTCTGTCGGGCTGGGCTTGCCTTGTCGCCGCTGGGCGTGTCGCCATGGTGCCTCCTGGCTCTCTTAGCACCGCAGATCCTACCGGGCGTCGCGCGCTCCCGTCATGGCGGCCGGCCCAGAGACAGGGCCACGCCGGGCAATCAGGCGAGGGTGAGCTCGTCAAGGCGGCGGAGCGAGGCGCTCACCACCTCTCCATCGCCGACTACGACGGTCGCCATCGAGCCCGGCGAGAGGTAGCGCCGGGCCGCCTCGTCGACCTCGGCCCTGGTGAGCTTTGCGATCCGGGCCGGGTAGTCGGACAGGTACTCCGGACCGGTGCCGGTGAGGGCGAAGCCCGCCAAGGTGGAGGCGAGGCCCCCCTGAGTCGCAGTCCGGACGAGAAAGGAACCCACGGCATAGCGGCGGGCCGCCTCGAGCTCCTCCTCGGTGATGCCGCTCGTCACAAGCCTTCCGAGCTCGTAGCGGATCTCGACCAAGGAGGCCGCCGTCACCTCCGTTCCGACCTCGGCAGAGAGCGTAAAGCTCGAGCCGGCACGGCCATGACGGATGGCGCTTCGCGGCGAGTACGTATAGCCGTGGCGCTCCCGCAGGTTCTCCACGAGGCGGGAGGTGAACATGCCGCCGAGGATCTCGTTGGCGATCGCCGCCGCCGGCCAGTCGGGCGCGTAGCGCCTCGGGGCGCTCGCCCCGAGGCGGACGTTGGACTGGACGGCACCCGGGCGATCGCGCAGCTCGATGCCGCCCGGGCTGATCTCGGGCAGTGGCGGGAGGGTGACTGCACCGCCGCCGGGAGACTCGAGCCAAGATCCAAGGGCGGCTTCGGAGAGGGAGAGTGCGCGACGGGGCTGGACGTCCCCGACGATCACGAGGTGGCACGACCTCGGGTCGAGAAGCGAGCGGTGGAGCCGCCGAAGCAGGGGTGCTCCCACCTGCTCGAGGGCAGCCGGCCTCGGTATCGGCGTGGCGTAGGGGTGTGAGCCGTACAGCCGCTCCGAGAGTGCCTCGTCGGCGAGCACCTCGGGCCGGCTGAGGGCCATCACGACCTCGTCGGCCTTTCGTGCCCGGTCGGCCGCCACCTCGCCCGCCGGATAGGTGGCACCCGTCAGCACGTCGGCGAGCAGTGCCAGCAGGTCCTGCAGGCGGCTGGCAAGGCCATAGGCGCTGAGATCGAGCCTGTCGTTCGACACGGTGGCACCGAGGCCCCCACCGAGGCGCTCCACTGCCTCGGCGAGGCCAGCCCGGTCGTAACGCTTCGTTCCGGCGAGGAGGGAATCAGACAGGACGAGCGGCCCCGCCGGCTGGCGCATCTGGCGGGAGCGGAGCGGGAAGGCGAGGCGCACCTCGACAAGGGGGACTCCCGGGCGCCTGAGGGCGATCACGTGAAGCCCGCCGTCGGTCACCTCGTCGACGACGCTCGGGCGGCGGGGAAGCCGGAGCCGGCCGGCCTCCGGCCGCGGCGCGGTCGCTCCAGCCAAGGTGCTCATCGCGAGGCGCCCTTGGCCGGCTTGATCTCGACCACGGCGCGGCTCTGGCGGGCAAGATCGGCGGCGGCGGCGGCCAGCTCATCGGGCGTGACAGCCGAGTAGCGCTCCGGCAGCTCGTAGAGCAGCTCGGCGCGGCCGTGGACCACCTCGAAGGACGCGAGGCTGATCGAACGCTCCATCACCGAGTCGACACCCTTCCAGAATCCGCCGGCAAAGCTCGCCTTCACCCGCTCGAGCTCACCGGGCTCGGCACCGTGGCCGCCAAGGCGCTCGAGCTCTTCGTCGATCGCCTCGAGGAGGGCGTCGTTGCTGGCGACGCCCGGGTGGTGGACTACCACCCGGAACAGCACCGGGTCTCGCATGACGACGCTGTCGCCGCCGAAGACCCCGAGCGAGCAGCCGACATCGGTGACGAGATGATCCTTGTGCATGAGCCGGACGCGAAGGCGGCTGGCATCGCCGTCTCCGAGCACGCTCGCCGCCACGGCATGGGCAAGGTGGCGGTCAAGGGCGCCGACGGGATCGGGCGCCCGGTAGCCGACGGCGAAAGCAGGCTGGGGGGCGAGCGGGTCGTCGATCACCTTCCGGCGCTCTCTTGCAAGGGGCGGCTCTGAGTAAGGACCATGCGAAGGGGCCTCGCTGCTCGCGATGGGCCCGAAGAAGCGCTCGGCGAGAGCGAACACCTCGTCGGGCTCGCAGTCCCCGGCCACCGCCAGCACGGCGTTGGCCGGTGCGTAGTAGCTCGAGTGGAACCTGACGGCGTCATCGACGCTCGCCTCCTCGAGATGGCTGAAGTCGCCATAGCCGTTGTGGGCATTCGGGTAGGTATCGAAGGCGAGGCCGGGGAGCACGATCCAGGGGAAACCGCCATAGGGCTGGTTGAGCACGTTGACCTTGATCTCTTCCTCGACGACCGAGATCTGGTTGGCAAGGTTCTCCTCGGTCACCGCCGGCGCGGCCATCCGGTCGGCCTCGAGCCAGAGCGCCAGCTCCAAGGCTCCCGACGGCAGGACCTCGTAGTAGGCCGTCAGGTCCGACATCGTGTGACCGTTGAAGAGCCCGCCGGCGGCCTCCACAAGGCGGACGTGCTCGACCTTGGCGACGTTCGCCGAGCCCTGGAACATGAGGTGCTCGAAGAGATGGGCGAAGCCGGTGCGGCCCTCCGGCTCGGAGCGAAAGCCGACGTCGTAGACGACTGCCACGCCGACGAGCGGGCTCGAGCGGTCGGGGACCGCCAGCACCCGGAGCCCGTTTCGAAGGACAGCGCGCTCGATAGTCGGGCTCGGGCGGGTGGCGGGCACGGCGAGAAAGCTAGCCCGAGGCGACCCGGTGTCGAAGCACGGCAGGCAGCGCGACCGCACGGCGGCCAAGCGACCCGGCATCGCCGCCGGCGAGATGAGGGAATCTTCATCCCCCTCTCATGGCCGCTTCATCGCGCCACGCAACAGTGCCCGTGACGACCCGACATGACCCGAGAGCGGCCCAGGCCCTGTCGTCGAGGCAGCCGCTCGAGAAGGAGGTTCCAGATGGAAAAGGCACGTCCGAGCCGAGGTTCGAGCTCACGCAGAGCGCTGTGGGGCGCCGGGCTGGCCTCGCTGGCCGGAGCGCTGACGTTGACGACCGGGCTCGCGGCGCCTGTGTCGGCCGCTCCTGCCCGCGGCGGCCACCCGCGCCCGCCACGGGGCTACACGACGCCGCCGTGCCCGAGCCCGTCGCACGACCGCTCCGCCTACCTGCCGGGCTACGCCCGGACGCTTGCCGACCGCTACGTCGTGAGGCACTACCAGCGCGGGAGAGGAACGGCACGAGCCCTCGCGACCGAGATCGACACCGAACGGGACGCGGCTGGTCAGCGCGTCTGCGTCTACGACGTTCGGGTTCACGGCTCCAGCTCGGGCACCTACTCCGTGCACGTCACGAGGACGCGCAAGCCGTACATGGCCGTGTGGTGGGCGAACAGGCCGCAGTAGGTCCGCTATCGACGAGCCCGAGGACTCGGTAGAGGCACTCGTCAGCCTGCCAAGGGACCTACGAGGCCGGCTCTGCCAGGGGAGCGGTCAAGGCGCTGACTCGATGGCGACGGCGATGCCCTGGCCGACGCCGATGCACATGGTGGCGAGCCCGAGCCCTCCCCCGCGGTGGCGCAACCGGTGTACGAGCGTCGCGAGCAGCCGGACTCCGCTGCAGCCGAGCGGATGGCCAAGCGCGATCGCACCGCCCTCGGCATTGAGGGGCGCCCAGTCATCCGGCACACGCCACTCGGAGAGCACGGCCAGGCTCTGGGCGGCGAAGGCCTCGTTCAGCTCCACGGCTGCGAGGTCCTCGAGGCTCCAGCCGAGGCGGTGGAGAAGCTTCGCGCTGGCGGGAACGGGACCGATGCCCATGATCTCTGGCGATACCCCGGCGACGGCGCCGCCTCGCACCGTGGCAAGGGATGGGAGCCCGTACTCAGACAGGGCCGAGTCGGAGACAAGCAGGGCCGCCGAGGCACCGTCGTTGATGCTCGAGGAGTTGCCTGCCGTCACGGTGCCGCCGCCGCGAAAGGCCGGCCGCAGCCCCGAGAGCGCCTCGAGCGAGGTCGACGGGCGGGGACCCTCGTCGCGCTCGACGACGCCGTCGTTCGTAGTGACAGGGACCAGCTCATCGCCAAAGCGCCCCTTCTCGCTGGCGTCGACGGCCCGCTCGTGGCTCGTGAGGGCGAAGAGATCCTGGCGCTCACGGGAGATGCCGTACCTCTCGGCAAGGTTCTCCGCCGTGGCACCCATCGAGACAGTCCACTCCTCCGGCATGTCGGGGTGCGTGAAGCGCCATCCGATCGTCGAGTCGACGAGCTCGAGGCTGG
>JAKATT010000178.1 GCA_021818615.1 Actinomycetes bacterium | reverse complement strand
AAGATCTCCCACTTGGTCTCCGGGCTCAAGACCCGTGGCCGACGTCGACTCGATCCTGTGCTCCCCGTCACTGATGGCTCCTTCCGATATGGCCGGAGAGCCTGTCAGCGTTGGTTCATTTTCTGGTGGATGTTCCGCGGCAAAGTCAGACGCAGAACATCATGACCCGCGGATGGGAGCGCCTCTCGGAGCGACAACGCGAGAAGCTCTTCTGCGCACTCGCCGAAGGGGACCCCGACGGGGAGGTGGGGGCAAGCATCCTGGGCAAGGAGCTCCTGCGCGAGGTGTACTCGGCGCCGAGCCTCCAGCGGGCCCGCTGGCACCTGGTGCGGTTCTACGAGTACGCCGCCGAGGCGGAGGTTCCCGAGCTCACCCGCCTCGCCACCACCGTCTCGCGCTGGGAGCAGGAGATCCTCAGCTTCCATGTGACCCGCATCTCGATGGGACCCGTCGAGGCCCATGTTGCCGGGGGGAACCCGCAATCGTACGAGCATCGGCTTACATCCTCTGCGAAAGTGCTGGCAGCCACGTCGTGCGTATGCATTGCATAGGCGAGCTACCTACTCAATATCGGCCAGTCGGTGCACTTGCCCCGAAAGAACCGCTGCCGGCTGGACCGTCGGGTTCGCTGCCGACGGGCGGGGAAGCGCCCAGGGACGCGGCGAGCGCTGTGCGCCAGTCGGTTCAGCGCGGCCGGTAGACGTCGGCTCGGTGTTCGATCCGCACCAGATGTACGACTCGTGTCTCGTCATCGATGCGGTAGATGACGCGGTAGGCACCGCGGCGAGCCGAGAAGTAGCCGAACAGCTCGCGCCCGAGCGCCCCTCCAACCCGGTGAGGATCGTCCCGAAGTGGTCCGTTACAGAACTCCCACACGGCCAGAGCCACCGACAGCGGCAGCCGCTGCTCGAGGGCCCGGCGGGCTGGGCCATAGACTCGAAGCTCGTAGCGTCCGCTCACGCGGCGCCGCTTTGGCGGCGGCGCCGTTCTTCGAGGAGTTTGGCCATCTCTTCAGCAGAGGTGAACTCGCCCCGGCTCGCCTCGGCCTCGGACTCGCGGATCTCGGCCAGGGCCTCGGGGTCCGCGAGCACGTCGAGGGTCTCCTCGATCGCGGCGAGGTCTTCGGGAGAGATGAGCACGGCGGCGGGGTGGCCGTGCTTGGTGATGGTTACCCGGGCGTGGGTGGCCTCGACCTCGGCCACCAGCTCCGAGAGGCGGTTCCGGGCATCAACGAGGGGTAGCTCATCCATCGCCATAAGTATAGGCAGAAATCTGGCATAGGCCTTCTCCTCTCGCCTGTCCGTGCCGAGAGCATGACTGTCGGTGCCGAGAATGCCATCCATGGCCTGCGACCAGCACTTTGACGGCTGGCGCCAGGCGCGGCGAGCATCCAGCTATGACCCTCTCGTTCCTCTACCGGGCGTTCTGCCGCGTCCTTCAGCTGATCCGTCTCACCGTTCGCAAAGAAGCGGATCTGGCCTGAAGGGTCCAGAAACTGCCCGCCACCGCCTTGACCAGCCAGGATGAATTCGGCGAGGCTGCTCGCCGTGGTGCTCTCCTTCCTCTACCGCCTGGTCCATCGCGCCTTTGGAGCGCTCAAGTTGGCGAGGAGGGACGCCTTCGCCAAGGACGCCGAGATCCTCGTCCTGCGCCACCAGGTGGCGGTCCTTCGTCGCCAAGTCGGCCGAGCCCGCTTCACCTGGTCCGACCGGGCACTGATCGCCCTCTCGTAGGTCTCATCCCACGACAGCGGTGTACGGCATTCCTCGTCACACCGAAGACGATCCTCGACTGGCATCGCCGTCTCTTGGCTCGACGCTGGACCTATCCCCACCGACGACCCGGGCGACCATCACTTGAACGAGAGACCGTCGAACTTATCGTGCGCTTCGCCCGGGAAAATCCCCGGTGGGGATACCTACGCATCGTCGGGGAGCTGCGGAAGCTCGGCATCACCGCGTCCAAGGCGAGCGTCGCCACCGTGCTCGCTCGACACGGGCTTCCCCCAGCACCACGGCGTGAGGGACCGACCTGGTCGCAGTTCCTGTCTGCTCAGGCCAAGGGGATCTTGGCGACCGACTTCTTCCACGTCGAGCAGGTGATGCTCCGGCGCTACTACGTTCTGTTCGTCATCGAGGTGGACAGCCGCGTCGTGCACCTGCTCGGAGTGACGACCAACCCGGTCATGGCCTGGGTCGTCCAGCGAGCACGGAACTTCACCTCGGATCTCGAAGATGCCGGTCGTCGATTCCGCTTTCTCATCGCCGACCGGGACACGAAGTTCACGGCATCGTTCGACGAGGTGTTCAAGGCCATCGGCATTTCCGCCATCCGCACGCCGGTCCGATCACCGAAGGCGAACGCCTTCGCCGAGCGCTGGGTCCGCACGGTTCGTGAAGACTGCCTCGACCACCTGCTCATCTACTCGATGTATCACCTACAAGCGGTGCTCGCCGACTACGTCCGCCACTACAACGAGGCTCGCCCGCACCGCGGACGCCAGCTTGTACCCCCGCTGCCTCGCCATGACCAACCACGCACCGGCGAGATCTGCCGGCGCGACATCTTCGGTGGCATCATCCACGAATACGACCGGGCTGCCTGAGGGTTAGCACCTCGAGCCCGAGCAGGGCGTTCAACGCGTTGGCCGTCCGCCACGATCCACAGCTTGGACGATGGGCCGCCGGCCTCTATCAGGTCCTACTCGACGTGACCTGCAAAGCGCTCGTACCATCGGCTGCTCGGACGGATCTCGGTCCCTGCGAAGCTCCCACACACCTTCGGCGTCGAGTTCTTGGACCCTTCAGGCCGGACCTCGTGCGTAGGGCTGCGTAGGGCAGGGTGATCATTCACCCATAATCAGGTCGATAAACCCTGTGGACAACCCCGTGGAAATGCAACGGAACGGCATGAAAGCCCAGCACGGTCAGCCCGAAAGGCGCGAAGATCCAAAGCTTGCGGTGGAGGTGACGTCACGTGTTCGCGTGGCTTTCCTCGACAGATCCTGCGTTTGTGCTGGTCACGGGCTCTGCATAGGGCACTGCATGGGGCACGCGCCTACTCACGCTGTGAACTCTGGCGATAATCGCCCTGCGCGGCGGCGGTCTCGCGGGCGCGTCCGACACCCTGAGGCGAGGATGCCCCAGACAGGTACGCTGCGCATCTTCCGGTCTCACCGACCGACCCGGTCACCCAATTCGCTCGCAGTGTGAGGATCTCCATTCGGGGAGCGCGTTGTCCTTGCGGACAGCGTTCACCGTGGAGCTACCAGGGCGGGCCACCGAGGTTGTGCAAGTCGTCGGTTTGCAGCATGTGGTGCACATCCCTGGCCTCTTGTTCGGCGACAACACCCCCGCCGACCAGCTCGCGGAGCAGGTCCCGAGTGCGACATCCCGGCCCGCCTGACAGCGCTTCCCAGAGCGTGAGGGTATCGTCGTCATCGCTGGCGAAGGAAAGGGACCTGGTCACCGCGATCGCGATAGACACGGATGGGTGTGCTCACCTGTTTTGGCCCCACTTCGGGCGGTCGTGCTCACCGGATTCGGCCCCACCCTGGGGCCTCCCCGGGGATCCACCACTTCGGCCGCCGTGACCCTGATCGTGGGGCATGGCGAGGTCACGAGTGGAACTGTTCGAGAAGATCCGGAAGGCACACGAGCGTGAGGGGCTCTCCATCCGGGAGCTGGCCAAGCGGTATGGCACCCATCGACGGACCGTGCGCCAGGCGCTTGCGTCGGCGCTGCCGCCGGAGCGCAAGGCCCCGCCGCCGCGGAGCTCACCGGCCCTCGAGCCCTGGAAGGCGACGATCGATCGCTGGATCGAGGAGGACAAGCAGGCGCCGAGGAAGCAGCGCCACACCGCCCGACGGATCTACCAGCGCCTGAGAGAGGAATACGACGCCGACGTCGGTGAGTCGACCGTGCGGCGGTACGTGGCGCAGCGAAAGCAGTCCGTCGGCGTGCCACTTCGCGAGGTGACCGTCCCCCAGCACCACCCGCTCGGCGCAGCAGCCGAGGTCGACTTCGGTGACGTCAGCTTCTACCTCCGCGGCGTGCTCGTCGTCGGGAAGATGTTCGTGATGCGCCTCAGCGCGTCGGGGAAGGGCTTCCACCGCGTCTACCTGCATGAGTGCCAGGAGGCCTTCCTCGACGGTCACGTGCGAGCCGCCGAGGCCTTCGGGGGCCTACCCGAGCTCATCAGGTACGACAACCTGACCTCCGCGGTCACCAAGGTCCTGAAGGGACGGAACCGCACCGAGAGCGAGCGGTTCGTGGCACTGCGCTCGCACTACGGCTTCGACTCGTTCTTCTGCATCCCCGGCGTGGAGGGCGCGCACGAGAAGGGTGGCGTGGAAGGCGAGGTGGGACGCTTTCGACGACGACGCCTCGTCCCGATGCCCCGGGTCGAGTCCCTTGCGGAGCTGAACGAGCTCTGCGAAGCGGGCGACGAGGCCGACGATCACCGCCACATCTTCGGGCGCTCGGTGAGCGTCGGCGAGCACTTCGCCGTCGAGCGGCCCGAACTGCGGACGCTCCCTGCAGAGCCCTTCGACGTGCGGCTCCGCTCGGAGAACCGGGTCGACCCGAAGGCACGGGTCTGTGTCCGCCAGTGCCGCTACTCGGTCCCCGTCCGGCTCGCAGGGAGGAAGGTGACCGTCCTCCTCGGTGCGGAGACCGTCGAGCTCTTCGACGGAGCGAAGCTCGTCGCCTCCCACGAACGGGCGGTCGGCAGGGGGCGGGATGTGCTCGAGCTCGATCACTACCTCGAGGTCTTCCAGATCAAGCCCGGCGCGATGCCGGGATCGACCGCCCTTGCGCAGGCGAGAACCTCCGGACGCTTCACGGTCCACCACGACGCCTTCTTCGCGGAGGCACGGCGCCGCCTCGGCGATGCGGCCGGCACGAAGGCCATGATCGAGGTGCTCCTCGTCCACCGGAACCTCCCCCATCACGCCGTCACCGCCGGCATCGAGGCGGCCCTTCGTGTCGGCTCGGTCGATGCGGCGGTCGTCGCCGTCGAAGCCCGACGTCACCTCGGTGAGGCGGCGGACCCGGTCGTCGCCATCGAAGGGGCGCTTCGCCGCTACGACCGCCCGGCTCCGAGCCTTCGAGGCTACGACCAGCTACTGAAAGGGAACGAGCGATGACCATGACCGATGAAGCTGCCCTCGCCACCATCGGAGCGGCCACACGAGAGCTGCGGACCCCGGTGATCCGACGAGAAGCGGAGCCACTCGCGAAGAGCGCCGAGCGGGCACAGAGCTCGCATCTCGCCTACCTCGCCGACGTGCTCTCGGCCGAGGTCGAGGAGCGCAGCGAGCACCGCCGCCAGCGCCGCGTCGCCGACGCGCGCTTTCCCCGGACGAAGCGGCTTGGGGACTTCGACGTCGATGCGGCGCCCTCGATCACCCCGGCGACCCTCTCGCTCCTCGCCAACTGCTCGTTCTTGGCTGGCGGGGAGCCCGTGGTCCTGCTCGGCGACTCCGGTCCTGGTTGACACTGCGCATTCCCTTCGTCGTGATTGATCACTTGGTCCAGATCAGACCGAAGACCCTTGTGATTGCTGGTGTTCTCGGCCTGATCGGCGGACGGACGCAGCTCGCGACCTTGGGTCTGGACTGATTGACACTCCGTCTCCTTCGAGTGACGCATGGCCGAAGAGCTTCGGCTCTGCTGTCGGGCTCGTCTCGATGGCCAGTCCACGTCGACGTCCTCGGTTGACATGGACGGCTCGCAGCTCGCCGCGCCGAACGCGATCGAGCACGGTCTGGCGAGCCACCCCGAGAGCGGCTGACGCGCCGGCGAGATCGAGCCAACCCTCCGGCGCTTCTGCCACGACCTTGGCGCGGGTGGTCGCGTCGATGCGGATGCGCCAGGGTCCGCCCGGGGTCAGCTGCTCGCCGGCGATGAACCCGTCACGCAACCACCGGTAGATCGTCACCTTCGAGACCCGAAGGAGCTGCTCGGCTCCGGTGATCCCGACCACGACGGCATCATCGTCTTCGGGTGTGACACTCGCTGGGCAGAAGGCCGGGATCTGCTTCGAGTCCCGGAGGCTCTTCACGCGATTCTTCGTGAACGGGAGACCGGTGCCAGTCCGTCGGTGCTGGCGAGCGAGGATCACGGCGATCCTGGCGTCGTCGTAGTGCTCCGCCAAGCGCCGTACGAGATCGACCGTGTCCTCGTCGGTCGCGTGGAAGTGGCCGCCGGTCTTGTTGAGCTTCATGACGAACTCGGTATCGGCGCCTCCCTCCCAGATGATGCGGAGGTCCGCTTCGTGATCGTCCTTCCGCACCGTGACGACGACCTCGGCCACGATCGCACGGAGAAGCTGCTTCCGCTCCCGATACGAGGTAGAGGGTGCTTCGAAGACAGCCCTCAGGTCAGCACCCGCCCGGGCCACCCAGGCCAGCTCCTCGCTCGTCAGCCGGGTCGGCCGGCGAGAACACTGCACGGCGAGATCGGCTTCGGACCGGCGCTGTTCGGCGAGGGCCTGCTCGTAGGCGGCCTCGAGGCTTCGAGCGACGAGCCGGTTCTCTGGCTCGACGGCATCGAACTGCCGACGTGCCCGATCTGCTTCGAAGCGGGCGCGTTCGACGGCGAGCTCGAAGGCAGAGAGCCGTTTCGCGTGAAGGGTCTCAACCTCGTCGAGTGCCTTGGCGGTCGCCTGCAAGGTGGCGGGCTCGAGGACGGCGAACACTTCGTCGAGCACCCGCTGTTCGAGCCGGCGACCGCCGAGGCTCTGGCAGGACGCCTCAGTGCCGTAGAGCATGGAGGCCCGTCCGCACACGTATCGCGGGCAGACGCCTTTGGTCCCGGAGTATCCGGTCTGCATCATCCGCCCGCACCGACCGCATCGCAGCCGGCCCTGCAGGAGCGCCGTACCTTCTCGGGCCGGCCCGCCACCTTGTCCCCTCGGCGGGTGCCAGTTGAGGCGGAGCTCATCCTGGATCGCCTCGTATCGCTCGAATGTGACGTAACCGGCATGGTGGTCGGGAATGAGCACCTCCCACTCCGAGCGGGGGAGCTGGCGCGTGCGAACCACGAGCCGGCCGTTCTCGTCGAGCCGTTTCTCGGTACGCGTCCGGCCGAACACGAACGCACCGGCGTAGGTCGGATTGGTGAGGAAGTCGTGGATCGAGGGATAGGCGGCCTGCGCCCAGGTGATCCGGGTCGAACCCGTTCGCCGGCGGGGCACCAGCAAGCCGTCGGCCCGCATCACCAACATGACCTGTCGAGCGGTGCCGAGTTCGTCGAAGAGGCGGAAGACGCTTCCGATCGCCGCTCGTACAGACTCGTCGGGATCCATCACGATGCGACCGTCGATGTCGTAGCAGTACCCGACCGGCAGTCCCTGGCGGAGCTCGCCCTTCGCCGCCTTGTGCCGCAGGCCGGCCGTGAGCCGGTGGCGGATGAGATGGAGCTCTGCCTCTGACATCGTCCCCTTCAGCCCGAGCACCAGTCGGTCGTTGAAGTCGGCCGGATGGTAGAGGCCGTCCCCGTCTGCGATGAGCGTGTCGGTCATGGCGCACAAGTCAAGGAGCTGGTACCAGTCGGCGTTGTTCCGGGCGAGGCGGGAGACCTCGATGCCGAAGATGATGCCCACCTTCCCGAGGCCGACGTCGGCGACGAGTCCCTTGAAGCCCTCGCGGGCGCTCGCCTCGGCGCCGGAGCGTCCGAGGTCCTCGTCGACGATGACGATCTGTCGTGGCTGCCAACCGAGGGTCATGGCACGATCGGCCAGCTCGTACTGGCGCTCGAGGCTCTCGGTGTGCTCGCGCACCTGGGCGAGGGTCGACTGGCGTACGTAGATGTAGGCCTCACGGCCGAGATGGCCGGGCGTGAGCTTGGACAGCAGATCAGTCATCTGGGCTCCTCCTTCTCGATCACTCCGCGAGCGATGAGACGGGCGAGGAGCACGAGCACGCTCTCGCGTGTCGTCTCGGGCAGGCTCGACCATCGCTCGGCGGGCTTCGGCGCCACCCCGTCGAGATCCAGTGGCAGCTGAATGGGCGCGGCTATCCTGAGCCTTCGCAAAAGGCTCACCTCCCGGTTCGTTGGCGCGTGCAGGGTCGGTCGAGCCTATTTGCGCGTCTTCGGCCGGACGTGGACCGCCATCAGCGCGTCGGTCAGCCGGTGGAGGTGCCGTAACCCCTCGACAGTGAGCACTGTCGTCGGGACGCCTGCGTGGGCGTCGACAACGAGACTCGTCGCATCGGCGCGGATCGTGCCTGGTGAGCCGTCGGGGAGCGAGACGACCAGCAGCAGCTCGCCTTTGACTCGCTTGAAGGCGGACGCATCGAGGACCCGCCCGAACAACGGGTGTGTCCTAGCCGTCACACGTACCTCGCACGGCAACACCTGCCGAACATGTTGCAGTCTGTCGCTGTCTCTTCCGGCAC
>JAKATT010000156.1 GCA_021818615.1 Actinomycetes bacterium | reverse complement strand
CGGCGTGCCTCCAGCTCGTCCGCACCGAGCGACACGTCGCCGATGACCGTCGAGCGCAACAGCTGGAGCCTCGCGTGCTGGAAGGCGATGCCGGCACGGCCGGGGTGATCGGCGACGGGCTCGCCGTCGATCAGCACGGCACCTTCGGTCGGCACGCTCAGCCCCGCCAGCAGCCAGGCAAGCGTCGACTTGCCCGAGCCGTTCGACCCACTGATGACGACGCCCTCGCCACGGGCGATCTCGAGGTCGACCCCTTCGAGCGCCCGGTGCGCCCACGGGGTGCCCTCGGCGTACACGTAGCCGGCGCCCACCACCCGTACGAGCGGGTCGGCCGCTACCGCCTGCGGTGCCGCGGTCCGGGATTCTTCTCTTGCCGGCACCGGTCGTGGGCGCGGAGGATGGAGGGCGCTGCGAGGGATGGGTTTCGGGGAGACGGATGGACCCGTATAAGGTTCGATGTCCGCCTCGGGCTCGCGCCGCTCTGAGCCCGTGACGACGCTGCCGGCCTCGAGCCGGACGATCTCGTCGGCGATACCGACCTCCTCGCTCCGGTGGGTGACGTGCACGACGGCCATGCCGGAGCTGGCAAGCCGGCGTAGCAGCCCGGTGACCTCGGCCCGCCCCGGCCCGTCGATCATCGCCGTCGCCTCGTCGGACACGAGCACACGGGGATGGCGGGCGAGCGCTGCCGCGATGGCGAGTCGCTGCAGCTCGCCCCCCGACAACGTCGAGGTCTCCCTCTCCTCGAAACCCGACAGCCCTACCACCTCGAGCAGCGCGCCCACGTCCGGCCGCCGCTCGGCAGGAAGACCCCAGCACAGGTCGTCGCGGACCCGCACCCCGAGCACCTGGCTCTCTGGCCGCTGGAAGACGACGGCAGTGCCGCCTTCCTCGCCGAGACCGGCCGGACCGGGCCGGGAGATGTTGCCCGAGGTGGGGTCGTTTCGTCCGATGAGGAGCTTTACGAGCGTCGACTTGCCTGACCCGTTCGGCCCGACGAGCGCCAGCAGGCGGCCGGGGCGGATCTCGAAGCTCACCCCGCTCAGCGCGTCCGAGTCACTGCCCGGGTAGCGAAAGCTCACCTCCTCGAAGCGCACGGGCACCGGCTGAGGGGGACCGCTGCCGGCGAGACGGGGCTCGCGGTCCTCGGCCGGCGCGATCGCGTGCTTGCGGATCTGGTCGAGGAAGGGGCGCAGCCGGACGCACACGAGCGCCACGACGAAGACGAGCACCAGCTCGGCCGCGGGCACCGAGAGGTACCAGTGGGCGATAGCCCAGGCGAGCGCGTTGTTGCCCCACTGGGTTGTGCCCTCGAGTCCGAGGAACGAGACGACGTGGCGGGCGTCGCGCCAAAGGATGCGGATCTGTGCGAACGAGAGGCTGCGGAATCCCGGCGATGCCCAGTCGATCAGCTCGGTCACCGACACGAGGGGGATGCCGGCCATCGCCACCGTGAAGGCAACGGCGGAAGGCGGGCGCCAGCCGCGCCGGTAAGCCACGCCGACCGACGAGCCGAGCAAGCCGGCAATCGCCGTCTGGAGGACGATGCCGAGGCCGCCGACGAGGAAGGCCACCGTCGCCGCGGCGATCGTCGCCACCACGGCGGCGCGCAGGCGGTGACGGGCAGCGAGAAGCGAGAACGGCACGACTGCGAGCGCCTGGAACGCTCCGCCGAACGGGGCGAACCAGCCGATCACCTCGAGCACGAGTGCGAGGTCGCCGAGAACGGCCGCCTCGGCAAGCTCAGCCGGGCGGAGCCGGCCGTGGCGGATCGCGCCGGGCGAGGAGTGGCCCGGCGAGGCGCCTGTCGTCAGCTCGGGGCTCTCCTGCACCCGTCCAGGGTGGCAGATCTCCGGGGTGGACTACGCTCAGGCCGGGCCCGGATGGCGGAATGGCAGACGCGGCGGCCTCAAAAGCCGCTGTCCGCAAGGGCGTGCGGGTTCGAGTCCCGCTCCGGGCACCAGTCCCTGCCGCAGCGGACGCCAGCGGGTGCGCCATCGGCGGCGCCGGCCTTGCAGCTACCGTCGGACGCCGTGCCGGAGCTCACCGTCGCCAGCTTCAACACCCATAGCGGCATCGACGGCTGGGGCCGGCCCTTCGACCTCGTCGCGTCGTGCCGCGCGCTCGAGGCCGACGTGCTCGTGCTCGAGGAGGTGTTTGCGCCCCGCGAGGCTGTGAGCCAGGCAGACGAGATCGCGGCCGAGCTCGGCTACGAGTGCCACGAGCTCCCTCTTGCCCGGAGCTGGCGGCGCCTCGATCCCCGCTCCGCCGGCAAGGGCTGGGAGCCGCGCAAGTACCTAGCCCATGGCCACAAGGCTCTCTACGTCGGCGGGAGCCTGTCGGGTGCAGGGCGCCGCGATCTCGGCGGATACGAGGAGGGGACCTGGGGCATTGCCGTGCTCACGCGCCTGCCGGCACTTGCCTCAGAAGCTGTCGAGCTCGGCAAGCTCCGATGGGACTTCACACGACGGGCGGCGCTCAAGGTGGAGCTCGGCGCGCTTCCGGCCAGCGCGCAAGGCCAGCCCGAGCCCCGCCACCTCACCGTCGTCGGTACCCACGTGGCACACTTCAGCCACGGGTCCCTCCTCCACTTCTCCCGGCTACGGCGCAGGCTGCCCCGTACCACCTCGCCGGCGGTGCTCGCGGGCGACATGAACCTGTGGGGCCCGCCGGTGTCGGTTCTCATGCCCGGGTGGCGGCGGGCGGTCCGCGGCCGCACCTGGCCGGCGGGCCGTCCGCACAGCCAGCTCGACCACATCTTCGTCACCCGTGAGGTCGAGGTTCTCGAAGGCGAGGTCGTACGCTCGGGGAATTCCGATCACCTCGCCGTGAGAGCTCGCCTCTCCTGGTGCTGACCTACGGACACCGTGCACCGGACGCCGGATGCTGTGCGAGCGGGTGACCGCCCAGGTCAGGATGACGGGGTAACCGTTTCATCCGCGAAACAGTCAGACTCTGCAGCAACCGTCCGATTCCCGACACGGCGGTGGTCGTCTCGAGGGGGAGCAGTGCTGGCGTTCACATTTCCCGGTCAAGGATCACAGCGAGCCGGGATGGGCGCGTCCTGGGAGCACCACCCCTCCTTCGAGCTCGTCGAGCTCGCGTCCGACGTGACCGGCCACGACGTCGCTGCTCTCCTGCTGCGCGCCGACCCGGAGACCCTGAGACGGACCGACAACGCCCAGCTGGCGACATTCGTGCTGAGCCTCGTCGTCCTCGATGCGGCCGAGCGGGTCGGGCTCGAGCCGGCAGCGCTTGCCGGCCACAGCCTCGGCGAGTACAGCGCCCTCGTCGCTGCCGGTGCCCTCGACTTCGAGGACGGCCTCCGCCTCGTCGCCGAGCGGGGCGCGGCAATGCACCAGGCCGCCCAAGACGCCCCCGGCACGATGGCGGCAGTGCTCGGCCTCGACGAGGACACTGTCGAGTCCGCCTGCCTGCGCGCCGAGGGCGACGTCTGGGTCGCCAACTACAACGCCCCCGGCCAGGTCGTCATTGCCGGGACCCATGACGCCGTGGCGGAGGCCGGACGGATAGTGAAGGAGCTCGGCGGCAAGAAGGTGCTGCCGATCGCGGTCGAGGGCGCCTTCCACACACCCCTCATGGCGCCTGCGAGGGACCGCCTGCGAAAGGCGCTCGGCGAGGTGAGCTTCCGCCGGCCCGAGCCAGCCGTCATCGCCAACGTGGATGCCCGGGCGCATGCCGGCGCGCACGAGTGGCAGCGCCTCCTCTCGGCTCAGCTCTGCAGCCCAGTGCGCTGGCGCCACACCCTCGAGGCGCTGCTCGCAGCCGGGGCGAACACGATCGTGGAGGTCGGCCCAGGCAGAGTGCTCACCGGGCTCGCCCGCCGGGTCGTGCCGGCAGCCGACACGATCGCCGTCTCCGTCTCGACGCCTGACGATCTCGACACGCTCATCGAGATGCTGGCCGGCCACAGCCCCGGCATGCAGGCGGCAGCCGATGCCCGTGCAGGCGAGCGGTTCCACATCTCCGAGAGGCTCATCCTGTCGCCGGCAACCGGGCTCTTCGAACCGGATGCGAGCGTCACCTCGCTCGTGCCCGGGTCCCCTGCCTCGCGCCGCCACGCCGTCAGGGTCGAGGTCGGCGGGCTGATCGGGCGAGTCGGCTCCTCGGAAGTCCGCTCGGCCTTCGAAGGCTCCCTCGAGGGAGTGCTGGTGCTTCCCGGCGAGCGGGTTGCCTCCGGTCAGCCGGTGGCTTGGCTGCGGGCCGCTATAGCCGGGGTGCTCGCCAAGTGAGCGGGCTGCGGCAGTCGCTCCCGGGCGCGACGATCACCGGCTGGGCGGCCGCGCTGCCCGACACTGTCGTCACGAACGCCGACTTCGAGGCACGTCTCGACACCTCGGACGCCTGGATAGTCGAACGAACCGGGATCAGGGAGCGCCGTTTCGGGGGCACGACGAGCACGCTCGCGATCGAGGCTTGCCGTGGCGCCCTAAAGCGCGCCGGCGTCGAGGCAGGCGACGTCGACCTCCTTATCCTCGCGACGACGACACCCGACAAGAGAGTGCCCGCGACCTCCTCGATTGTCCACGCCGAGCTCGGCTGCCGCGGGGCTGCGTTCGACCTCAATGCCGCATGCGCCGGGTTCGTGTACGCCCTTGTCACCGCCGTCTCGATGTTCCAGGCCGGCTTCCGCCGTGCGCTCGTCGTCGGGTCCGACACGCTGTCGCGCATCACCGACCAGGACGACCGTGGCACGGCCGTGCTGTTCGGGGACGGGGCCGGGGCCGTAGTCGTCGAGGCGACCCCGGACCACGAGCTCATCCTCTCCCACGATCTCGGCCTCGACGGATCCCTCCTGCCGATCCTTTACTGCAACCATGCCGGTTACATCCAGATGGAGGGCAGGGAGGTCTACCGAAGGGCTGTGCGTGCGACCGTGGAGTCGGCCGCGAGAGTGCTGTCCGGCACCGGCACGAGCGGTGCCGAGGTGAAGCTCTTCGTGCCGCACCAGGCTAACCGGCGCATCATCGACGCGGTCGTCGACCGGTTGGGCATCGTGCCCGAGAGGTCGGTGATCGTCGTCGACCGCACGGGGAACACATCAGCCAGCTCGGTTCCGATCGCATTGACGGAGGCGGTCGAGGCCGGCCGCGTCGAGGACGGCGACCTCATACTCATGTCTGGTTTCGGAGCAGGCATGACCTGGGCGTCCGCCCTGCTCCGATGGGGGACATGACCAGATCAGCGACTGGCGACGACCCCGCCAGACAGGCTCGGGGGCGGGTGGCGCTCGTCACCGGCGGGAGCCGTGGGATCGGCCTCGCCGCCGCGAGGCGCCTCCAACGCGACGGCTTCAGGGTCGCCGTCACATGGCGCACCGAGCAGCCCGAGCCGCTGGAAGGACCGGAGGGAAGCGACCCGCTCCTCCCTCTCCAGTGCGACGTCACCTCCGAAGCTGACCTCGACGGCGCCTTCGCCGAGGTGGAGGCGGTGCTCGGACCGGTCGAGGTCCTCGTCTGCAGCGCCGGCGTCACCGACGACGCCCTCCTGCTGCGGATGACGGAGCAGCGGTGGCACCGCGTGCTCGACACCAACCTCACGGCGGCGTACCGGACCACGAAACGGGCCGCTTCCAAGATGGTCCGCGCCCGCTACGGCCGGGTGATCCTCGTGTCCTCGGTCGTCGCCTACCTCGGCTCTGCCGGCCAGACGAACTACGCCGCATCGAAGGCCGCCCTCATCGGCTTCGGCCGGTCGCTCGCGAGAGAGCTCGCAGGGCGCAATGTGACGGTGAACGTGGTCGCTCCCGGCGTGGTCGCCACGGATATGATCGCTGCGCTCGGGAGCGAGCGGGTAAGCGCACTCGAGTCGATGGTGCCGCTCCGCCGGGCAGCCTCGCCGGAGGAGATCGCAGCCGCGATCGCCTTCCTGGCGAGCGAGGATGCCTCGTACGTGACCGGTGCCGTGCTGCCGGTCGACGGCGGGCTCGGGATGGGCCATTGACCGGGACAGCACGACAAGGAGTGGGTGACGATCGTGGACAGTGACACCGCATTCGAGAAGTTCAGGTCCTGCGCTGTCGAGGTGCTGCAGGTGCCAGAGGACAAGGTGACGGCCGAGGCGAAGTTCCAAGAGGACCTCGAGGCGGACAGCCTCGAGGTTGTCGAGTTCGTGATGGCTCTCGAGGAGGTGTTCGACATCACGATCGAGGAGAGCGAGCTCGATGGCGTGACGACGGTCGGACAGGCCTTCGAGATCGTCACCTCGAAGCTCTGATGGCCTTCCCGGCGCCGCTACGCCGGCGCGTCGTCGTCACCGGGCTCGGTGTCGTGTCGTGCGCAGGGATCGGCCTCGACGCCTTCTGGGACGGGCTTCTCCGCCCGGCTCCGGAGGGTGAGCGGCGCGTCCGCGACTTCGACCCGGCTGCTTGGTTCGACGTGAAGTCGGCCCGGCGTGCCGACCGCTTCCAGCAGTTCGCGATCGCGACAGCCCAGATGGCGCTCGACGACGCCGGAGAGCTCGGGGTCGACCCGATGCGGGCCGGGGTCGTCCACGGCACCGGCGTCGGCGGCCTCGAGACGCTCGAGAACCAGGTCGGCGTGCTCAACTCGAAAGGCCCGAGGCGGGTGTCGCCCTTCCTCGTGCCGATGATGATGGCGAACGCCGCGGCGGCGGCCATCTCGATGCGTCTCGGCTGGCGCGGGCCCTGCGAGACGATCGTGACTGCCTGCGCGGCGGGGACACAGTCGATCGGCGCAGGCATGCGGCTCGTCGCGTCAGGTCGCTGCGACGCTGTCCTCGCCGGTGGCTCCGAAGCAGCCATGACCCGCATCGGGCTCGCAGCCTTCACTAACATGACCGCCCTCTCGACTAGCAACGTGTCACGTCCCTTCGACGTGCGCCGCGATGGTTTCGTGATCGCCGAAGGTGCCGCTTCCCTAGTGCTCGAGGAGCTCGAGCATGCCAGATCGAGGGGTGCCCACATCTATGCAGAGCTCCTCGGGGCCGCCTCGACCGCAGACGCCCACCACATCACGATGCCGGCACCGGGCGGCGCCGGTGCGCTCGCTTGTATGGAGCTCGCCCTCGACGATGCCGGCATCACGCCGGCCGACGTCGAGCACGTGAACGCCCACGGCACGTCGACGCCCCTCAATGACCTCGCCGAAGCCGAGGCGATAGAGAAGCTCTTCGGACGCCGAGGGCCGCTCGTCACGTCGATCAAGGGCGTGACCGGGCACTCCCTCGGCGCGGCCGGTGCGATCGAGGCGGTCGCGTCCGCCCTCACGATCGTGCGCCACGAGGTCCCGCCGACCGCCGGCCTCGAGCAGCTCGACCCCGAGATGCACATCGACGTCGCGATCGGCGGCCCGCGCCCGTTCGCGGGCGGAGCGGTGCTGTCGAACAGCTTCGGCTTCGGCGGTCACAACGGGTGCCTCGTGCTCGCCCCGTTACAGTCGGAACTCTGAGCTCCAAAGCGCCCGGAGACCGCTCTCCCGACACCAGCACCTTCTCCTTCACCGAGCGGGGCCCCTGGGTTGTCGACGCTTCCGAGCTGGCGTGGGCCCTCCACGTCACCTCCCTCAGGGAGCGATGCCGTGCCGGGGTTCCGAGGCTTGTCCGCCGACGCCTGCTGCCGCCCTCCGGGCGCATCGCGCGAGTGTCTCGCAAGCTCGGGCTCGCAGTCGGCGCCTGGTACCTCCTCGACCGCAGGCGTGGTCGGGAACACTCTCGTAGCGCCCTCTCCCGGCGCCTGCGGGAGGCGTTCCAGGACCTCGGCCCGACCTATATCAAGCTCGGCCAGATCCTCTCCTCCGGTGAGGGCATCTTCCCCGAAGAGGTCGTCTCGCAGTTCAAGCTCCTGCGCGACCGAGTCCCGGCGGAACCCTTCGATGTCGTCAAGCGGACGCTCGAGGCCGAGCTGGCAGGACCGCTCGAGTCGACGTTCGCCAGTTTCGAGAGGCACCCCGTCGCGGCCGCTTCGATCGCCCAGGTCCACCGGGCGGTGCTCGTCAGCGGCGAGGAGGTCGTCGTCAAGGTGCAGCGCCCGAAAGTGGCGCAGCTGGTACACCACGACCTTTCGGTCATGAGCTTCCTCGCACCGCATCTCGTCGGGCGCATCCCGGTCTCCGCCCTCGCCAACCCGCCTGCTCTCATCGAGCTCTTCGCCGAGACGATCGTCGAGGAGCTCGACTTCCGCCTCGAGGCAGCGAACATGCTCGACCTCGGCCGGGTCCTGGCTCTCACGAACCAGCGTTCCATCGTCGTGCCGCGCCCTCACCCTTGGCTCGTGACAAAGCGCATGTTGGTGATGGAGAAGCTGTCCGGCTTCGCCTGGGACGACGTCGCCGGCATGCGTGAGGCCGGTATAGACACACCTGCGGTGCTGCGCAGCGAGGTGATCTCTTTTCTCGAGGGCGCGCTCCTCTACGGCGTCTTCCACGGCGACCTGCACGGAGGCAACCTCTTCGTACAGGAGTCCGGACGGGTCGCTCTCCTCGACCACGGCATCACCGGGCGTCTCGACGAGCC
>JAKATT010000132.1:8212-8552 GCA_021818615.1 Actinomycetes bacterium | reverse complement strand
TGCTCTCGCGAAGTGCTTGGGCTTCTCGCCGATCCCTGCGTCGTCCGGCAAGACAAGCGGTCGATACCGGCTGAATCGCGGCGGCAACCGCCAGGCCAACGCCGCCCTCTACCGCGCAGTCATCGTGCGCATGCGCTGGCACGAGCCAACCATCGCCTACGTGAAGAAGCGCACTGCGGAGGGGCTCGCCAAGAAGGACATCATTCGCTGTCTGAAGCGTTACCTGGTCCGCGAGATCTACAGGCTGCTCCCCACGCCCGCAGTCACCGCCGATGGACAACTAGCCGCATAGATGCCTTGACATCTATAGGAGCATCAACCCCTACATCGAGGCGCACTT
>JAKATT010000132.1:0-8202 GCA_021818615.1 Actinomycetes bacterium | reverse complement strand
GGGGAAGAAGAATCACCGCCACTGGATCTGGTGCTGATGATCAGGTAATTCCCCCGGGGGTCGATCACCGAATTCCCCCACCCGGTCCGGGTGCAGTTCTAGTCGATCGCCCCCTCCCTCCGCTCTCGGCGAGCGGCATCGTGGCGGTGACGGCGGGGGCCTCGCTGGACGGCGTGCAGCCCTGGGATGTGGTTGACACCGTCTTTCTTGGAGGCCCCCGCCGTTGCCGCCGTTGGTCTTGAGCCGTGGAGCCGAAGCCGTCGCCAGAGGGGGTCAAGCCCGCACGAGCAGCGGTAGCGCCCCGGGCCGCATCGGCCAGGTGCGAGTAAGTGGCTTGACGCCCGGGCTTGCCGTCCTCTGGCGAGGCTGTGCTTCACCTGGTCAGGCCTTGGTCCTCGGCCGGCGCTCGGGCCGGTAGCTCTTGCCGTCCATGAGGATCTGGTGACTGCCGTTGATCAAGCGGTCAAGAATCGACTCGCCGACGACGGCATTCGGGAAGAGGGGATACCAGTCCGCCGGCGAGCGATTCGAGGTGAGCACGAGGGCATGACCGGGCCGTCCGATGCGATCGGCGAGCAGCTCGTAGACGTCATCGGCCGCCGCCGCGGTGAACTCGCGCATCGCCCAGTCGTCGACGATGAGAAGGCCCACCTTGGCCAGGTGTCGAAGGCGCGTCTCGAAGCTCCGATCGGCGTGTCCGCCCGCCAGCTCGGCGACGAGACGGCTGCAGGTGGTGAAGGCCACGTCGTAGCCGCGCCGGGCCGCGAGGTGCCCGAGTGCGATCGCGACGTGGCTCTTTCCCACCCCGACCGGACCGTACAGACAGACGCCCTCGCCGGCGTCGATGAACTCGAGCCGGGCGAGGTCGCGGATCGTCGCCACGGGCAGTGCCGGGTTGAAGCCCCAGTCAAAGCTCTCGAGGGTCGCCTCGAAAGGGAAGCGGGCGGCGCGGATGCGCCGCGCCACTCCCGCCGCGTCCCGACGGGAGATCTCGTCCTGGCAGAGCACCTCCAAGAACTCGGCGTGCCCGAGCTTGCCCGCCCGGGCCTCGGCCAGTCGTGGCTCCAGGGTCTCGAGCATCCCGGTGAGGCGCAGGGAGCGAAGCACCGGGGCTAGCCGTGTCGCCGGTGCCGGCCCGCTCATCGGGCCTCTCCGGTCCCGAAGGCCTCCGGTCCGCGAAGCCAGGCCGGCGCTTCGACCCCAGGCAGGACCTGCTGGGCGGCGTCGTTCTCGGTCCCAGCAGAAAGGATGCCCTTCACGGTCTTGTAGGAGGGGTCACCGGCCTCGAGAGCGCGCCGGCAGGCGGCCTCGAGGCGGGCGTCTCCGTAACGGTCCCGCAGGCGCAGCACGCCCTGGGCCTGGCGCAGGCGATACAGCACGTTGAGCGCCAGCAGCTGCTCGATGAGGGCATCGGTGGCCGGACCGATGATGACGGCCTGGGCTCGGCACCACACCGGGGTGCGCATGTAAAAGCCCATCCGTTCGGTGGGCAGGTCCGCCCAGTCGGTCTTTCTCCCCTTGGCCTTAACGGCATGGGTCTTCACGAGCTCGCCGTTGTCGTAGAGCTCGACCTTCTCGGGCGTCGCCCGGGCGTCGAGGCGCCGGCCGATCAGCCGGTAGGGGACGCTGTAGAGCGTCGAAGCGACCTTCAGGTGGGCATCGGGGCCCACCTTGGGTCGTGACCAGATGGCAAGCTCAAAGGGCGTAACCGGCAGGGGCCGGAGGACTCCAGCCTCCTCGGCACCAAAGACCTCGAGGGGAGTGCGCCCCTCGAGGGCTCGGGGGGTCCTCCGCCCTGCCACCTCGCTCGACCAGCGGGCCGCGTCGGCGACCATTGCGGGCATCGACGGCCAGTCGCGCCCGGCAAAGAAGCTCGAGCGGATGTATCGCTGCACCGACTCGATCCGCGGTTTGTCCTTTGGGTGAAAGGCCCTCGCGGGGTCGACGAGCAGACCATAGAAGGCCGCCAGCTCTGCATAGGCCCGGTTGAACTTCGGGTCGTAGATGTCGGGCTTGATCACCCCGTTTCTCAGGTTGTCGATCACCACCCGTCGCGCAGCGCCCGAGAAGAACTCCAAGGCGGCGACGTGCGCGCTCACCCAGGAGGCGGCGTCCATGCGAAGGGTCGGATAGACAAAGAGGTGCCGGGAGTACGACAGGACCATCGAGAACGCCCACACCCGCCGGTTGGTGCCGGTGCTCGGATCCCTCCAGGTGCCCATGTAGCCGTAGTCCACTTGGGCTTCTTCGCCTGGCTCCACCTCCGGCCGCCATACGAGCACCTCTCCGGCTCTCACCTCGGCGGCGAAGTGCGCCCGCACGTAGCGGCGAAGGCTCGCCACCGAGGCCTCGAGGCCCACCTCGTCGACGAGGCGCTGGTGGATGACCGAGACCGGGACGACTCCGACCAGGGCGGCCACGGCCTCGTGGTGGCGGGCGATGTCGGGCCAGGTGGGCCTCACCAGGCGGGTGTCGTACAGGTGCGGGAACCACGCGCGGACCTTGGCCCGCCACTCGTCGTCCGACACGGGCGGCCCGCCGGGCGGCCCGCCGGGCGACAAGCCGGCCTCGGTTGCCGCCTTGGTGTAGCGGCGAACGGTCTTGCGGTCAACGCCGAGGCTCGTAGCGATCTCGTGCTGAGACCGCCCGGCATACCAGTGGGTCATGATTTCGACGATGTCCACCACGGTGAACGTCCTCCTCATCTCGTCTCCTTCGTCCGGTTCTGGACGAGGGAGAGCTTGCGTTACGGAGGACCGGGTGGGGGAAGCTGATCGAGGGGTGGGGGAATTACGTGATCGTCCCGCCCCTACGGTGGGGGAATTCCGTGATCGTCAGCACCGAGGTCTTCGGCAAGGAGGCGGCCATCAGCCGGACGACGGTGAGCCGCATCTGCCAGCGCCTTCGCTCCGAGTTCGAGGACTGGCGCCGGCGGGACCTGTCGGGGACCCGCATCGACTAGTGCTACTTGGACGGGAGCTACTTCAAGATGCACCCGAAGGCCACTCGACTTTCGCAGTTTTAGAGGCCGCTCTGCCCTACTCCTGAGGCCCGGCAGCCTTGGTCCGCCGACGACGAGCGGGAGCGTCCGTAGGTCTCGTGCGCGGCTTCGGACGTGACCCGGCATTGGCTGGCTCGACGAGTCCGAGGGAGAGCTCGTGGAGCTTGTTCATGAGCTCACGGAGCTTGCGGGCGTTGTCGAACAGCGGCTCGTAGTCGGCGACCTCTTCGTCGGTCAGCATGCGCGTGACAGTCTTGCCGTCGATCTTGCGCGTCCAGAACGCGTAGGGGCCGTGAAGTTGTGGGGGCTCGCCCCGGCAACGGCAGTTCTGCTTGCCGCACCGGTAGGCGCGCACCGTGAGCGACCCCGGGAGCGCGAAGCCGATCTCGCCGAGCGCTGAGGCGAGCCGGCGCTGCGCGGCTTGCTGGCTGCGGTTCACCTTCACTGTCCCTCCCTTCCCTCGCACCATCCACCCTACGCGGCGTGGCCCTTAGTTAGCTACTAAGGACTAGGGAGCGAGGGGGAGCCATGGCAAGGGACGATCACCGCGCGGCAAGCGAGGCTGCGGTGGCGGTGCCGCCATCGCTTGAAGGCCTGCTCCACGAGTTCCGGGGATGCTTCTCGGCGTGGACCTTCCCGGTGTTCTCTGCGCTCGCATGCGGCCTTGTCTCCCAGACCGCCCGGCGCACGGTGTGCGGGATGCTCGTCGGGGCCGGGCTGTCACAGACCTGGAGCCACCACCGGGCACACCGCTTCTTCTCCCACGCCCGCTGGTCGATCGAGCAGATCTCCGCGGTCCTTTCGCGCCTCGTCGTGCGCCTGCTGGTGGCGGCCGACGCGCCGGTTGTCGTCGCGATCGACGACACGCTGTTCCACCGCCGCGGACCGAAGGTGCATGCCGCGTCGTGGTTCCACGACGGCTCCGCTGTCGGCAAGGCCAAGATCGGCTACGGTAACAACTGGGTGATCCTGGCGATCGTGGTGCGACTGCCGATCCTCGACCGGCCTCTCGCGCTGCCGGTCGGCTTCGCGCTCGTCCGAAAGAACAGCAAGGACTCGTCCCGGCTCGCGCTGGCCCGTCGCCTCGTCGAGGCGCTCGTCACAGCGCTCCCGGACAGGACGGTTCACGTGGTCGCCGACTCCGCATACGCGGGCAAGACGCTGCGGGGTCTCCCGGGGTCGGTGACCTGGACCACCCGGCTGCGCTCCAACGCCTCGCTCTACGAGCTCGCGCCGCCGCGGACCGGAAAGCGCGGCCGGCCCCGGCAGAAGGGCGCGAAGCTCGCCTCGCTCGCCGTCCTCGCCGAGAAGGCGGCCTTCACCGAGGCCACCGTCACGAGATACGGGCAGACCACGACCGTCTCGGTCGCAGTGCTGCGCTGTCTTTGGTATGGGGTGTTCGCTCCACAGGAGGTGCAGGTCGTGTTCGTCCGGGACCGCTCGAAGAGCGGCTACGACGTCACGCTCGTCACCACCGATCTCGCCGCGAGTGCCGCCGAGGTCGTCGGGCGCTACGCGGAACGCTGGTCGATCGAGGTCGCTATCGAGGACGCGAAGCAGACGGGTGGTGTCGGGCAGGCTCGCAACCGGCTGGAGAAGGCCGTCGAGCGCACGGTCCCGTTCGGGCTCGTCGTGAACAGCCTCGCGCTCTGCTGGTATGCGACGGCGGGCCACGACCCGGGCGACGTCCAGACGGCCCGCGCGCTCGCCCCGTGGTATCGGGACAAGGCCCAACCCTCGGTCCTCGACATCTTCGCCAAGCTCCGCCGCGTGATCATCGCCGCGCAATTTCGGCGGGAAGACCCCGGACCTGCCACGCCACAGGAAATCGGCGTCATCCGCCTGGCCTGGGAGAACGCTGCGGCGTAGGTGAGAAAGTCGAGAGCGGAGGAGCCTCCGGAATTCCCAGGCCGATTCAGTTCAGGCGACCGTCTGATAGAGCGTGCTCCGCTGGCGAAGGGGGCGACCGAGCGGGGCGACGAGCGCTTCGAAGTCTTCGCGTTGGAGGCCCTGACCGTGGCTCGCGCCCGCGGCACGGCTGATGCTCTCCTCCATCAAGGTGCCTCCGAGGTCGTTCACCCCGGCCTGGAGCAGCTGGCGGACGCCGTCCACGCCGACCTTCACCCAGCTCGCCTGGACGTTGTCGATGAGGCCCCGGTAGGCGATGCGGCCGACAGCGTGCATGAGGAGCACCTCGCGAAACGTCGGGCCGCGGCGTGACCGCCGCTGCAGGTAGAGCGGGGCGGCCATGTGGACGAAGGGCAACGGCACGAACTCGGTGAAGCCTCCGGTTCGCCGTTGCAGCTCGCGGGTCCGCACGAGATGGCGGGCCAAATGAAGCGGGCCCTCGACCGTGCCGTGCATGATCGTGACGTTCGATGCGAGCCCGACGCGATGGGCCGTCTCGTGCGCGACGAGCCACTCCTCGGTGGTGATCTTGTCGGGGCAGATCTGTCGGCGGATCTCGTCGTCGAGAATCTCGGCAGCGGTCCCGGGAAGCGAGCGCAGCCCCGCGTTGCGCAGACGCCGGAGGTAGTCGGCGAGCGGCTCGCCGAGTCGACGAGCGCCCTCGGTGACCTCCAGCGCCGTGAAGCCGTGCACGTGCAGGCCCGGCGCCGCATCGAGCACCGCCTTCACTACCTCGACGTAGTAGTTCCCATCGAAGTCGGGGTGGATGCCACCCTGGAGGGTGACCTCGGTCGCCCCGCGCTGCCACGCCTCGAGCGCGCGCTCGGCGATGTCCTCGAGGCCGAGCCGGTACGGCGCGCCACGCAGGTTGAGCGAGAGCGGGCCCTTGGAGAATGCGCAGAATCGGCACTTGAAGGTGCAGACGTTGGTGTAGTTGATGTTCCGGTTGTGCACGAAGGTGACTACCTCGCCGACGGCGTCGCGCCGCAGCTCATCCGCGCACTCGGCGACCGCGGCGACCTCTGGGCCGCGCGCCGAGAAGAGCGTGACGAGCTCCTCGATGCCCACCTCCTGGCCGAGACGCACGCCGGCGAGCACGTCACGGATCGGGCCGGAGGCACGGGCGGGGGCAGGCACGAGCATAGGCGGGGCACCCTGGGCTCCCGAGTACCAGGCGGTGGAGGCCTCGCTGGCGAGGACGACCTCGACATCGTCGCCGACCGGTCGGATAGCGGTCACCTTCTCGGGGAAGAACGCGCCGGGGTCGTCGCGCCCGAGGCCCTCTGCGTCGGAGCGGTCCAGGACGGCGAAACGCACGCCGTCGTCCAGCCAGTGCTGTGGATCGCGCACGAACTCCGGATAGACGCAAAGGCGCGGCGCGAGGCTGTGGCCTGCGGCTTCGGTCACCGCTTGAAGGCGCTCGAGGCTCGGCCAGACGCGCTCGGGGTTCACGTGATCGATCGTCACCGGCGAGATCCCACCCCAGTCGTCGATCCCCGCGGCGAGCAGTTCGCCGAGGTCCTCTGCCAAGTTCGGCGGCGCCTGCAGGTGGACCTCTTCAGGAAGGATCAGGCGGGCTACGGCGATGCTCCAGCGGTGCTCGTCGGTCGAACAGGGCGGTGCCTGGCTCATGGCCGTTCCGTCCTTCGGAAGGAAGTTCTGGACGATCACCTCTTGGATGTGGCCGTAGCGGGCGTGGCTCTCGGCGATCGCCCGGAGTGCTGCGAGGCGGTCGGCGCGACGCTCGCCAATGCCGACCAGGATCCCCGTCGTGAAGGGAATGGCGAGGCGGCCAGCCGCCTCCAGGGTAGCGATACGGCGCTCGGGCGCCTTGTCGGGTGCGCCCTGATGGCAGAAGAGTGTCGGGTCGAGGCTCTCGAGCATCATCCCCTGGCTTGGCGCGACGACGCGGAGCTTGGCGAGCTCTTCTTCGTACAGAGCACCGGCGTTTGCGTGCGGCAAGAGACCGGTCTCCTCGAGGACGAGCTTGGCCATCGCCACGAGGTAGTCGATCGTCGAGGCGTAGCCGTGATCGGCAAGCCAACGCGCTGCGACCTCATAGCGCAGCTCCGGCCGCTCGCCGATGGTAAAGAGCGCCTCGTGGCAGCCGGCGCGCGCCCCGGCACGGGCGATCGCGAGCACCTCGTCTTCGTCCAGGTACGGGGCCGCAAGCCTCGCTGGCGGCTTGGCGAAGGTACAGTAGCCGCAGCGGTCCCGGCAGAGCCTCGTGAGCGGGATGAAGACCTTTGGCGAGTACGTTACGCGCGAACCGAACGCGCGGTCGCGAACGGCAGCCGCCGCGACGAGGATCTTGTCCAGCGGAGCGTCCAGTAGCTCGTCGTCGGTGGGCACGGCGCCAGGTTAGCGAGAGTCAGTTCTCAATGCGAACTGACTGGGCCCGACGCTATCCTCGGGCGTGACCAGCGCCGTGCCTCGGCCATTTGACTCCATCGGGAGGACTCTCGAGCTCGTCGGCGACCGCTGGACGATGCTCATCCTTCGCGACGTCTTTCGCGGGCTCCATCGCTTCGAGGAGTTGCGGGGCGATCTCGGCATCGCCCGGCCGGTCCTCTCCAATCGCCTTGGCAAGCTCGTCGACGGTGGCATTCTGACCAGGGTTCCCTACGAGGAACACCCGCCTCGCTACGAGTACAGGCTGACCGAGATGGGTTTCGAGCTCTCACCGGCCCTCGTCGCGCTCATGCGGTGGGGCGACCGATGGCTGTCGGACGGTGAAGCGGTGGTCGTCCTCTACCACGGGACGTGCGGGACCGAGCTCGAGCAGGGTTTTTGGTGCCCGAGGTGCGTGACGACCTTTGGCCCGCGAGCGATCAAGAGTCGTCTCCAGCCCTTCCGCTCACGGCGGCAAGCGACGGGAACACCGGCGAAGCATCCCTGAATTGGCCGGAACGGACCGCGTAAGAGCCCGGCCACTCGCGAACCTCGTTCAGTCGGCCCTGTCAACACCGCCGGCAACGCGCTCCTCCGAGCCGGGCTCTACGCAGTGCACGTGTGAGACGTGCTGGGGTCCGCCACGGAAGAAGACGAGGCCCCGTGGTTCCCGGTGACGCCCCGGGCGGTAGCTGGAGCTCGGCGTGGTAGTGGTGCCGGGCGAGGCGGGTCAAGGTGATACGAAGAGGCTGTCGTGGATGTTCGCGCCGGTCGGGGCTCGCGCACGTGTAACTACTACCACGTACTATGGCGATATAGCGCGAAAGATCCAGAAACCACAGGCATGACGGACGACGCATGGCGACATGACCGACGAGGAGTGGGCGCTATCGCCGATCTCG
>JAKATT010000017.1 GCA_021818615.1 Actinomycetes bacterium | reverse complement strand
GGCCTTGAGCGAGCACGCCACGAGCGTCTCGCCTACCATCGCCGGGACACCACCAGCACCGGGGAGCCGGACCAGTGACTTGGTTCATTTTCGGCCGGACCTCCGCGGCAAAGTCAGACGCACCTCAGATCCGGCCGCACTCTGGCAGCTCCTCCGGCTCCTCGCCCAAGTCGCGACCTACGACCCGGAGCGGCGCAGCACCGTCTTCGAACTATGGCCCGGATTGATGGCCACGGCGTTCGAGGAGATCAATCGCGGCCGCGACCCGAGACGTACCAGGACCAGCAAGAGCAACTACCGGAGGCCAGGTAGCTTGATACCCAAAGTGCGGCTGTTTTCGACCGGCGCGCGCGGCTGAATTCGACCGGCGTTCACAATGACGGTGGTGCCCATGTCCGAGTCAGTGCCGTGGGCTCGAAGCGACCTGCTGATCAGCGGCGGCGACCAGGGCCGCGACGATGTCGGGGTAGACCTGCGCCAGCTTGCGTCGCACCAGGCTCCCCATGAGCGTCTTGTCCCAGGATGCACCCCAAAGGATCGAGGTCCCACCGGAAGACGTCGGCGTCAAGGTCACTTCCGCCCGGTAGTTCTTCACCGGGAGGCCCTCCACCACCGTGTAGACGACGCGTCGGGGCTCGTCGACCTCCAGGATCTGCTCGACGCTGGTCGTACGGCGACCGTAGCGGAACCACTGGACCGAGCCCTCCTGCGACGGGCCGGCGGAAGGCGGGCGGTAGCCGCCGTCGTTCCACGGGCCCCACTGCGCATAGCTGTTCGCGTTGGCCACGAGGGACCACACGACCTCGGGCCCGGCTCGGGTCGTCCCTTCGGCTCCTACCGACAGCTGGCTCATTGGCGTACCTCCTCCCTGTACCATGTGGTAAGTGTACCACATGGTACAGTGTGGGCGTGGCCAGCTCGCAAGCCAAGGACCGCTTGCTCCATGCTGCGGTCGAGCACGCCTTGGACCGGGGGATCGTGGACCTGAGCCTCCGCGAGATCGCCGCGGCGATCGGCACGAGCCATCGGATGCTCATCTACCACTTCGGGTCGCGGGAGGGTCTGCTCGTGGCCGTCGTGCGTGAGGTGGAGCGACGCGAACGTGAGCGTCTCGGCACGGCTCCGCTGTCGGTCGCCGACGCCCGCCGACGGTGGGATCACCTGGCCGATCCGTCCCTTCGGGCGCAAGAGCGCCTCTTCTTCGAGATCTACGCCCACGCCCTCTTGGGCCGCCCCGGCACCAAGGGCTTCTTGGACGAGGCGGTCGAGGGATGGATCTCCCCCGTGAGGGTGTTGCTGATCGACGCCGGGATCGACGCCGGGATCGACGAGGACGATGCCGAGGGGCTCGCCCGCCTCGGGTTGGCGGTGACCAGGGGTCTCCTGCTCGACCTGTTGGCGACCGGCGACACTGCCGGGACCACCCGCGCGTTCGATCTGTTCACCCAGCTGCTCGATCTGCCGTCGGGACACGACCTCGGTCACGAGTGAGCTCGGGGCGCGGAGGCACCGGCTTGTCGAGGCCCTGTGGGTGCCGGAAATGCCATCCACGCCCGTGAGCTGCAGTTCTGGCTTGGCGGTGGATCTCGGCAGCGAGCGCGGTAACCTAGACAAGGTATGTTGTCGATATGCGCATCGGCCAGCCGGCAAGCAGGCATGGCGTCAGCGAAGAAGACATCCGTCATGCCGTCCGCAATGCCGTGCGGCGGATCGACCTCGGCGAAGATCTCACCATGCTGATAGGACCGGCAGCTGATGGGTCGTTGCTGGAGATCGGGATCTTGGATCTCGAAGGCGAGGATCCGGTCGTCATCCACGCCATGGAGCTGAGCCGCAAGTTCTACCTGTTCCTCCGATGACAAGGCGATGGACATGAAGCACACCGACGAAGAGATCGAGCGAGCTGCCGAGCGATACCGCCTGCTGACCGAGACTCTGGACCCCGAGGTCACCCAGGCCGACGACCTGAGCGACCTCCGGGCGGTAGCGACGGCGGCCGAGGCAACTCGCCACGACGAGGCCCGGCTGCGGGAGGCCGTCGAGACGGCCCGGGCGCACGGGAGGTCCTGGAACCACATCGCCGCCGCTCTCGGGGTCTCCCGCCAAGCAGCTCGCCAGCGCTTCCGCCCCGCCGAGATGACTCAGGCGCGGTCATGAGGCCAGAAGCGAGCGGAGACGACTCGGACAGGTCGAGTTTCTCGGGGCATCGCTGGCCGGTGCCGGGTAGTTGAGTAGGGCAGCCGCTTATGCAGTGCATACGCACGACGCCGTGACCAGCGACTTCGTCGGGTTTGGAACCCGACAGTCGCCTGATGGTCCTGAACCCCCGCTAGTTCCGCTGGTTTAGCGCGTTTCTGTGCATGGGTGCAGGCGCCTGTCCAGCGGTTTCGCGTTTGGGCTGGCGTCGGAGATGCGGGTTTCTCGGGGGTTTTTCTCGGGGCCTTATCAATCCTGCGTACGCATGCGTATGTAGGGTGTGCGTGGCGAGATGTGGCCGGTGAGCTGCGGGTTCGTGGCGGCCGGCGACTGGACGGCGCTCACCGCGGCGCCGTTGCATACGCCTGCACAGGGCATGCGTATGCACTGCACTACTCAACGCGGTTTCCGGCGAGACCGGTCCGGGGGTCCGGGAACGCTCCGCTTGCAAGACCAGCTGCAACGACCCGACCCTTCTCAACATTCGCGTCTGGCTCTGTCCGTTGCCGCGTCTCCGATGAGCGAGGTGACGATGCGGCGCACCTGTGGTCGTTCGAGGGGTTGGCGGCCGCTGACGAAGAAGAGATGGTGGACCGAAGCGATGAGATGGAAGGCCAGCATGGGACTGTCGGCGTCCTCGGGCAGACGCCCTAGGGCTTTCTCGGCGTCGAGGTAGGCGGCGAAGGTCCGTTGGAGACCGTCGAAGCCTGAGCCTGTCCGGTCGAGCAGTTGCTGGACGCGGGCGAAGAGCAGCGGCCGCGAGCTCAGGAGGTCGGCCACCGCCAAGGTTCCGGAGCCGAACAGGTCGCAGGCGGCATCGGTGAGGTTGCCCACGACGGTGCGCTTCCCGGCGCGCGGAGCGAGCGACCCGGCGCGCGCGAAGGTCGCCGCGATCCGGTCGACCGCGTATGCGGCGAGGAAGTCCTCGACGTCGTGAAAGTGGTTGTGGAGCACCCCTTTGGCGACCCCGGCTTCGTCGGTGAGGGCTCGGCTGGCGATGCCCTCGGGCCCGTCTCGGGCCAGGATGCGGTCGGCGGCCTCGAACAGCGCTGATCGGGCGTCGGGGAGCGCCTGTCCTCTCGGCATCTCGTGGGCACCTCCTCGGCCGGCTTGCAATGATGGGCGAGCGCCCATATGATGGGCACATGCCCATGATATGGCACAGGGACCACGCTGGGCGCTGGCCCGGCCGGGGGCCTCTCGGGCAGGCGCCGCGCTCGTCGCAGGTTGGTGACCTGGCGGCTTCGCCCGCTTCGAGCGAGGCGTCGTCGATCGAGGTGGCGGGGCTGGTCAAGGACTACCCGGGCGGGCGGCGGGCGCTCGCAGGGTTGAGCCTGTCGGTTGGTGCTGGCGAGACGTTCGGCCTGCTCGGCCCTAACGGGTCGGGGAAGACCACCACTGTGCGCATCTTGGTCACGTTGCTGGCGATGACGTCGGGAGCCGCGGCGGTGGGCGGCTACGACGTCGCCTCCCAGGCGGGGCGGGTCCGGGGGCTGATCGGCTACGCCGGCCAGTTCGTCGGCGTCGACGACGACCTCACGGCCGCGGAGAGCCTCGCCCTCCAAGGGATGCTTCACGGCCTGTCGCACCAAGACGCGTGGGTGCGGTGCGGCGAGGTCCTCGAGGCGCTGTCGCTTGCCGATGTGGCCGCGACTCGCGCCGGGCGGCTCTCTGGAGGGCAGCGGCGCCGTCTCGACGTGGCGCAGGCGCTCGTCCACCGGCCCCGGGTGGTGTTCCTCGACGAGCCGACGACCGGGATCGACCCCCAGGCCCGGGCAGGTCTGTGGGACGAGCTGCGCCGGCTTTGCCGCGAGGAGGGAACGACGGTGTTTCTCACGACCCAGTACCTGGAGGAGGCCGATCGTGCCTGCGACCGGGTGGCGATCATCGACGCCGGGCGGCTGGTCAGGGCCGGGACGCCGGCGTCGCTCAAGGCCGAGGTGGGCGGGGGCCGGCTCACGCTCGCCTTCGACGACGCAGCCACCGAGGCCCGTGCGGCGAGGTTGTTGCGCGATCTGGCCTCGGTCGTGGGCGTCGAGGCCGGCGACCCGCTCGTCCTCTCGGTCACCAACCCCCGTGCGGATCTCGCCCCGTTGCTGGCCGCCCTCGGGAAGGCGGGGATCGAGCCGACCGGCGTGGAGCAGTCGCAGGTGAGCTTGGACGACGTCTTCCTCGCCTGCACGGGGCACCGACCCCGCGCCGAGGCGGCTCAGCGGGGGGCGACGAGTGGGATCTTCGCCGCCGCGCACGGCCGGCGGGGGCGCTGAGGCGGCGATGGGTCGCCGACTGATCCTGGTGGCGCTCCTGGCCGGACGCAACATCGTCAAGAGCGTGCGCACGCCGATGCTGCTCGCCGTCTCGCTCGTCCAGCCGGTCGTCTGGCTGGCGCTGTTCTCCCAGACCTTCGGAGCGCTCGGTGCCACCCCAGAGCTCACCCGCCTCGGCTACCACTCCTACCTGAGCTTCTTCACCCCGGCCATGGTCGTCCTCTCGGTGCTGTTCAGCGCCCTCCAATCCGGCATGGCGACCGTGACGGACATCTCGACCGGCATGATGGACAAACTCGCCACGAGCCCGATCCCGCGCTGGGTGGTGCTCGCCGCCCGCGTCTTTGCGGACGGGGTCGTGATGGTCCTCCAGAACCTCATCGTCATCGGCGTCGCCGCCGCGATGGGCGTCACGGTGCGCGCCGGTGCGATCGGGGTCGTCGTCCTCGTCGCCTTCGCCGTCGCCTTCGGCGTGGTCTGGGCGTGCCTGTCCAACCTCGTCGCCTTGGCCAGCCGAAACGCCGAGGTGACGATGGTCGTCGGGTTCTTCCTCACCCTCCCCGTCCTCTTCCTCTCCTCGGCGTTCTTCCCCCTCGGCCTGCAGCCCGGGTGGCTCCAGGCACTCGCCCGGGCCAACCCCGCCGCCTACGTCATCACCGCCGGCCAGGGGCTCATGAACCTCGGAAGCTATGGGCCCGCGGTCATGCCCGCTCTCGTCGCCCTCGGCGTCACCGCCGCCGTCCTCGTGCCCCTCACCCTGTGCGCCTTTCGCACCTCGATCCGCTAGCTGGATAGCTGGATGCTCGCCGGCTTGACACGATGGGCGATCGCCCATACAGTGATGGGCGTTCGCCCATGAACGTCGAGGCGAGGTGGGCAAGGAGGAACCTGTGAGCGGCAACGCCATGATGATGCTCCCGGTCGTCCTCGTCGTGGCGCTCGGCGCGTTCGGGCTGCACCGCCACCGGCAGGGCCCGCGGCGAGAACAGAGCACCGAAGCAGACGGTGGGTCTTCGTCTCGCGGCGCAGGCGAAGGGGGTGCTCGACCGTGGCGGTGATCGAGGCGGAGGCGCTGACCAAGAGCTTCGGCCCTGTCCTGGCCGTCGACGACTTGAGCTTCGCGATCGAGGCCGGGACGGTCGTGGGGTTCCTCGGGCGCAACGGGGCGGGCAAGACCACGACGCTGCGCATGCTCGTCGGCCTCGTCCGTCCCGACGCCGGCCGGGCGACGATCGCCGGCCACCCCTACGCCAAGCTGCCCGCACGCGCCCGCCGTGTGGGGGCCGTGTTGGAGGCCTCCGGCATCCACCCGGGCCGCAAGGTTCGTGACCACCTGCGGGTGCGGGCCGTAGCGGCGGGGGTCGACAACAGACGGATAGCAGAGGTGCTCGACCAGGTCGAGCTCGCCGGGGCCGCCGACCGGCGGGCGGGCAGCCTGTCGCTCGGCATGCGCCAGCGGCTCGCCCTCGCGGCGGCGCTGCTCGGTGACCCCGAGGTGCTCATCTTGGACGAGCCCGCCAACGGCCTCGACCCCGAAGGCGTCCGCTGGCTTCGGGGACTCCTCCGCGGCCTCGCGCGAGAAGGTCGCACCGTGCTGGTGTCGAGCCACGTCCTCGCCGAGGTGGCCGAGGTGGCCACCTCGGCCCTCATCATCGACGCCGGACGCCTCGTCGCCCACGCCCCGCTCGCCGAGCTGCTCGCTCGTGGCCCCCAGCGGGTCCGGGTCCGCACCCCACAGCCGGCGCAGCTAGCCGAAACCCTCTCCGAGCACGGTCTGCGGGTCGAGGTCGAAGGAGAAGGGTTGGCGGTCGTCGGCGCCAGCCCCGAACAGGTCGCCACCCTCGCGGCCCGAGGAGCGGTCCCGGTCCTCGAGTGCGTCGGCGAGCCCGCCGACCTCGAGGAGGTCTTCTTCCAGCTCACCTCCACAAGTCCTGCCGAGCCCACCCGATGATCACCGCCATCCGCATCGAGCTGCTGAAGTTTCGAACCACCCGCCTCGCCGCCGGGCTGCTCGCAGTGGCCGCAGCCTGGGCCGGCATCGTCTCCTCCGTCGAAGCCTCCCGAGCCGGCACGGGTGGCATGATCCCCAGCCTCGCCACCGCCACAGGATTTCGCGACGTGCTCACCAGCACCGGCTTCGCACTCATCATCGCCGCGGTCTACGGCACCACCATCACCAGCGGCGAGCTGCGCCACAAGACGCTCACCGACACCTACCTCGACCAGCCCGACCGCCGCCAGGTCCTGCTCGCCAAGGTCCTCACCGCCGGGCTGACCGGCCTCGGCTTCGGCGCGGTCGGTACCGCGGTGACGACCGGAGTCGGCCTCGCCTTCGCCACCGCCAACGGCTACCACATCGCCGTCGCTGGGAGCACCCTCGCCCGCTACGCCGCAGGGGCGGTCCTCGGCGGAGGGCTCCTGGCCGCAGCCGGCGCGGCCCTCGGCGCGCTCATCGCCAACCAGATCGGTGCCATCATCGTCACCTTCGCCTGGGGATTTGGCATCGAGCAGATCCTCGGCGGGGTCTTCCACTCCCTCGCCCCCTACCTGCCGTTCATGGCTTCTGAGACCATGGCGGGTGCCACCAAAGGAGGCATGCCCCCGGTGCCGAGCGGCCTCACGCCACTCCCTTTCGCCGCGGTCGTCGGCCTCGTCGGCGCACTGGCGGTACTCCTCACCGTCGTCGCAGCGCGGACCACCGTGAAGCGCGACGTGACCTGATGCCCGGCGTGGGCCCCGGGTACGTTCGCGGTGCGCGTCCACGTCGTCGACCCGGAACAGCTTCGTTGTGACCCCGGGCGGTGCCATACAGATCGCCCGACCCGGGCCTGGACTCCGGGGATCTGAGCATGCGGGAGAGTCCCGCCTGGCACGCCGCCGTGGTGGCGCGAGACCATCGTGGTGATCGGGATCATGACCGCGGCCGGGGTCGGTGTGGGCTACCCGCTCGTCGGTCTTCTGGCCCAGTACCTGGGTCTCTACGCCCCGTTCTGGTTCGCCGCCGCGCTGAGCGCGGTGGCTCTCGTCGGCGCCATCGCGGTCCTACCGGGGAGCCCGCAGCGCACGGCCCGCGTCCACGTCGGTGCTGCAGTGCTGATCGGGCTCGGGCTGGGCGGGTTGATCCTCGTGCTCGCAGAAGGTCCGAGTTGGGGGGTGGTTCTCGGCAACGACGCTTGCAAGCGCCGCAGTGTCCGTGGCGCTTCTCGCCGCTTGGGTCGCGGTCGAGTTGCGAGTGCGCCACCCGTTGATCAACCTTCGCCTGTTGAAGGTTCGCCCGGTGCTGGCGGCCAACGTCACTGCTTTTCTGGTCGCGCTCGGCTTCTACCCGATCATGTCGCTTGTCGTGCGCCTCGTCGAGACGCCTGAGCGCGTCGGTTACGGCTTCGGAGCCCCGGTCTTGGTGGCGGGGCTGATGCTCACGCCGTTCTCCCTCGCGAGGAACCACAGAAGCTGTGCCTCGTGCGGCCGGTCCGGATAGGCGAAACGGTTGATGCCGCCAAGAGTACAGCCCATCCGGCGGTAGAAGTGGCTGGCCGGCACGTTAATATTCTCCGTTTCGATCTTCGGCTGACGACAACCGCGTGCGCGAGTCCAGTCTTCGGCGGCATGGAACAGCTGCGTCCCATATTCCGAACCTCGGGCAAGACCCGAAGGTCCCAGAGGGCCGCCAGATCGGCGCGACCTTCGAGCATCCACACATCGGCAGATTGAAAAGGGTGCGGCGCTCCAGGAGTGACTAGGCGGCCAGCGGGATGATGCCCCGGTCGTAACGTGACTCGTGGACGCGGTGGCGCTCGTGGTCGAGGTGGAAGCGCCAGTAGTCGTCAAAGTCGCCGTTCGCCCGGACTGCCCGTAGCTTCAAGACGGCTTCTGCTCCGTCGACGGACCAGCGTGCGCCAGTGACGTCCATCCGGTCCCGGACAACATGTCGCACTGCCCCTTCGATTATCCCGGTCGCGATGGGCCACCCGGAGGCGAGCGCGGTCGGATAGCCCAAGTAGGGCGCCTTGTTCTTGAGGTACCTGGCCGTCTCGTCGGCCTTCTTGCGCTTGGAGGTGGCGAGTCCCTCGGCCGTCGCTCTCCTGTAGATGCCCGAGGCGACCTCACGGGCGTGGCCCTCGAGCACCGAGAGCGCCCGGTCGCGGACCCAGTCCTCT
>JAKATT010000027.1 GCA_021818615.1 Actinomycetes bacterium | reverse complement strand
GAGCTCGTGAGGGCACGCTTCGGACTGCCTGCACCTCCCGGTGGCGGCCGGGCTGCTGCGTGGCTGACCGTCGAGGCATCCGGCAACTCCGATCCGACCGACCAGCTAGCCGCCGCGCTCGAGCGCGTCGGCGGAGTTCTCGACGTAGCCGTTGCAAGCGACCGTGGCGGCAGGGAGCGCCTGTGGCAATGGAGGGAGGCGCAGGCAGAAGCTGTCTCGTCGCTCGGCGTCCCGCACAAGCTCGACGTATCCGTGCCTGTCGGCTTGCTCTCTTCGTTGGCCGCAGCGCTTCCGGCTACCGTGGGCGCGCTGGCGCCGGGTGCCCGGCTCATCTGCTTCGGGCACGTGGCTGACGGCAACCTGCACGTCAACGTCATCGGGCCGGCACCGGAGGACGAGCGCGTCGACGGCGCAATCCTCCGACTGGCACTCGGTCTCGGTGGGTCGATCTCGGCCGAGCACGGTATCGGGGTCGCCAAGTCTGCCTACCTGCGCCTGGCGCGCACACCAGCGGAGCTCGACCTCATGTCTCGGGTGAAAAGGGCCCTCGACCCGATCGGCATCCTCAACCCCGGCGTGCTCTCGGCACCGTAGCTCTCAGCGAATGGCGGGGGAGATCAGGCGTTCGATGCGATGTAGCCGTTCGGCTGGCGTCCCGACGACATCGTGGCGGAACCAGCAGTAGGCACGACCGCCATCGAGCCGGTACGTTCACGTCGTGCCACGCGAGTCACTCGTCCTCGTCAACACCGGTCACGGCAAGGGCAAGTCCTCTGCCGCCTTCGGTGTGATGTCGAGAGGCTGGGCGCGGGGCTGGACGGTTGGTGTCGTGCAGTTCGTGAAGAGCGGGAAGTGGAAGACTGGGGAACGCAAGCTGGCCGACCACCTCGGGATCGAGTGGCACACGCTCGGCGACGGATTCACCTGGGAATCGACCGACCTCGACGAGACAGCCGCCAAGGGGCGCCACGCGTGGGAGGTCGCCCGTGGCAAGCTCGCGAGCGGCGACTACGACCTCCTCATCCTCGACGAGGTGACCTATGCCATGAAGTACGGGTGGGTGCCGGTCGCCGAGGTCGTCGCCGGGCTGACGGCGCGCAGCCCGCGGACCAACGTCGTACTGACCGGCCGGGACGCCCCACCTGAGGTCATCGAGCTCGCCGACACCGTCACCGAGATGCGCAAGGTGAAGCACGCGTTCGACCGCGGCATCACAGCCCGCAAGGGGATCGAGTACTGACCCCTGCTCGGGTGCTCGTCGCAGGCACCCACTCCGGCGTGGGAAAGACGACCATCGCAACCGGAATCATGGCCGCGTTCGCACAGCACGGGAAGCGCGTGCGCGCCGCCAAAGTCGGACCTGACTACATCGATCCCGGGTACCACCGGCTTGCCACCGGCTCCCCCTCGCGCAACCTCGACAGCTTCCTGTCTCCCGCCCGACTGGTCCCAGCTCTCACCCGCCGGGCTGCCGAGGGAGGCGACATCCTCATCGTGGAGGGTGTCATGGGCCTCTTCGACGGTGCCGGCCGGATCACCGGCCTCGAGGAGGAGGAGGAGAGGGAGGAGAGGGAGGAGGCAGAGAGGGTGAAGGCTGCCAGGATGACCACGGATCCGGCGTCCGTGGTACCGGCGCGGGCGAGCAGTGCGGAGATCGCGGTGTTGACCGCTACGCCGGTGGTGCTCGTGGTTGACGCGGGCCGGATGAGCCAGTCGGTCGCCGCCCTAGTGCACGGCTACGTGTCCTTCGGCCCTCCGGGCCTGGTGAAGGGCCTGATCCTGAACCGGGTCGGCTCGGCCGACCACGAAGAGGGCCTGCGCCGGGCCCTTGAGCCACTCGGTCTCCCGGTTCTCGGTGCCCTCCGCAGAGACAGCGCTTTCTCATGGCGCGACCGGCATCTCGGCCTCGTCCCCGTGGCGGAGCATCCTGCGGATATCCGGCGATCGCTCAGGTACTTGGCCTCGGCCGTCGCTGCTACCGTCGACCTCGATTGCCTCGAACAGCTGGCACGTGCCGCGCCCGCGCTGTTGCCCTCGGCTGAACTGACTGCCGCCAGCCCGCTCGCGACGGCCGGTGGGCGACGACGCCCTCGCATCGCAGTCGCAGGCGGCCCCGCGTTCAGCTTCCTCTATCCCGAGACCACCGAGCGATTCGAGGAGGCAGGCGCCGAGCTCGTCGCGCTCGATCCAGTGGAGGACCCGGTGTTGCCCGAGCGAGTCGACGGCGTCTATGCGGGCGGGGGGTTCCCAGAAGTGTACGCCGAGCAGCTCGCGCTGAACCGGCCGCTGTTAGCGGACGTGGCGCGTTTCGCCTCTCGGGGCGGGCCCGTCTGGGCCGAGTGCGGAGGGTTGTTGTGGATGTCGGCCGTGCTCGACGGTCACCCGCAGTGCGGGGTGGTGCCTGCCACCGGAACGATGACCGGGCGATTGACGATCGGCTACCGGCTCGCCAGCGTGCTTGCCGACAACCCGGTCGCGGCCGTCGGGACGGTGCTGCGCGGGCACGAGCTCCACTACTCGACGCTCGATCCGCCCGGCCAGGCATTGAGGCTGGCGAACGGTACCGACACCTGGTGCGAGGGGCACGCGACGCCCTCGGTGCTTGCTACCTACCTCCACCAGCACCTCGCAGCCGACCCCGCGCCGGCGGAGCGGTTCGTGTCCGCCGCCGCCCGCTTCGGGACGGGCCGGGAGGAGCCGTAGGGTTGGCGCTCATGAGCTCCGCCGATACCAGACGAACCGGCCGACTGATCGGAGTCGGCGTCGGACCGGGCGATCCCGCCCTGCTAACGATCCGTGCCATCGAGGTACTACGCTCGGCAGACAGGGTCGTCGCGCCCGCCACCGCCGAGGATGCCGTGGGTCGCGCCGAGGCGATCGTGCGCGAGGCACTCCCCGGACTGCGCGTGGAACGGCTCGTCTTCGACATGACGGCCGGACGGGTGGCATCACACCAAGTGGCCGCCGAGCGGCTCGTCACCTTCCTCGACGCCGGCGAAGCGGTGGCCTTCGTCACCCTCGGCGACCCCAACATCTACTCGACCTTCTCGGCTCTCGTCTCGGCCGTCCTCGAGAGGCGGCCCGATCTCACGACAGAGACTGTCCCGGGGATCATGGCCTTCCAGGAGCTGGCGGCACGCGCCGGTGTCACGCTGCTTGACGGAACCGAGCACCTGCGTCTCGTCACCGCCCTGGAGGGTACAGGACCGCTCGAGGAGGCTCTCGGGGACCCTGAGGGCGCCGTGGTCGTTTACAAGGGCGGTCGGCACCTACCGAGCATCGTGGCCGCCCTCGACAAGGCGGGACGCGTCGACGGAGCGGTCTTCGGCGAGCTTCTCGGCCTGCCCGGCGAGCGTATCGGCGCCGCCAGGGAGGCGGGGGTCGGGCCGGCATGCTACCTCGCCACGGTCATCGTGCCGCCCTCCCGGCACTCGTGACGGTGGCAAACGGCATGATCAGCTTCGTCGGGGCCGGTCCAGGGGCGGTCGACCTGATGACGCTTCGCGGCGCCGACCGGCTCGAGCGCGCCGACGTCGTGATTTGGGCGTCGTCTCTCGTCCCGGCCGCCATCCTCGGGCTCAGCCGCGGGAGCGCCGAGCTGCACGACTCCGCCTCGATGACGCTCGAGGACGTGCTCGAGGTCTACAGCTCGCGGCCCGGTTCCCGCATAGTGCGGCTCCACTCGGGTGACCCGTCCCTCTACGGAGCGATCGCAGAGCAGATCGACTGGTGCGTCGAGCATGGGCGTGACTTCGAGATCATTCCCGGGGTCACCTCGCTCTCGGCTGCCGCCGCCGCGCTCGGCCGCGAGCTCACCGTTCCGCGCATCGCTCAAAGCGTCGTCGTAACCCGGCTGCCGGGACGCACGAGGAGATCGATGCCCGCCCGGGAGTCGCTGGCGGCCTTTGCTGCTGTCGGGGCGACCACGGCGGTCTTCCTGGCAGGAGCCCGCCCCGACGAGCTGCAAAGCGAGCTGCTCGCTGCCGGCAGCGCGTTCTCGGAGTCGACTCCCGCCGCCGTCGTCGTCCGGGCCAGCTGGCCGGACGAACAGGTGCATCTGACGACCGTCGGCGAGCTCGCCCGGACGATCCGGGCGAGCGGCGAGACCCGTACCGTGCTCGTCGTCGTCGGCGAGGCCGTGGCGCCTCCGCCCGCATCGAAGGGCAGGAGCCACCTCTACTCTCCGTCGTTCTCGCACACCTTCAGGACGCGCTCACGCCCCGGCTCGACTGCCGGCCGCCCTTCCAGGCGGGCCATCCCCGAGCGATGACCTGCGAGCCCGAGCTCAGCGAGGACGCCGCCCGCCGGCGACGGAGCCTGCGCCCGGGATGGACGACTGGCACTTGTGCGTCGGCCGCCGCCAAGGCTGCGACGATCGGCCTTGTCACCGGCACGGTGCCCGGGGAGGTCGAGGTCGCCCTGCCGGCCGGCCGCCGAGTGAGCTTTCCTGTCGAAGCGCCGGCCGGCAGGATGACGCCGATCGCTGTCGTGGTGAAGGACGCCGGCGACGACCCCGATTGCACCGACGGGGCACGCCTCACGGCCAAGGTGGCCCACGCGAGCGGTGGGAGCACCGAGCTCGCCGCCGGCCGCGGCATCGGTACGGTCACCAAACCCGGTCTCGGCCTCGAGGTCGGAGAGCCGGCGATCAACCCGATACCTCGCAGGATGATCCTAAGAGCTGTCGGAGAGGTCACCGACCTGCCGCTCTTGATCACGTTCTCGGTGCCAGGGGGCGAGGAGATGGCGCTCGAGACCACGAACGAGCGCCTCGGCATCCTCGGCGGCATCTCCATTCTCGGCACGACCGGCATCGTGCGCCCGTTCTCGACCGCCGCCTACCGCGCTTCGGTCGTCCAGCAGATCGACGTCGCCGCTGCCCAAGGCGAGATGCATCTCGTTCTCGCGACCGGCCACCGCAGCGAGGTGCTCGCCCGCCGAGAGCTGCCAGCTCTCGACCCGGTGTGCTTCGTCGAGGTGGGCGACTTCACCGGGATCGCCCTGCGCAGGGCGGCGTCTCACAGGATGCGACAGGTCAACCTCGTGGCGATGGCCGGCAAGCTGACGAAGCTTGCCGCCGGAGTGATGATGACCCACTTCCACCGAAGCGACGTCGACACCGCGCTGCTCGAGGAGATCGCGACGCAGGCTGGCGCGTCTGCCAAGCTGGTAGAGGCCGCAACGAGCACTGCCACGGCCCGCCACTTCGCCGAGGTCGCTCTGGCGGGGGGCGAACGGGTGGCGTTGGGGCTGGTGTGCGAGCGGGCACGTCAGGCGTGTCAAGCTCATGTGAACAATCGAGTGCCTGTCAGCGTGTGGATGTCGGACTTCGAAGGAACCGAGGTGGTGGCTTGGTCCGGCGAAGCGCCGAGCGGACGCACGATCGGCGGCACGGGAGAGCGAGGAGGTGACGAGCCGTGACGGAGCCAATCGTCGTCATAGGTGTGCCGCCCGAGGGAATCGGCGCGCTGTCGCCCGGGGCCCTCTCGATGATCCGCTCGGCGGCGACTGTGGCTGCCGGGCGCAGGCACCTGGCAGCCCTCGAGGGCTCGCTCGGGCAGGATGCCCAGGTCATCCCGATCACCGCGGATCTTCAGAGCGCGCTCGGACATATCGGAGAAGCCCGCTCGCGCGGGACGGTTGTCGTAGTGGCGAGCGGCGATCCCGGTTTCTTCGGGATCGGGCGCCTGCTCGCCGACCGCTTCGGGCCGGAGTCCCTCGAGGTGCACCCGGCTGCCTCGAGCATCGCGGCGGCCTTCGGCCGCGTGGGCATCCCCTGGGACGACGCCGTCGTCGCCTCGGCCCATGGCCGGCCGCTCCCGCGCGCCCTCGTGCGAGTGCTGGACGCTCGCAAGGCGGCGGTGCTCACATCCCCGGAGAACCCGCCCGAGAAGATCGGCGCCTACCTGAAGGCAAACGGCGCACAGTACGACCACGTGATCGTGATCTCGAACCTCGGCCAGCCCGATGAGGCCATCGAACGGGGGACCAGCCTCGAATGGCTCGCCCAGCGCAGCTTCCCGCGCCTCTCGGTCGTCCTGCTCGTCGGCGACCGCTACACAAAGCCGCCCGCCGTGACTTCGTGGCCTCCGACGGACGACGACCGGCCGAGGGAGTTCGGGCGGCACGAGGACGACTTCGAGCACGGAAACGGCATGATCACCAAGGGCGAGGTCCGTGCCGTCGTGCTCGGCCGTCTCGCGCTCACCCCGGGCAACGTCCTGTGGGACGTCGGGGCAGGCTCCGGAAGCGTCGGGATCGAGGCAGCACTCCTCGTGCCGTCTATAGAGGTGATCGCGATCGAGCGCAACGAGGTCGGGGCTGCCCGCATCGCCGCCAACGCGAGGCGGCACGGAGTGAGGGTGCGCATCGCCAAGGGCGAGGCGCCCGAGGTCCTCGAAGACCTGCCGGCACCCGACCGGGTGGTCGTCGGCGGCGGCGGGCTCCCGGTGCTCGAGGCTGTGATGAAGCGACTAGCCCCCGGGGGCAGGGCGGTCGCCACGTTCGCCTCGCTCGAGCGGGCCGTCACCGCGGCCGACTGGCTCGGCAACCTCGTCCAGGTGTCGGTCTCCCGCGGCGTACGCCTCCCCGACGGGGTGTTTCGCTTGTCGAGCCTGGACCCTGTGTTCATCTGTTGGGGTCCGTGAGCCAGGCGCTCGACGCTCGAGAGAGCCGGCGCGTCCTCACGATCGCCGTCACGCGGGCCGGGCGGTCGCTCGCGGCGAGGCTGCCATACGAGCACTCGACGGCGGGGCTCGCAGAGAGCCTGCACAGCCACTGGGCAGCTGTCGACGCCTTCGTCGCTGTCGCATCAATCGGTGCCGTCGTGCGGGTCGTCGCTCCCATGCTCGGAACAAAGGCCACCGACCCCGCGGTCGTCTGCGTGGACGAGGCCGGCCTTTTCGCAGTCCCTGTCCTGGGCGGCCATCACGGGGCGAACGAGCTCGCCAGGGAGGTCGCCGCCCTCCTTGGAGCAGAGCCTGTGCTGACGACCGCCTCGGACTCGAGCGGAGTGCCGGCGCTCGACGTCCTCGCGGGAAGCGGGCTCGTTGCAGAGGGTGACCTCCCTGGTGTCGGTCGGGCGCTTGCCGACGACGAGCCTGTGTTCCTCGACAATCCCCTCGACTGGCCGGTGCCGCGCCGGCTCGAGGAGATCGCCCGTGGCGGGCCGGGCTCGCGCTGGCGCATAGTCGTCACCGACTCGGGCGCCGCCGGCGCTGCCGGCGTGGTCGTCCTCCGCCCCCAAAGCCTCGTGGTCGGCGTCGGGGCGTCGAGCGGCCCGCCCGGCGACGAACTGGCGGCGTTGCTCGAGTCGGCCCTGCAGGATGCAGGGCTCAGCCGGTCGAGCGTCACGTCGATCGCCACGATCGACCGGCGGGCCGGCGAAGCGGGCATCGCCGCCCTCGGACTCCCTGTCGAGGCATTCACGGCGAGGGACCTGGCAGAAGTGGCAGTCCCGCACCCCTCGAGCATCGTCGCCGACGCGGTCGGAACGCCGAGCGTGGCCGAGGCTGCTGCGATCCTCGGGGCGGGAGCCGGGTCCGAGCTGGTGATCGCCAAGCAGGCATCACCCCACTGCACCGTCGCCGTGGCGCGCCGCCGGCGGCCGTCGGGACACCTAGCGGTGGTCGGGCTCGGCCCAGGGTCCCGGGCCGAGCGCACGCCGGCCGCCGACCGGGCAGTGCGGGGCGCCGAGGTGATCGTCGGCTATTCGGGATACCTCGAGCAGTGCGCCGACCTGCTGTCAGCTTCCATGGAGGTGATGGCCTCGCCCATCGGAGCCGAGCTCGAGCGGGCGCGTACGGCGGTCAAGTGGGCCGAGTCTGGGCGACGGGTGGCGGTCGTGTGCTCAGGTGACCCCGGCGTCTACGCGATGGCATCGCTCGTGCTCGAGGAGGCCGGCGAGAACGCCGGTGTCGGCATCGAGATCGTCGCGGGCGTGACGGCGTCCCTCGCGAGCGCCGCACGCCTCGGCGCGCCGCTCGGCCACGACCACCTTGTCCTCTCGCTCTCGGACCTCCTCACGCCGTGGGACCTCATCGTGCGCCGCGTCGAGGCAGCGAGGGACGCCGACCTCGTGCTCGTGCTCTACAACCCGCGCTCGCTGGGGCGCGACTGGCAGCTCGGGGCAGTGCGCGACCTGCTCCTCGAGCGGCGGCCACCTTCGACCCCTGTCGGGCTCGTCTCCGACGCCGGGCGGGCGGCCGAGACGGTGAGCCTCACCACGCTCGCCTCACTCGACCCCGAGCTGGTAGGGATGACGACGTGCGTGATCATCGGTTCGTCGACGACACGGGTCGTGGGCGGACGGATGGTGACGCCGCGCGGCTACCGGCGCGCCGAGGACGCGTGAGCACCGCGGCCGAGCGGCTGGTCGTGAGAGCCGGCTGCACAGCGTGTGGCGCCTGCCTCTTGACCTGCCCCGTGCGCGCCCTGCTGCCGGCTCCGCTGCGACCGGCCGTCGTGGACAGCCGCTGCACCGCCTGCGGCGAGTGCGTCGAGATCTGCCCGCGCGGGGTCCTCCTCATTCTCTCGCCGGAAGCCGCATGATCGAGCCCGGCGCCCACCCGATCGAGCAGGAGAGCTACCGCCTGCTCGCCGAGCGGGTCGACCTGCAGGGTC
>JAKATT010000036.1 GCA_021818615.1 Actinomycetes bacterium | reverse complement strand
GGAAGGCGTCGTGGCTATCCGCGCCGGCCCCGTCGATCGAGAGCGAGACGGCGTTGGCCCCGGCGAGGCGCAGCGAGGCCAGCCGGGCCCGGCTGGCCCGGGGGGTCCCGGCGGGTGACACGGCCACCGCGAGGCCCGAGAGCGAGGCATGCCTCACGATGCTCGTCAGGTCAGGTCGCTTGAGCGGGTCCCCGCCTGTGAGGACGAGGACGGGGCGCGGCGCACCGAGAGCAGCCAGGTCGTCTATCAGTGCGCCCACCTCGGCAGTAGTGAGCTCCTCAGGATCGCGATCGGGCACCGACTCAGCCCGGCAGTGGCGGCAGGCGAGGTCGCAGGCTCGGGTGAGCTCGAGGAGCACGAGGAAAGGCCGGCTGCCGAGATCGAAACGGACCTGTCGGACACCACCGCTCGGAGCGTGCACAGACATGAAGGCTATACGTAGATCTCACGGGCTCGAGTGAGAACAGGACCGGTCGTCGTGACGGCGGGTCCTTTTCCTCTGTCGCACCGGATCGCTCCCGGTGCAGACTGAGGCGATGCGTGCGCTCGCGAAGCCGGCCGCCGGCCCGGCAACCGCCGGCCCGGCCATGGCGACCGCCCCGGCCGCACCACCTGCTCCCGCCGGGCCGGCCGTCGTCCTCGAGCACCTCTCGAAGCGTTTCGGGGACCTCGAGGCGGTGCGCGACGTCAGCTTCTCGGTCGCCACCGGCGAGCTCTTCGGGCTGCTCGGCCCGAACGGTGCCGGCAAGTCGACCACCATCTCGATGCTCTGCACCCTGCTGCGCCCGAGCGCGGGACGAGCCATGGTCGGAGGGGCTGACGTCGTCACCGAGCGGGCAAAGGTGCGGGGCCGGATCGGCCTCGTCTTCCAGGATCCCACTCTCGATGAGTACCTCACCGCCGAGGAGAACCTCCGCTTCCATGGGGAGCTCTACGGCATGACCGGCAGCCACCTCGGCGAGCGCATCACCCAGGTGCTCGAGATGGTCGAGCTCGCCGATCGCCGCAAGGACGAGGTTCGTAGCTTCTCGGGCGGGATGCGCCGCCGCCTCGAGATAGCCCGTGGACTGCTGCACTCACCCCGAGTGCTCTTCCTCGACGAGCCCACCGTGGGCCTCGATCCGCAGACGCGGGCCCACATCTGGTCCTACATCGAGATGCTGAGGGCTAGCGAGGCGATCACGATCCTGCTCACGACGCACTACATGGACGAGGCGGAGCACTGCGACCGGATAGCCATCATCGACCACGGCCGGATCGCCGTCCTCGACACCCCGTCCGCCCTCAAGGAGGCCATCGGCCGCGATCGCATCGAGATCAGCGTGGCCGAGCCGGAAAAGGCCATCGAGGCGCTGAAAGGGCACTTCGATATCGATGCGACTGTGTCGGAAGGATCGGTTGCCTTCTACGTGCAAGATGGCGACCAGTTCGTCCCGCGCCTCTTCTCCGAGGGCGGGATCGCCATCTCGGCGGTGCGCATCGCCCGGCCGACCCTCGACGACGTGTTTATGAGCTATACGGGGCGGACGATAAGAGACGCCGAGGCGACCTCGGGCGAGCTGCTCCGCAGCAGCCCTCATGTCAGGGCGGCCGTGGCGAGAAGGAGGCGCTGAGATGGCGACCGCGGTCATGCCCGAGATCGCGAGGGTCCGGGAGGTCGGCGGAAGCCTCAGGCGGCACCTGCGAGGGGTGGTGGTCGTGTGGCGGCGCGAGCTCATCAGGTTCGGGCGAGACAGGACGAGGATGATCACGTCGCTCGTCCAGCCGGTCCTCTTCCTCTTCGTGCTCGGCACGGGCCTCTCGACGATCGCGAGGACCGCCAGCATCGGTGTGAGCTTCGAAACCTTCATGTTCCCCGGCATCGTCGGGATGACGGTGCTCTTCACGTCCGTCTTCTCGGCCATCTCGATCGTCTGGGACCGGGAGTTCGGCTTCCTACGCGAGATGCTCGTCGCGCCCGTTCCCCGCTGGTCGCTCGTGCTCGGGAAGTGCCTCGGCGGGACCACGGTGGCGACGATCCAGGGCTGCATCTTCCTCGCCTTCGCCGGCGCGGTCGGCGTCCCCTACTCGCCGGTGATGCTGGTCGAGGTGGTCGGCGAGATGGCGCTCATGGCCTTCACGCTCACCGCTTTTGGGGTCCTTCTTGCCTCGCGCATGCAGCAGATGCAGTCCTTCCAGGTAGTGGTCCAGTTCTTCGTGATGCCGATGTTCTTCCTCTCAGGGGCCATGTTCCCGCTGTCAGGGCTGCCCTCCTGGCTGACGGCGCTCACGAAGGTCGACCCGCTCTCCTACGCGGTCGACCCGCTCCGGCGGGCCATCTTCGACCACCTGCACGCTTCGCCCCTCGCCTTGCGGACTCTCGATCCCGGTATCAGCTGGAACGGCTGGAAGCTCCCGGTGGGCCTCGAGCTCGGGATGGTCGCCGTCATGGCGGCCGTCCTGCTCGGGGCGGGGATGGTCGTGTTCTCGAAGACGGACTAGCCCGAGTTGACATCGACAGAGCCCCCGGCGCGCCCCTACGGGTCGCGCCGGGCATTGCTCGCCGAGCTGGCGAGCACCGACGATCGGCGTCGCAAGCTCACGGTCGTCGTCGTCATGCTCGGCGTGCTCATGGCGGCAGTGGACACGACGATCGTCGTGCTGGCCCTGCCCGCCATGGAGCGGTCGCTGCACATCTCCATGGCCGACGTCATCTGGGTGATCATCGGCTATGTGCTCACGGTCACCATCCTCGCCACCCAGGTCGGCCGGCTGGGGGACATGTTCGGCCGGGCGCGGATGTACGAGCTCGGCTTCCTCGTCTTCGTCATCGGCTCGGCTCTGTGTGCCAGCGCCGCGAGCGAGGCCACCATCGTCGGCTTCCGCCTCTTGCAGGGGCTCGGAGGCGCCTTTCTCACCGCCAACAGCGGCGCCGTCCTGGCCGACGCCTTCCCGGCCGAGCAGCGAGGCAGGGCGTTCGGCTACAACTCGATCGGCTGGAACATCGGGGCGATCCTCGGCATCCTGCTCGGCGGCCTCCTCATCACCTACGCCTCGTGGCGCTGGATCTTCTGGATAAATGTCCCGACCGGCCTCTTCGCGCTCGGTCTCGCAGCCGCCGTGCTGCGCGACACGAGATCGGCCGCTCGCCAGCCTCTCGACCTCTCGGGCATGGCGCTGCTCGGCACAGGGCTCTTCGGGGTGCTCTGGGCAATGACGCGGCTCACCACCTCGAGCCTCTCGGCGGGCACGCTCGCCTGGCTCGTCGGAGGGGCGGCCTCGCTCGGGGTCTTCGTGCTGGTCGAGCACGGCCGGCGTGCACCGATGGTCGACCTGAGGCTGTTTCGCATCCCGACGCTCGCGCCGACACTGCTGGCGGCGCTCTTCCAGGGCCTCGCCAACTTCGCCGTGCTCTATCTCGTCCTCATGTACCTGCAGGGAGTGCGTCAGCTCTCGCCGCTGCACGCCTCCTTGCTCCTCGTGCCCGGCTACCTCGTGGGTGGTGTCATCGGCCCGTACTGCGGGAGGATCTCTGACCGCATCGGGGCTATCTGGCCGGCAACTGTCGGTCTCGGCGTCGAGATCGCTGCCCTTGGCATCTACTCCCAGCTCCGGCCGGGCACGTCGCTCGTCACCGTGGCGGCCGCAGCGGTGCTGAACGGGATCGGTGCCGGAGCCTTCATGCCGGCGAACAATGCCGCTGTGATGAAGATCGTTCCAGGCAACGACTTCGGCACGGCGTCGGGGATGCTTCGCACCTTCGCCAATGTCGGGATGGTGCTGTCTTTCGCCGTGGCGATCCTCGTCGCCGCCCGCTCGATCTCGCGCCGTCTAGCCTTCGCGATCTTCCTCGGGACGACGAGCCTGCCCCGCCGGCTCGGAGCGAGCCTGACGACGGGCCTGCACGCTGCCTTCTTCGCGTCGATCGCCTTCATGGCGGTCGCGACCGTGCTGTCGGCCACTCGCTGGTTGCGGTTCGGCTCCCCCCGGGCCGCTGAGCCGCCAAAGCCGTGAGGCTGCTCAGCGTCCCTTCAGCGTCCCTGCAGCGCCCGCCACACCCGCTCGGGGGTGAGCGGGAGCGTGTCGATCGCCACGCCGGTGGCATTGCGGACGGCGTTGCGGACCGCCGGCGCCACTCCGTCGATCGGGATCTCGCCGACCGACTTAGCCCCGAAGGGCCCGGAGTGCTCCATCGTCTGGACGAAGATCACCTCGGTCGGCGGCGTGTCGTCGGCCCGGAAGATCCAGTAAGGGCCGAAGGCGGCGTTGAGGGGCCGGCCTTGCCCATCGAGGACGATCTCCTCGGTGAGGCCATAGCCGAGCGACTGGATCATGCCTCCCTCGACCTGGCCGCTCGCCGTGAGGGGGTTGATCGGGACGCCACAGTCGACCGCCATGACGAGCTTCGTCACCGTGACTTCGCCGGTCTCGACGTCGACCTCCACTTCGGCGAACTGCGCCCCGAAGGGGGCCGGCGAGTCCGGCGACCAGTGGGAGGCGATGCCCATGATCTGCTCCTGGTCCTCGGTGTGAAGGGCGTTCAGCGCGATGTCCTCGAGAGGCACGGAGTGACCGTCGGGCGCCCACGCTCGCCGGTCGCGCAGCTCGACCCACTCCTCCTCGATCCCGAGCAGCCGGCCGGCCCGTTCGACGATGCGGGCCCTGGCGGCCTCGGCTGCCCTCTTCACGGCCATGCCGGAGATGTAGGTGGTGCTCGAGGCGTACGCCCCCTTGTCGAAGGGGGTCACGTCGGTGTCGCCCGAGAGGACGATGATGTCGCTTGCCCGGACGCCGAGCACCTCCGCCGCGATCTGGGCGAAGATCGTGTCGGCACCGGTCCCGAGGTCGGCCGCCCCCGCAAGTAGGTTGAAGGAGGCGTCGTCGTTCATCTTGATCGAGCACGCACCCATGTCGACAAAGGGGATGCCGGAGCCCTGCATGCAAAGTGCGAGGCCGATGCCGCGGCGGATGTTCGGCCGGTCGTCCGGCTGGCGCCACGAGGGGTCGTCCCGGCGCTGCCAGCCGATGGCGCGTACTCCCTCGGCGACGCAACGTTCGGTCCCGCAGCTCGTGACGACCGGCAGGTCCTCCTCGGAGACGTCCTCGACTCCTCCTCGCTCGCCGAGGCGGGGGACGATGTCGAGACGGTCGCCGGTGCGCACCCAGTTCTTGCGCCTGAGCTCGATCGGATCGAGGCCGATGGCGGCAGCGACGTCGTCGAGGTGCGACTCGAGGGCGAAGAAGGCCTGCGGCGCGCCATAGCCTCGGAAGGCCCCGGCGACCGGGCGGTTGGTGTAGGCGACGTCGCAGCGGTACCGCTTGGCCGGGCAGTTGTAGGAGGACAGGCCGCGCGCCCCGGTGAGGGACTGCACGGTGAAGCCGTGGGTGCCGTAGGCGCCCGTGTCGGCGAGGACCGTCAGATCCTGTGCGACGAGCGTGCCGTCGCTCATGACGCCGGTGCGGAACGTGAGGCTCTGGGCGTGGCGGGTCCGGGAGGAGATGAACTCCTGCTCGCGGTTGAAGACCATGCTGACCGGGCGCCGCGTGGCGAGCACGAGGAGGCCGACGACGTCCTCGGTCACCATCTCCTGTTTCGATCCAAAACCCCCTCCGAGCCGCGGCTTGACCACGCGGATCTCCTTCACCTCGCGGCCGACGAGCGGCGCCACCATCCGGCGGAGGTGGAAGGGCACCTGCGTCGACGAGCGCAGCACGAGGCGCTCGTCCTCGTCGAGCCAGCCCACGACGGCGTGCGGCTCGATCGGCGTATGCTGCTGCGCCGGGACGGAGAAGCTCTGGGTGAAGACGTGGTCGGCGGAGGCAAAGGCAGCCTCGAGCGCCTCGTCGCTCACCGTCTGGCCCTCGATATGGTGGCTCAGGTTGCGGGCGGCGTCGTAGATGCCGACGCTGTCGGTCTCGTCGTGGATCACCGGCGCCCCGTCCCCGGTCGCCTCGGACGCGCTCAGCGCGGCGGGCAGCACCTCGTAGGTGACGTCGATCAGCGTGCAGGCCTCCTCGGCTGTCTCCGGCGTGTCGGCGGCTACCGCCGCCACGCGGTCGCCGACGTAACGGACCTTGTCGTCGAAGCTCACCTGGTCGTACGGGTAGGGGTTCGGCCAGCTCTGGCCGCCGGACGCGTAGCGAACGTGCGGCGTGTTGAAGTGGTGCAGCACCTCGTGAACCCCTGACAGCGCACGGGCCTTCGAGTCGTCGACCGCGACGATGCGGGCATGGGCGTAAGGGCTTGTGAGCAGCTTGGCGTGCAGCATGGCGCGAAGCTCGATGTCGTCGGCGAAGGCGGCGTTGCCCTTCGCGAGGCGGAGCCCCTCGACCTTCGGCTCCGCCTTGCCGACGACGGCCGTGTGACCCACGTCGGGGGAAAGGACCATGCGCGGGAGGGCGAGCGGTGCATCCGGGGTGCTGTCGGCCGGGGGACGTATCGCGAGCGCCGCCTCGAGCCCGATGGGCTCGAGGATGGGCGGGTCGAGGGGGCCGGGCTTCTCGCCCCGCAGAGCCGTCGCCGCCCGGCGGACAGCCTCCACCACCTTCGCGTAGCCGGTCTCTCGATCGAGGATCCCCGAGAGGGCGTCGCGGATCTCGGCGTCGGTCGGCTCGGGGCTCCTCTCGAGGAGAGCCTTGGCCGCGAGCACCATTGCGCCGGCCGAGTAGCCGCCCTGCAGGGCGCCGGTCTCGACGAAAGCAGCCTGGATCGGGTGCAGCTCGCCGGTCGCCACGTTGAGCGATTCGAGCGTGGTCACCTCGTGGCCGTCCGCCTGCGCGGCGAGAAGAACGTCGGCGGAGACGAGTCTCCCGTCGAGCAGCACCGCCGCCGCCCCGGTCTCGCCTGTGTCCGAGCCGTAGCGGACGCTGAAGCACCCCTCGCGGCGCAGCGCCCGAAGGAGCGTGTCGCCCGGCTCGCAGCGAAGCTGGCGGTCCTCTCCGTTCAGCCTGAGCTTCACCTGCATCACGAGACCTCCTTGAGGACGCGAGCCGAAAGGACACCCGCCAGTGCCCGGCGGTACTCGCTCGAGCCACGGAAGTCGGCCGGCGGCGCCAGCTCGTCGAGGCTCTCGACGAGCACCGGGACGGCTGCCACACCGCAGAGGGCGAGAAGTCGCCTGCCGGCGCCGTCGCGCCGGGCGGCCGCCGCCACGATGGCACGATCGGCGCCCGTGCGAGCCGTGCGGGCGAGGGTGCTCAGTCCGGAGGTCGAGACGGTCACCGAGACGACGAGGCGGCCAGCCCTGAGCGGGAGCTGCCGGAGCAGCTCGCCAAGGCCGACCTCTTCGTCGCCTGCCCGAGAGACGAGGCTTACCACGGCGTCGTGGACGAGCAGGACGGCGAGGAGCTCGCTGTCGAAGCTGCCAGTCGCCACCAGGCCACCGAGGGTGGCCTGGTGGCGCAGCGTGCTCGGCTGTTCGCGCCGAGCGGAGCTGCGCAACACCTGGGGAAGGGCGTCGCTCTCTGCGATGTCCTGCAAGGTGGCGGTCGCCCCGATGCGGACGGTGCGGTCGTCGATCCGCTCGATCCCGTCGAGCCCGAGGCTCTGCAGGTCGACCGCATCGGCCTCGGCGTCGACCGGCCGGGCCCGCAGCGTGACACCCCCGCCGACGACCACCGCCCGGTCGGCTTCGGCCAGCTCGAGTGCCTCGTCGATCGAGCGGGGCCGTGAATACGTCGCAATCCGTGCCATGACCTCATCATGCGCCTCGAGCCGTTCTGAGGATAGGGTCAGAAGGCCCTTGCGGGCAGCGGCCCGGCGGTGCTGGCCCGGCCATGACGGCGTCGGCGGCGAGCTCTCGCACGAGCAGGTTGCGGCGCGCAAGACGTACGGCTCCCAGGCCATAGGCGAGGCTTGTCAGCAGGATGAGGCCCTCGGGCACCATGTTGGCCGCGCCGGCAACCGATCCCCGCACGGCGTCTGCGAAGCCCAGCCTGCCTGACAGCTGGCTCCAGCAAAGCAGCCCGGTTACGGGCACGATCGCCCATGTGAGCAGCTGCAGGATGCGGTTGTTGGCAGACTGAGGCTCTGAGTGCACAAGGTTGAGGCGGCGGGCTTCCGACGCGAGGCCCTGCGCGAACGATTCGGAGCCGACCGCACTCGCCCGCACGAGCCCGGCCCCTGCGACTACGGCACTGCCCGAGAGCACTCCATCGCCTACGGCCTTGGCGACAGGTTCAGCCTCGCCTGTGAGCAGCGATTCGTCGATCTCGAGGCAGTCAGCTGTCAGCACCACCCCGTCCGCGACGATCTGGTCGCCTCGCGCCAGCTGCAACAGGTCGCCGAGCACAACCTCCTCGAGGCGGATCTCGGTGCTCCTCCCGTCGCGTAGCTGCCGTGAGTCCCCGAAGGCCGTGGGCGAGCCCCTCGTCGATGACCGGGCCGATGTCGCTCACGCTGTATGCCGGCAAGCCGTCACGGCTAGGACCACGAGCCACCACGCAATACGGCGTGCCGGCCGGAGCCCAACTCAGAGGAGCTTGCGCCGCCGTCACGACGCGAGATAGGGCCGGAGCACCTTTCGCGGCCAGCCCAAGGCACGCCGGGTCGTTCTCCTCTACCAGAGGGCACCTTCGGGTGAGATCCTTTGGCGTGCTCGCAGGCCCGCGCCCGCCGCAAAGCCGCGCTCAGGCGACGGCCCCCATCGGCACGACCCGCTTTGGCACCGGTGCGCCACCGGTCTCGTCGCTTCCGCCCGAGGGCGTCTACGAGGCGCTCGGAAGCTCGCCGCGAGGTCTCTCGAGCGAGGAGGCCCGGCTACGCCTCGGGCGGGTCGG
>JAKATT010000118.1 GCA_021818615.1 Actinomycetes bacterium | reverse complement strand
AGGCGGAGGCGCGAGCAAGCCAAGCTGGCTTCCACATCGACACCGTCCACGGCGACGTGATCGGCTGGGAGCCCGAGCGGGCCAGCTACGACCTCGTGATCCTGGCGAACCTCCATCCCGGCGCTCAGGCCCTCGCCGAGGTGCTGGGTGCTGCCGCGCACGGTCTCGTACCCGGTGGGCACCTTTACGTTGTGGGCCATGACCTCGAGAGCCTCGGCAGCCACGGGCCTGCAGATCCCGACCGGCTCCTCTCCATCGAGAGGCTCTCCTCGGCGCTGCCGGCGACCCTGGTGCCCCACCGGCTCGAACGCCGGAGCAGGAGTGCCGACCACGACCAAGCAGCCGACGAGCGCCCCGACGTGATCGTCTTCGCATGGGCGACCAAGACCAGTCCTTGAGCCGGCTCGGCCCGAGGAGGGCCGGAGCGGGCGGGGACGGCCGGAGTGCCGCCGCCGCCACGACGCCCGAGGGCCTCGGCTTCCTCCTCGGTATCGTCCAGCGCGCCCGACGGAGGGCCTGGGAGGCAGTCCTCGCCGACCTTCGCCTCACCGCACCGCAGGCGGCCCTGCTCCGGCTGGTCGTCGCCCAGCCCGGGCGAGGCGTGCGCCAACTGGCGCGGGCGCTGGGCACCGATCCCATGAACGCGAAACGCATCGCCGAGACGCTCAGCGTCGCGGGCCTCTGCGAAGGAGCCCAGGACCCTCATGACGCGAGGCGGCGGCCCCTGTACCCAACGGCACGCGGTCGGGCCATCGCGGACGAGGTCGAGAGCAGGGCAGAACGCGAGGAGGAGCGGCTCTTCGCAGCGCTCGGGGCCCGGCAGTACCGCGCGCTCATCGATGGCCTGACGGTGCTATTGACCGACACCAGATCGAAGGTGGCTGAATAGCCACGCTCTGGCCGCGTGGAGAGCTCACTGCGCAGCGCCCGTGCCGGGGAGCCGGGAGCTGGCGGCATCAGCCCCTCCAGGGGTCGGTTGGACAGCGAGGCTTCCGTGCTGGAACGTGCCCTCCGGTCTGGCGTGAGCTCGCACCGCCTCGCCTGCCGGCGCCGGGCCGAAGGCTGCGGAGCCGCCTGCGAGCACGCCCAGTGCCTCGGCGAGCTCGGTCGTCGACGGTGCCGCTGCGCCGCCGGCCCGTTCGACCGAGAGCGCTGCGGCCACGTTGGCGATTCTCGCTGCCTCCCGCGGCTGATCGCCTGCTGCGAGGCGTGCCAGCATGGCGCCGACATGGACGTCACCTGCACCTGTCGTGTCGCGCACGGCTGCCCGGTGCCCGGGCACCCGCTCGGGCGTCGTGTCCCGGCGGGCGAGCCAGCAGCCATCGGGACCGACGCGCACGACGGCAAGTCCACCGGGCGCCAGCAACGAAGCAAGCGTGGCGGCACCCGTGTCCGGCTCGGAGCAGCCCGACAGGAGCCGGGACTCTCGTGCGTTGAGGCTGAGCACGTCGACGCGCCCGAGGATCGCTTGCATCTCGCCGCCAGGGTCGGCGGCGGCGAGCGGTCCAGGGTCGAGGGCGAGAAGGTGGCTCGGGGACAGGGCGTTGAGCCAGCAGCTGAGCGCTTCACCGGCGACCGGGTAGGCGAGGTCGTAGCCGGAGACGTAGAGAGCGTCAGCAGGGGAGAGAGACAGTCTCTCGAGGTCCGACGCCTCGAGGCGCGACTCGATGCCCGGCATCGTGATGAACGAGCGCTCCCCGCTCTTCTCGACGATGCCGACTGTAAAGCCGGTGTCCCCGCCGGCGAAGGGTGCGAGCAGCGTCGTGATCCCGGCCAGCTCGAGGTCGCGAGCGACCTGGTGCCCGAAGACGCCATCTCCGATCCGCCCGGCGTAGGCGGCCGGGAGCCCGAGGCGCTGCGCGGCCACCAGGACGTTGAACCCTCCCCCGCTCGAAAGGAGCCGGTCGCGTGCGAGCACGTCGCTCCCGGGCTCAGGGAGCCCGTCGACATAGAGGAGGATGTCTACGAGGATGCTGCCGGCGACAACGAGCCGCTGCGGGCGCAAGCGCGTCTCCGTCCGTCCCGGCAGTCGTGCTCGAGCACCCGGCCGAGCAGGGGCCCACCAGCTTTCAGCTGAGGATCCGGTGCCGTCGGGCAGCGCTCTGGTGGGCTCGGCTGCCTGCGCCTCTCCGCCGTTCCTGCGCGCTTCGCACCACCAGCCGGCGCTCGCGAGCGCCAGCGCGGCGGCGAGCCCGAGGACGAAGCCGAAACTGCCCTCCCCGAGCACTCCCCGTGCCAGCGGCCCGGTGAAAAAGGGTGACACCGTCGTCGCGAGCGCGATGCCGGTTCCCGCCGCCCAGGCCACTACCCCGACACCGCCGATCGCCGACCACGAGCCGTAGTGTCGATCGAGCCCGGCACGCCGGGAGGCGGCGCGCGCCCGTACCAGGTCGGCGAGCACGATGCCTGCCCAGGCGGCGAGGCCGGCGGCGAGCAGTTCGAGGAAGCTCTCGAAGGGCCCGAGAAAGCCCTGGCGCCCGAGCATCACCCACAGCCCCGCCAGGCAGACGGCGGCCGCGTCCACGAACACCGTGCGCGACCGGCGGATGCGCACGCCGAGTGCAAGAAGCGTCAGGCCAGAGGAGTAGCAGGCAAGGTCGGTCTCGGCGAGCATCCCCCCAGCAGCAGCGAGCAGGTAGGGCGCAGCCAGCCAGGAAGGAAGCACGGCACCGACGGGACCGATGGGATCGAGGCTGGTCGCAAGCCCCGTCACCCGGGCAGCGATCAGGTAGCCCGTGAGCACGAGCACCACCGTCGGGAGCGTGGCGCCCGCGGTGACCCAGCCGACGACGGCGCGGGCGCGCTCGGTTCGCGGGAGGTAGCGGCTGTAGTCGGGAGCCAGGTTGACCCAGCTGACGCCGGTTCCGGCGGCGAGGATGCTTGCTGCCGCGAGCACCGAACCGAGCGGCGCCGCCCTCCCGCCGGCTGCTTGTGACCAGCGCGTGTGGGCGAGAAGGAAGGGCACGAGGAAGAGCGACAGCGCTCCGAACGAGAGCGCTGCAAGATGCTGAAAGCGCAGGATCGCCCTGTGGCCGAGCAGCCCGAGGACAAGCGACGCGAGGACCACGACGCCAAGGGCGGTCGCGTCAGCCGGCGGACTGGGCGCGAGCCCGAAGGCGAGGCGTGCCAAGCCGAGCAACGCCCACGCGGCGACGACCGAGGCGACGACCTCCCAGCCGAGCACGCTCACCCAGCCAACTGCTGCCGGTACGAGGTTGCCGCTGCGGCCGAGCGCCCGGCGCGAGAGCGTCAGCGCTGGCATCCCGGACCAGGTCCCTGCGACCGAGACTGCTCCGACGAGGAGGAACGACGCGGCGCTGGCGAGCAACGTCACCGCGATCGCCTGCTCGAGATCAAGCCCGAAGCTCGCGAGGATTGCACCGAAGACGACCGACAGGATGCCGACGTTCGCTGCGAACCAGACGCCGAAGAGCCCCCTTGCTCGTCCGTGTCGCTCATCGTCGGGCACGCGATCGATGCCGCGCTGCTCCACTGCTGGCATCACGGCCATGATCAGCTGCTCCTTGCCTGCACGCCCATCATCATCGTCTGTTCTGCCGGCAACCAGGGCTGCCAGGTGGCCGTCATGACTACCACAACTCCTCGGCCCGTAGGCTTGGCCGGCTGTGCGCAGGGATCGAGCCTGCCTGGAGCAGCGACAGCTCACCACAACCGGGAGGACCAGTGTTCGTAGCCGGTGATCCGAGAAGGGCCGCTTTGCCGCCCGGCTTCAGGATCGCTCTCGATCCGGAGGTGCGTTTCTTTGCCGGCGGGAAGGCGGCGGTCGGCGGCTCGCCCTGGAGGGTCGTCCGATTCGGTGAGGCTGCGCTCCGCTTCCTCGCCAACCTGAGGAGCGCCGGCTCGGCCGGAGCGGTGCCGGTCGACCCGGCGGCCAGGGCGCTCGCACGGAGCCTCCTCGACCGCGGCCTCGCCCATCCCCTCTTCGGCGATGTGCCGAGCGCTTGTCACGACGTCGAGATCGTCGTGCCGATCTTCGGTCCTGCAAAGGTCCTCGAGGGCTGCCTGAGCGCCCTCGCCGGCCTGCGCGTGATCGTGATCGACGACGGCTCACTCGATCCCGAGGCCGTGCGCGCCGTCGCCGCACTGCACGGCGCGAGGCTTGTGCGCCACGGGGAGAACCGGGGGCCGGCGGCAGCTCGCAATACAGGCGCCACGATCGCCTCCAGCGACTTGGTGGCCTTTGTCGACGCCGACTGCCGTCCTTGCCCGGGATGGCTCGACAGGCTCATCGTGCACTTCGAGGATCCTCGAGTGGTCGCCGTCGCGCCACGAATCGTCTCCTCTCCCGAGGGCACATCAGCCCTTGCCCGTTACGAGGCATCCCGCTCGTCGCTCGACATGGGTTCCAGATCCGAGGTGGTGCGTGCTGGAGGCAGGCTGGGTTTCGTGCCTACGGCGGCCGTTGTCGTGCGACGTGAGGCGGTCCTCGGGCACCGCTTCGACGAGCTGCTGCGCTTCGGCGAGGACGTGGATCTCGTCTGGCGTCTCGCAGACAGGGGCTGGCTCGTTCGTTACGAGCCGAGGGCGACGGTCCTGCACGAGCCGCGGCTGGCACTGGGAGCATGGCTGGGCAGGCGTTGTGCCTACGGCACCTCGGCAGGGACGCTGGCGCGCCGCCACCCGGGCCGCCTTGCCCCCGCCCGCCTGTCTTTCCTCAACCTGGCGTCGATCGCCCTTGTCGCAGCTGGGCACCCGTTCCCGGCAGCGGCCTCGATCGCGTCGGCCGCCCGCCTGCTCCACCTCAGGCTGGCGCCGTTCGGTATCGGCCCGTCGGCATCGGCCGCGATCGTCGCAAGAGGGCTCCTCTCCGACTGCAGCGCCCTTGGCAGCGTCTTCCGGAGGGAATGGTGGCCGATCGGCGCCGCCGCGCTCGCCGCGTCGGCTCTGCGGATGCGCCGCCGTCAAGGTTGCCTGGTGTCACGGCGAGGAGCACCCGTCGTCTCGGTGCTCATGTTGGCCCCGCTCGTGCTCGAGATGGCCCGTGCTCGGCCGCGTCTCGACCCGTTCAGATACGTCGGCCTCCGTCTCCTCGAGGATGCCGCGTATGGGACCGGCGTCATCGCCGGCGCAGCCCGCGAGCAGACGATCGCCCCTCTCGTGCCCGAGGTGCGTCTTCCGAAAGGGCCTCCCGCCGTCGGTGTCGCCTTCATCGCCGGCGCGCTGCTCGGAGCCGTTCTCGGCGCCCGTTGCCCGGCCTGACGGCGGCGCCCCGCCCTGGATCGTGAGGAGAAGAGCTCTGGACCCCTCGTGGCCATTCGAGGGAGCGCCGCCTTCGAAGCGTTCCTCCATGCCGCCTCGCTCGAGGTGGTCTGCGGCGAGAAGGGGTGTGGCCAGGGCGCTGTGGACCTTGGCAGCGGCTCTGAGCTCGGCACCTTCCACGTAGTGGTACTTGCCGCCTCTGAGCCACGAGGCGACTGCCGCGATGGCACAGGCGGCGACGGCGAAGTCGAAGGCCTCGCGTAGCCCGTTCATGAAAGCCGGCGACACGAGCCGGGGAAAGAAGCTACGCCCGGTGACGTAGGTCGCATGAGCGTGCGAGAGATGCCCGAGGGCAGGGCCGAGCAGCCGGCCCATCGGGTTGAAGCCCAAGAAGGCGGCGAACAGCGCCCCGGTCGGCGGCAGGTGCGACACCCTCGCAGCTGTGGCCGGCGGCACCCCTTGGGCGACGAGACCATGGTAAAGGGTGCCGGGCAGGCCGCTTGCCAACCCGGTGATGATGAGGGTGAAGAAGATCCCGATGGAGAGCACCATGGCCGAGTTCTGGAACGTGGCCGCCATCCCGGAGCCGGCACCGCGCTGGTCGGGTGGGAGGCTGTTCATGATTCCCGCCCGGTTGGGGGAGGCGAACAGACCCATGGCGAGCCCGTTGACGAGCAGGAGCAGGGCGAACCAGGCATAGGAGAAGTCGGCTGGGAGCAGTTCGAGAAGGCCGAAGCTCGCCGCGGCGATGACCATGCCGCCCGTGGCGAACGGCCGGGCTCCGAAGTGGTCCGACAGGTAGCCCGACACCGGCCCGGCGATGAGAAACCCAGCCGTGAGCGGCAACATGTATATGCCCGCCCACAGCGGGGTGTTGGCGAAGCTGTAGCCGTGCTGGGGCAACCAGATGCCCTGGAGCCAGATGATCAGGATGAACATGAGGCCGCCGCGGCCCAACGAGGCCAGCAGGCTTGCCACGTTGCCGGCGGCGAAGGCTCGGATCCGGAAGAGTGGCAGGCGGAACATCGGATTGGCGACCTTGGTCTCGATGTAGCCGAAGATCGCGAGCACCACCATGCCGCCCGAGACGGCGGCGATCACCCAAGGGTCGGTCCAACCCATCGAATGGCCGCCGTAGGGCTCGATCCCGTAGGTGATCCCCACCAGTATGGCGATGAGGCCGGCGCCGAAGGTGAGGTTTCCCCACCAGTCGATGTGCGAGGCGGTGCGCACCCCTTTTTCGACCAGCTTGAAGTACGCCCAGAAGGTGCCGAACACCCCGAAGGGGACAGACACGAGGAACACGAGGTGCCATTCGACGGGGCCGAGCAGCCCGCCGAGGATCAGGCCGATGAAGGATCCGCCGATGGCGGCTACCTGGTTCACCCCAAGGGCGAGCCCACGCTGGTCGGGCGGGAAGGCGTCGGTCAGGATCGCCGAGGAGTTGGCGAACAGCAGCGCCCCGCCCACCCCCTGGAGCACCCGCATGATGATGAGCCAGAGCGCGCCGGCCGCGCCGTGCAACCACGTGATCGAAAGCAGGATGGAGAAAACGCTGAAGACGGCGAAACCGAGGTTGTACATCTTCACCCGGCCGAACATGTCGCCGAGGCGCCCGAAGCTCACCACCAGCACGGCAGTGACCACGGTGAAGCCCATCAGCAGCCACAAGAAGTAGCTGGAGTTGCCCGGGGTGAGCGGGTTGAGGCGGATCCCCCTGAAGATGTCCGGCAGGGAGATCAGGATGATCGACTGGTTGATCACCACCATGAGCATCCCCAAGGTGGTGTTCGACAGTGTCATCCACTTGCCCTTGAAGGCATCGACGGGGACGACTGGAGCGGTGGCCCTCGGTTCCTGATCGGTCATTGCCACTCCAAGCTACTAACGTTGACGTCAAGAGCATATAGGAGCTCACGTCAACGCCAACCGCTCTGCGGCGGGTCCCTCGAGGTGCCGGCCACAGGATCCTCAGGGCGCGGGACGATACCGGTGGGTCCCGTCGTCGAGGATCTCGGCGACCCGGCTCTGGGCGACCAAGAGCCTGAGGTGGGCGGCGGTCTCGGTTACCGCCAGCATCTGGTTGAAGGTGTCGAGCTCGGCGAGCGTTCGCTCGCGCCGGGTCCAGCGCAGCCGGTCCGCCACCTCGAACGCGGTGTCAGCCCCGGCGACGAGCGCCGCCAGGGTTTGGTCGAGCCGCCTGCCGTGGTGCTCGATGAGCTCGTCGATGCGGGCGTGAACGCTCGGGGCCACAGGGCCGTGGGCCGGGAGCAGGACGGCATCGGGGAGGCGCCGCACCCTGGCCAGCGAGCCCAGAAAGGCACCGAGCGGGTTGTCCGAGGCGACTGGCTCGAAGCCGATGGAGGGGGTGATCGTCGGCAGCACGTGGTCCCCGGCGAAGAGCAGCTTGTTCGCCCGATCATGGAACACGACGTGGCCGCGGGTGTGGCCGGGAGTCTCGATCACCCCGAGGCACCGGCCCGTGCGAAGCGCGAGATCTCCCTCGCCGAGCCAGACGTCGGGAGGCTCCCACTCGGAACGCTCTGCATCGTGGCCGCCGGTCATCACGGCGCTGACCTGCTCGGCGAGGCGGGCTGCCCCGTAGCGCCGAAGGGCGCTCAGCCGGTCCTCGAGCGGGCTGCGGCCAGGATCGGCGATCGCCGCAAGTGACTGCTGCTCGCCCGCGCCGAGGCCGACGGAGATGCCGTCCGAACGGCGCAGGACGACCGCCATCGTGTAATGGTCCCGGTGGGCGTGGGTCACGAGGAAGCGGTCGATGTCGCCCACGCTGCAGCCGAGCGTCGCCAGCGCGGCGTCGAGCGCCGTCCGGGCATCGGGCACGGCCCAGCCCGAGTCGATGCACACCAGGCGCTCGGCGTCGCGGATGACGTAGATGTTCACCGCTCGCAGGCCGTCGGACGGCAGCGGCAGCGGAATGCGGAACACCCCAGGGGCGACCTCGTGGGCCCCCGGGGCCGTCCAATCGTCCTCGCTCACCTGGCACCCGCCCCGAGCCGGCCTGTCGATGCCGGTGGAGGACAGCAGCGGTGGGGACTGCCCCCCTGCACCGAGCGCCGCTCGCAGAGCTCAGTTGCCGTCAAGGCCCTGTGCTCCCAGCCGGCGAAGCGCCTCTCGTCCCTCCACGGAGCCAACGATGATGTCGACGCAGGTAGCCAAGGGGACAGCAGTGGCGTCGACCCAGAGGTGGTAGTGACGGTGGTCTGCGACGTCAACATGGTAGAGACGGTGGATGTAGCGCTGCCGGGCCGTGTCGCTTTGGTACTGGGCCTGCCGAGCGCTGCGCTCGTCGACGCCCCCGAGGTCCATCACCTGGGCGATTCGCCGCTCGGGTGGGCCGTCGAGACGGACGTGGAGCGCCCCGGGGTGTTGCGCGAGCACGATCGCCGCGCCGCGCCCGAGGATCACCGCGCCACGGTCGGCCGCACGCTGCAGGACGGCGGCCACATGCTCTTTGTAGGAGGCCTCGTCGTAGCACCAGCCGGAGCCGGGCGCAGGAATCCCCGCCCAGGCGGCTCCGGCGGGAGCGAAGAACGAGAGCCAGTGGCTGATTCCCCGGCCGAGGTCGTCTTCGAGGGCGAGCACCTCCTCGGGTGCTTCAGCGAGGTCGGCAGCCAC
>JAKATT010000161.1 GCA_021818615.1 Actinomycetes bacterium | reverse complement strand
ACGGCGACCCGCTGACGCCGGTCTGGGTCGCCGTTCGCAGCCCGGTCGTGTCGCTCCACCTGCGGCGGGAGTTCGCGGCGGCCGGCGCCTTCGCCGGTGTCCGGTTCTCGCCGATCACGAGGCTCATCGAGCTCATCGGTGCGCCGCTCGCCGTTGAGGAGGGGCGCCTGCCGCTCGTCGAGGCGGCGCTGCGGGCCGCCTGCCGCAGCGAGCTGGCCGAAGCCGGGCACGCGCACCGTTCGTCGTGGCTCTCGCCGGTGGCCGGCCACCCAGCTACCGAAGCCGCGCTCGCGAGGAGCTATCGCAGCATCTTCAGGCTGGACACGGCGTCGCTCCAACGGCTCGGCCACTCTGCGGGCCGCCTCGGAGACGTCGTCGCGCTCGCTCGATCGGTCCGCGGACGCCTCTCGCCCCACTTTCTTGATGCCGACGAACTGGCTGACCTCGCGGTTCGCGCCCTCGAGGACGCCTCGGCGGTGCTCGACGACGTCGGGCCAGTCGTCGCGTTCGCTCCCGACCCGTTGCCGCCCTCCAGCATGCGGTTCGTCGCCGCTCTCGCACACCGGACCGAGGTCAGGCTGCTCGCCCGGCTGACCGGCGACGAGCTGGCCGACCGCGCAGTGACGGTCGCTGTCGACCGCTTGGTCGCGACCGGTTTCGCCGAGTCGCCCGGGTCGCGGCCCGCGCCGGCGAGAGCAGGGCGCGTGGAGGTGCTCAGCCTGCCGGACGAGGACGAGGAGGCTCGGGTCGCCGTAAGGCTCCTCGTAGGCCACGCTGAAGCAGGTGGCGACCTCGGAAGGTGTGTCGTCACGTTCCCGCACCGGGAGACCTCCGAAGCGATCGCCCAGCGGATCTCCTCGTACTTGCGGCGTGCTGGGCTCCCCTTCAGCGGCGACACCGGCATGACGCTCGCCCACACACCCGAAGGTCGCGTGCTCCTCGGGTTGGTCAGGCTCGCGTGCGACGGCGAGGACGAGCCGCGGCTGGAGCGCCGGTCGCTCATGGCATGGCTGCGCTGCGGCCCCGTGCGGGCCGACCGGGGCCCCGCCCGGGGCCTCGGTCGCCTGCTCGTGGACGACGGAGCCCCCGTTCCTCGGGCAGCCCTTGCCGTCGGGCGTATGGATCGCTGCTCCAGGGCAGCCGGCGTCGTCGGCGGTCTTGGCCAATGGCGGTCGCGTCTTGCGTCGTACGCCCGGCGGCCCTCCGAGCGCTGGGCGCCGGGCTCCCCCGGACCGCTGGCAGGTGATCTCCTGGTGTTCGTCGAGCGACTGGCCGCCATGCTCGGGGAGGTTCGAGGCGCGTTGAGCTGGGGCGATCTCGCCGGCTGGGCGGCTCGAGCGCTCGAGAAGGTGCTGGTCCCTTCTGAGCAGCGTGACGCCCTGGCCGACGCCCTCGGCGAGCTCAGGCTCCTCGAGGCGGTCGAGCCGTTGTCGGAGGCAGAGCCGGCCGCTCGCTGCGAGCGGCTCCTAGCCGGCATCGGCCTGGTCCTCGAACGCCCAGCTCCGGGTGGGGACGGCCGCTTCGGTACGGGGCCGGTGATCGGGTCGCTCCACGCGATCGCCGGGGTGGGCTCGCAGCTGACGATCGTGCTCGGCTGCAGCGAGGGTGCGTTGCCGGCACGCCCGGTCGACGATCCGCTGCTCCCTCGTCTCGAGCTCGAGCGCCTCGGCGGAGAGCTCGGCGAGGAGCGGCCCGACGCGCGGGATCGCCGGGACCTGCTCGGCGTGCTCGCGGCGAGTGACGTCACGGTGATGACCTGGCCACGGGTCGAGCTCGCCCTCGGCCGGGAAGTTATCGCCAGCCGATGGCTGCAGTCAGCCCCGGTCAGTGCCCGCCCCGACAGCCTCCCGTCGTTCGCCCGAGGGCTGGCCCGTGTCGCGGCGGGCCAGCTACCCGCGGCGGACGAGGCGGACTTCGTGCTGGCGGGCGCCGCCGCCGCCCCTCGCCGGTCGGGCCAGCCGCCAGAGCACTTCGTGTTCGGCTTCGCAGATCTGGAGAGGCGGCTCTCGGCAGAACGTGCCCGCGGACGGCCCGGGCTGAGCAGGTTCGCCGGTGACCTGCGCCGAGCCGGCGGCCACCGGCTCGACACCGGGGACCTCTTCGCGGGAGTGCTCTCGCCGACGACGCTCGAGAGCTTCGCCGCCTGCCCGTTCCGGCACTTCCTCGACCATGTGCTGCTCCTCGGGCCACTCGATGCCCCTGAGCAGATCATGACGATCGAGGCGCGCGACCGCGGCACTCTCATCCACCACGTCCTCGAGGCGTTCTTCCGCCCCAGCTCCGAGGACGCTCCGGCAGCTCCGCTCGAGCTCGACGCCGCCCAGCTGGAGCGGCTGCGCGAGCTGGCCGAGCTCGAGCTCCACGAGGCTGAATCGCAGGGCAAGACCGGCAAGGAGCTCTTCTGGAAGATCGAGCGCCAGAAGATCCGCCGCGACCTCGAGCGGTTCGTGGCGCTCGAAGTGGAGCGGGCACGGGCGCGCTCTGCGAGGCCGGTGGCGGTGGAGGTCAGCTTCGGGCGTGGCGAGGAGGCTCCCGTCGTCATCCGCGCCGGCGGCCGCGACGTTGCCTTCGGTGGCCAGATGGACCGCGTCGACGTGGAGGCCGACGGGTCGGTCGTGGTCATCGACTACAAGTCGGGCAGCTCGGATGGCTACAAGGACATCGAGACCGACGCGCTCGGGCGCGGACGCCACCTGCAGCTGCCCATCTATGCCAAGGCGGCGACGCAGCGTTTCGCTTCAGCTCGAAGCGACGTGCAGGTGGCCGACGGGCACCCTTCGTCCCGGCTCCGAGCCGAGTATCGCTTCGTCTCCTCGGAGGCGGGCTTCGGCGTCGTGCGCGTCGAGCTCACCGACATGCTCGACGCCGCCCTCGTCGAGGTGCTCGACATCCTCGTGTCGACGATCGACTCGGGCTGTTTCCCTCCCAACCCCGGCAAGCTCGAGCGTTTCGGATACGCCAACTGCAGCTGGTGCGACTTCGACGGCGTCTGCCCGAGCGAGCGCGCCGAGCTCTGGGCGCATGCCAAGACGGACGGGGCGATGTCCGGGTACGTGGGCCTCGTCGGCGAAGAGAGCCTGCGCCCATGATGTCGCGTCCCGACCATCCGCCCGGGTTAGCCGACGCCGACGCCAGAAAGGAGGTGCGTACCCGTCTCGACGCGGTGCTCTTCGTCGAGGCGGGTGCCGGCTCGGGCAAGACGTCGGCCCTCGTCTCGCGGATCGTCGAGCTCGTCTGCTCCTCTGCAGCGCTCCTCGGCCAGATCGCCGCCGTCACCTTCACCGAGGCTGCGGCTGCCGAGCTTCGAGTCCGGGTCCGCACCGAGCTCGAGGCAGCGGCCACAAGGGAGACAGGCGAGCGAGCGCGCTTCGCCGAGGAGGCGCTCGACGGGATCGACACTGCGGTGATCACGACGATCCACGGCTTCTGCCAGCACGTGCTTGCCGAGCACCCGATCGAGGCCGGTCTGCCGCCGCGCTTCGAGGTGCTCGACGAGGTGCGTCAGAGCCTCGCCTGGCGGTCCGAGTGGGAGAGGACGGTCGACTTGTTGGCCGCCGACGATGCCGGTGGCCGCATCTTCGAGGTTGCCTCGCTGCTCGGCCTCAAGACACGACGCCTGGAGGAGCTCGCCCGCACGGTTGCGAGCCGGTGGGACGTCTGCGAACAGGTGCGTCCAGACCTCGACGGCATCGTCGAGAACGTCGCAAGTATCGTCGAGCGAGAGCGGGAGCCGATCGCGGAGGCGCTCGAGCGGGCTGCTCGGGCGCGCGCCGGCTGCTCGGACGTGAACGACCGCCTGTTCTCGGCCTGCGCCCGCGCGGAGGCGCTCGCTCGCCTCATCCGATCGAGCAGCGACTGGCGGGACCTGCTCGCCCTGCTCTCCTCGAAGGGCTCGCTGCTCGCCTTCGGCAACGGCGGTCAGCCGGCTGCCTGGGGACCCGAGCGGGCGGGCGCTCAGCAGGAGCTCGCGCTCGCCATGGGCTACCGGAGGTCCGTCATCGAGCAGGTGAGCGACCTCGCCCTCCCGGCCCTCGCGGGGCTGTTCGATGTCCATGCTCGCTCGGCTGCCGCCGCCCGGGCCGAGCGCGGTGAGCTCCTCTTTCACGACTTGCTCGTGCTCGCCCGTGACCTCCTCGCACGCGACGAGGCGGTTCGGCGGGCGGTGCGCAGCCGCTTTCGGTACCTGCTCATCGACGAGTTCCAGGACACCGACCCGCTGCAGCTCGAGATTGCCGAGCTGATCGGTCGTCCCGCCATGTCGAGTCCTGGGCCGGATCGGCCCTTTCGCGTCGGTGACCCCGAGGTGGGGCGGTTGTTCTACGTCGGCGACCCGCAGCAGTCGATCTACCGATTCCGGGGTGCGGACCTCGCGGCCTATCTGGCCGCCCGCCAGCGCTTTGCCGCCTCCGGCAGGGCGGTGACCGCGCTCAGCTGCAACTTCCGGTCGGTGCCGGGCGTCCTCAGCTTTGTCAACGAGTGCTTCAAGGAACTTCTCCCCGAATTCCGGCCGCTCACCAGCGTACGGTCGCCACTCGCCGATGGGCCCGTGGTGCATGTCGTCGGCGGCCCGTTCGCGGAGAAGCTGAAGGCGGACGAGCAGCGTCGACAGGAGGCGGCCGACTGCGTAGCCCTGATCCGCAGCGCCCTTCGGGACGCCTGGCAGGTCGAGGACGAAAAGGCGAGGGAGTGGCGCGCCCTCCGGCTCGGCGACATCGCCCTGCTGCTCCCGCGCCGTACTGGTCTCGGTCTCCTCGAGGAGGCGCTCGACGAGGCCGGAATCGGCTACCGCATCGAGAGCGCCGAGCTCATCTACCGCAGCCAGGAAGCCCGCGAGCTCCTCGCTCTCTGCCGTGCGATCGACGCGCCCGGTGACCGAGTCGCGTTGATGTCGGTGTTGAGGTCGTCGCTCTTTCGCTGTGCTGACGACGAGCTCTATGAGTTCCACCGCCTCGGCGGCTCATGGTCACTCGAGGACCGGCCGCCCGCGGTCGATGCTGACCCGTCGCAGGCGGGCGTGGCGGGAGCGACAGGAGGAGCGACGGCGGGAGCATGGCCCGTCGTGTCCGCGCTGCGCACTCTCGGTAGGTACAGGGCGATGCTCGACGAGCTCGGCCCGATCGAGACGTTCGAGCTTGCCCTTCGTGAGCGACACGTCCTCGAGCTCGCAGCAGCCAGCCTGCACCCGCGCGAAGGATGGCGGCGCGTGAGGTTCCTCACCGAGCGGCTGCGGGCCTTCGTCGCGGCGGGCGGCGGAGGGTTGTCGGAGTTCGCCGACTGGGTGGACGACCAGCTGCGGGAGGGACTGCGCCCCGTCGAGTCCGTGCTGCCCGAGCCCGACGAGGACGTCGTCCGGGTCATGACCGTGCACGGCGCGAAGGGCCTCGAATTCCCGGTCGCCGTCCTCGTCGGCTTCGGGACGACCGAGGCGTCGAACCTCCGTCCGCTGGTCCTGCGCAACGACCGCGGCGCCTGCGAGGTCCACTTCAACAACGACTTGCGAACGTCTGGCCATGCTCGCTTGTACGAGAGGGACCGCCAGCTCGAAGAGGAGGAGGAGCTGCGCCTGTTGTACGTGGCCGCCACGCGAGCGCGCGATCACCTCGTCGTCTGCGCCCACCATGCCGAAAAGCCGAGCCCGACGATCGCCCAGCGACTGTTCAAGGTCGCGACCGACCTTGCCGAGGAGGGCGCCGAGCTGTTCGAGCGGGTCGGGTTCGACTCTGCGGCAGCGGCCAAGGGCGGAGGCGCGGCGGCGGAGACGGAGCTCGGCCAGCTGGCCGAACCCTCCGCCGAGCTCGAGCGCTACCGACAGTTCCAGCTCCGGCGCGCCGAACTGGTGAAGCGCGCCGCCCGGCGTGCGAGCATCCGGGCGACCGAGGTGCCGCTCCTCGCCGGCCTCGTGCTCGAGCCATGGGAGACGGCCGACCCCGACGGCGCAGACCGCGGAGACGGCGATGACCGAGCTGCCTCGTCCGGAGCTCCGGCAGTACGAGCTGGCAGCGATGGTGATCGCCCTCCAGCTCCTCACCGCCGCCTCGGCCGCCTCGGTCGTGCCGGGACCCGGGTCGGTCGCGCCGTCCACGCCAGCCTGCAGTCACTCAGCCAGGCAGACGCCAGGCTCATCGGCAGTGCCGACGCGCCTGGAGGGCGGGCTGGCGACGAGGTCGCCTCGAGGAGGGATAGCGCCCTGGCGGCGTTGCGGCGCATCTGCACCGCGCAGGCGCGGGCCGAGCAGATCGGCGACCGGTCGAGCAAGGTCGAGCGGCTCTCGGCGGCGGCGCTGTCGAGCCCAACGGTTGTAGATGCGTTCGCGAGCGGGACGGCTCGCCGGGAGATCTACGTGTCGACCTCGGTGGACGGTACGGTGCTCGACGGCTTCGTGGACCTCTGCTATGTCACCGCTTCCGGCGGGCTCGTGGTGGTCGACTACAAGACGGACGCCGTCAGAGACGTCGGCGAGGTGCAGGCGAAGCTGGCGCGCTACGAGCTCCAGGCAGCCGCCTACGCGCTGGCGCTCGCCGATGCCACCGGACGGCCGGTCGAACGAGCCGTCCTCGTCTTCCTCTCTCCACCCCATCAACCGATCGAGATGGTGATCGAGCCGCTCGGCCCGCTCGCGGAGAAGGTTCGGGCGCTCGTGGCAGCAGCCTGGTGATCAAGTACCTCGGGTCCAAGCGCCGGCTCGTCCCGACGATCAGCGCGATGGCGCGTGCCGCCAGTGCGAGAACGGCGGTCGATCTCTTCACCGGCACGACTCGGGTCGCACGAGGCCTGAAGGAGGCCGGTCTCTCGGTCATCGCCGCCGACTCGGCGTCCTACTCCGAGGTTCTCGCCGAGGCTTATATCGCGACCGACTCGCGTCGCGTCGACCTCGGCGCAGTCCAGCACGAGATCGACCAGCTGAACGCGCTCGAGGGCCATGACGGCTACGTCGCCCAAGTCTTCTGCCGGCAGGCGCGCTACTTCCACCCCGACAACGGCCGTCGGATCGACGCGATCAGAGAAGCGATCGAGCAGTCGCACCCGGCTCCGATCCAGTCCGGCGCCCGGGCCGCAGCGGTCGCCCCGCCGTCGCCGCCCGCCCCGTCGCCGCCCGCCCCGGTCGCCGATCCAGTCCGGGCGATCCTGCTGACGAGCCTCCTCGAGGCGGCAGACCGCGTGGACTCGACGACCGGGCTCCAGATGGCGTTCCTCAAGCAGTGGGCGCCCCGGGCGACCCGTCCGCTGTCGCTCCGGCTTCCGGCACTGCTGCCAGGGCTCGGGAGAGCGGTTCTCGGAGACGCCGTGGCTCTTGCTCCGCGGCTGCCTCCGGTTGACTTCGCCTACCTCGACCCGCCGTACAACCAGCACCGCTACTTCACGAACTATCACGTGTGGGAGACGCTCGTGCGATGGGACGCGCCCGAGCACTACGGCATCGCCTGCAAGCGGGTCGACGCCCGCGACGGCGCGACGGCGAGTGCCTTCAACCGCCGCAAGACGATGCCCTCGGCGTTGAAGGCCGTGGTGGAGTCGCTGAAGGCGCGGCTCGTCGTGCTCTCCTACAACGACGAGTCCTGGGTCGGCCTCGACGAGCTCATCGCGATGTGCGCGCAGCGGGGGTCGGTCCAGGTGCTGCGTTTCGATTCGAAGCGCTATGTGGGGGCACAGATCGGCATCCACGATCCGAGCGGAGCAAAGGTCGGCACCGTCGGACGGCTGCGCAACGAGGAGTGGATGGTCCTGAGCGGTGAGCCCGACCTCGTGGCGGCAGCGGCACGCGCCGGCGCCGAGGCGCCAACGGCGCTTCAGCCCCAGTGAAGGCGGGTCCAGACCTGCGCGCCGTCGATACGTTCGGGTGACCGGCTCGTGGCGGCCTCGAGCAGTCGCGTGAGACGACCCGGCGCTCTCGCGACGTGCAGCACGACGATGGTCGTGACCCCCCATCGCCGCAGCTGCCGGCGCACCGCGGTCACCTGCGAGGGTGACGGCTCGGGAGGCAGGAGACCGAGCTCCGCCTCGCCGAACGCGAAGCTCACCGGGTTGTTAGCCAGGCTGCCGATGGCACGGCCGTTCGGGCCGGGGATGAACCCGTAGCCGGCGACCGAGTCGTAAGCCATGGACTCGGCCGCTTGCCAGATGAGCGGGTCCGCCGCGAAGCCGTTCGGCACGGGCAGGCCGACGAGGATCGTGCCAGCCGAGAGGTCCGAGGTGAGCGTTGGACTGCGATAGACGGCCGGGACGCTCACCTGCCGGGCGGCGTAGGGCCACGTGGAACCGAGGAACGGCGAGACGAGGGTGGCACAGGCGACGAGGACCGTGGCGAGCCCGCCGAGCGGTGCCCGCCAGCGATGGACGGCGCTTGGCGCATCGTGAGCCGGGCGACCGAACGCCCAGCGTTCCCGCATGCGGTCGAGGGTGATGGCGAGCGCCATCGCGACAAAGAGGTCCATCATGGCCGAGTAGCGGTCCGGCAGCATGTTCTGAAGGAGGGGCAGCTTCGAGAGGATCCTGTCGGGGAGAGGGATGACGGTCCCGAGGTTCGGAGTGACGTACATCCGTGGCCCCATCGCGAAGGCCATCGAGACGAGCGCCATGACGAGCGCGAAGCGGAGCGCAGCCGGCTGCCGGGCCGACACGGCCGAGGCGACGGGATCCGGCGCAGTCGGGTAGGCGGGCGGGCCGCCGACCTCGCCGACCTCGCCGACCCGCCCCGCCCCGCCAGCGCGCCCCGCCCCGCCAGCGCGCCCGGCCCGGCCGTGCGCTGTCCCCCGGCGCACGAGCCACAAGCCGCCCACCACGACGAGAACGAGGAGAGGTATCCCGATATAGGCAGACCACACCGTCGGGGGCGAGCCCCCGATCGGCCAGACGACGGCTTTCAGCCACAGCACGTAGGCGCCGGCGTCGGGGAAGACGATGCCCTGGTAGCGACGGGGCCCGGCGAGCAGCACC
>JAKATT010000001.1:17325-45906 GCA_021818615.1 Actinomycetes bacterium | reverse complement strand
CTTCTCCAAGGAAGGGATACGGCTGACCACGCCATGTCGAACGGCGCTGGATCTTGCCACCGAGCCGCTTCCCGACCACACGTTGTCGGACTTCCTCGGCCACCTTGTCTCGCACCGCTACACGCGACCGGGGAGGATCGAGGAGTTCGCGGCGAAGCAGCCGGGTCACAGCCCAGGAGCACCCAGGCTGCGGCGTGTGGTGGCCCGTCTCGGAGGTGGTCGTTTCGACAGCATTCTCGAGGCTCGCCTGGTCCGCCTCCTGACCGAGGCGGGCCTGCCCGCACCGGCGACCCAGCTCGAGATACGCCACCGAGGACGTCTCCTCGGCCGTGCGGACCTCGCCTGGGAGAAGCACAGGGTGATCCTCGAGGCCGACGGCTATCTCCATCACACGACGCCCGAAGCCTTCGAGCGGGACCGCACCCGACGCAACGCGATGGAGCTCGCAGGGTGGCGGGTCTACCAGGTAACTGCCCAGCGAATCGCAGGCGACCCCGACGGGCTCGTCGCCGAGATGCGGGCGGCACTCGAGACGGCGATGAGCGCGGCCGACCGCACGAGCACGACCGCCGGGGTCAGCAGTGGCCAGCAAGCAAGTGGCGGGGTCCGCCCGGCGAGCAGCCCGAGAAACTCTCGTTCTGCGCTGCTGAGGGTCAGCCAGCCGGTTCTCCTCCAGATGGCGGTCTGATCCTCCCAGTGAAGTCCCGCGAGCGGCAAGAATGCGTCCGCCCGTGCCGTCCAGCGCCATGAACGCGAACGCGAGCGCACCGGGCTCGGCGAGGGTCGGCACACGGCCTTGCGCCTCGAGAAGCTGGTACCGGCAGGCCGCCTCGCGGCAGGCCGCCTCGCGGCAGGCCGCCTCTGAGGTCTCGCCCCTTGCCTGTACGACACCGAGAGGCCCGCTGGTGTCGGGCGAGCTCAGATGGAGAGGGGACTCCCGCCCCGGGGTGACAGCACGGCACCCCCAAACTTACGCTTGGGCAATGTCCTCCGTCACAGGCGCGAGCGCCGACGAAGGAGCACGGCGCCGCACCGACTCCGGTATCGAGGTGCGGCGGTGTTATGACGCCGGCGACCTCGCTGGGTGGGATGCGGACGAACAGCTGGGTGAGCCGGGGACGTATCCCTACACCCGGGGGGTCCAGAGGGACATGTACAGGGGTCGGCTCTGGACGATGCGGCAGTACGCAGGCTTCGGGACGGCCGAGAGCACGAACGAGCGCTTCAAGTTCCTGCTCGGCGCCGGCCAGACAGGACTGTCGTGCGCCTTCGACCTGCCGACCCAGATGGGCTACGACTCTGACCATCCCCGCTCCGAGGGCGAGGTCGGCAAGGTCGGCGTCGCCATCGACTCGATGGAGGACATGCGCATCCTCCTCTGCGGCATCCCGTTGGACAGGGTCACGACGTCCATGACGATCAACGCGACCGCGGCGATCCTGTTGCTCCTCTACGAGCTCGTCGCCGAGGAACAAGGCGTTGGTGGCACCCAACTTCGTGGCACCATCCAGAACGACATCTTGAAGGAGTACGTCGCACGCGGCACCTACATCTACCCGCCGAGGCCGTCCATGCGACTCGTCACCGACACCTTCGCCTACTGCGCCCAGTACGTCCCCAACTGGAACACGATCTCGATCTCCGGCTACCACATCCGCGAAGCGGGCTCGACGGCCGTGCAGGAGCTCGCCTTCACGCTCGCCGACGGGATCGCATACGTGGACGCGGCGATCGAGGCTGGCCTCGAGGTGGACGAGTTCGCGGGCAGGTTGAGTTTCTTCTTCAACGCCCACAACAACCTCTTCGAGGAGGTTGCCAAGTTCCGGGCGGCGAGGCGGATGTGGGCCCGGATCATGCGAGAGCGGTTCCATGCCAGTCAGGAGCGCTCGATGCGGCTGCGTTTTCACACCCAGACCGGCGGATCGACCCTAACGGCCCAGCAGCCAGAGAACAACACGGTGCGGGTGGCGCTCCAAGCGCTCGCGGCCGTGCTCGGCGGCACCCAGAGCCTGCACACCAACGGCTTCGACGAGGCGCTCGGGCTGCCGACCGAGCATGCCGCGAAGCTGGCGCTGCGCAGCCAGCAGATCATCGGCTACGAGTCCGGGGTCACCGACACGGTCGACCCCCTCGCCGGTGCTTACTACGTCGAGTGGCTCACCGACGAAGTGGAGCGGCTTGCTACGGCGTACCTGGCCCGTATCGAGGAGCTGGGCGGAGCCGTCAGTGCGATCGAGGCCGGCTACATGCAGGACGAGATCGAGCAGGCCGCCTACGAGTATGCGAAGACCGTGGACTCGAAAGAGAGGATCGTCGTCGGGGTGAACCGTTTCGCGGAGGCGTCACCTGCGGAGCCGGAGGTGTTCCCGATCGACCCGCGCCTGCAGCAGTCCCAGATCGAGCGCACCCGGGCGGTGCGGGCGGCTCGGGACCAGGCCGCGGTCGCCGCGGCGCTCGGCGACGTCGCAGCGGCAGCTCGTGGGTCCCAGAACCTCCTCGTGCCGATGCGGGCCTCGCTCAAGGCCCGGGCGACGCTTGGCGAGGTATCCGACGTCCTGAGAGAGGCCTTTGGCGTCTACGAGCCAGGTCGCTGACCCGCCCCTCCCACGAGACCCGCGCCTTTGTGCCCGAACGTCCCTTGCCCTCTCAAGCCGAGGCACCCGCCGCAAATGCCCGCCCGCCGAGGCGGGAGCGCTCGCCATCGTTCGTAGCGAGGTCGATCACCGTCCAGGCCATAGCTGTCGCCCCGTCCAACAGAGCGCGGTCCGCTGGGCGGGCGGCAGCCGCCGCCGTGAACTCCGGCTGGTGGTTGACGGCCGGCAACGAGTCGATCCCGAGCATCGGGTGGATCGACGGGATGACGAGCGAGACGTTCGCCATGTCGGTCGAGCCGCTCATCGGGCGGCCTTCGATCGTGGGGAACGTGCGACCGACTGCCTCTGCGTTTGCCCGGTAGAGAGCAGCCATGGGTTCGTCGGTGACGAACTCCGAGTAGGTCGGTCCCTGCGGGCGGTACTCGAGCGAGGCGCCGGTGGCTACGGCTCCCGCCTCGAAACAGCGCTTCACCCTCGGCGACCACCGCTCGAGTGCCCTCATCGACGCGGCACGCACGTAGTACTTGGCTTCGGTGTGCGCCGGGACGATGTTCGGTGCGGCCCCGCCGAGCGTCACGATGCCGTGGACCTGGTCCCGGTCGTCGGCGTGCTGGCGAAGCAGGCCGATGGCGACCTGGGCGACGGTGATGGCGTCCGCCGCGTTGACGCCCCGCTCGGGGAAGGCCGAGGCGTGGGCCTCCTTGCCCAGGTAGACGACGTCGTAGTGCTCGACCGCGAGGCAGGGCATGCGGTCGAGCTCGTTTGGTGCAGGGTGCACCATCATCGCCCCGTGCACCCCGTCAAAGACCCCTCGCTCCAGCATGAGGATCTTGCCACCGCCTCCCTCCTCGGCGGGCGTCCCGAAGATCTTCACTGTGACGTCGAGATCGTCAGCCAGGCGAGCGAGCGCTCGGCCGGCTCCGACGGCGGCCGAGGCGATAACGTTGTGCCCGCAGGCGTGGCCGATCCCCGGGAGCGCGTCGTACTCGGCACAGATACCTATCACCAGCTGGCCCGATCCGGCCGTGGCGACGAATGCGCTCGGCAGGCCACCGACCCCGGCTTCGACGCTGAGGCCGGCCTGCGCGAGCTCCTCGGCACACCAGGCCGACGCTGACACCTCTTCGAAGCCGAGCTCCGGCTTGGCGTGGATCCGGTGCGACAGGTCGACGAGGCGGTCGGCATCGGCGGCGACCGTCGAGGCGGCGGCAGCTTTCGCCTCGCTTGTCTTCGTGCCGGCGGTCACTCGAGCACCGCCACGACGTCGCCGGCGCCAAGCGCGTCGCCCGGACTTACCCGGAGCTCTCGCACGACACCTGCCCGGTCGGAGTTGATGGGGTTCTCCATCTTCATCGCTTCGAGCACGCAGATCGTCTGGCCGGCCTCGACCGTGTCACCCTCAGCGACCAGGACCTTCACGATCGTGCCCTGCATCGGGACGGTGAGCTGGCCGTCACTCGCCGTGACCGGCGCGGAGGACGCCCGCGGGCGCGAAGGCCGCCCCGGCTCGCCGCTCCCGCCGGAACTACCTCCACCCGGTGCCAAGGCTGCGGGCCCGGCTGCCTCCGCCGGCACCCACAGTCTTACTCGGTAGCGGCGGCCGTCGACCTCGGCGTCAACCTCTCTCAGCACGCGGCTGGCTTCAGCGCTCCCCGCCAGAGCCGGCGCAACTGGCGCAGCGTCCGAGCCGTAGGCTGGCACGGCGGAGAGATCGAGGCAGTCCTCGACCCATCTTGTCGAGTGGGCGGCGGTGACGAAGTCGTGGTGGGCCAGGATCTCGAGGTGTGCCGGGATGGTCGTGGCGATGCCGTCCACCTCGGTCTCACCGAGCGCTCGAAGCATGCGCCGCCGGGCTGTCTCGCGATCCTCTCCCCAGACGACCAGCTTGGCGACGAGGTTGTCGTAGAACTGGCTGACCGTGTCCCCGCTCTCGTAGCCCGTGTCCGTCCTCACGCCGAAGCCGCCGGCCGGGCGGAATCGGGAGATGCGGCCGGGGGACGGCAGGAACGCGCCTCCGGCGGGATCCTCGGCGTTGATGCGGCATTCGATGGCATGACCGCGGCGCCTCTCGAGCAGCTCCTCCTGAGTCCAGCCGAGCGGCTCTCCTGCGGCGATCCGCAACTGGAGGGCGACGAGGTCGAGGGAGGTCACGAGCTCGGTCACGGGGTGCTCGACCTGCAGCCGGGTGTTCATCTCGAGGAAGAAAAAGTTGCCCTCCTCGTAGAGGAACTCCACCGTCCCGGCACCCTCATAGCCGCAGGCGCGGCAGATCCGGACGGAAGCGTCCCCCATCTGCCGGCGGACGTCCTCGGGGAAGTCCGCTGCCGGGGACTCCTCGACCAGCTTTTGGTGCCGGCGCTGGTAGGAGCAGTCCCGTTCGCCGAGCCACACGGCGTGACCGTGGCGGTCTGCGAACACCTGCATCTCGATGTGGCGCGGCCAGCTCATGTACCGCTCGAGGTAGATCTCGGGGCGGCCGAAGTATGCCCTGGCTTCGCGGCTCGCCGAGTCCATTGCCTCGGCGGCGTCGGCAGCCGAGGCGACCACCTTCATGCCCCGGCCACCGCCTCCGAAGGCCGCCTTGATGGCGACGGGCCACCCGTGCTGCTCGCCGAAGGCGACGACCTGGGAGGGGTCCTTCAGCGGCTCGCTCCGGCCGGGCACTCCGGCAACTCCGGCCCTCTCGGCCGCGAGCCGGGAGCTGATCTTGTCGCCCATGATCTCGATCGCCTCGGGTGGGGGGCCGATGAAGATGGCACCTGCGTTCGCGATGGCGCGTGCGAAGGCGGCGTTCTCGGAGAAGAAGCCGTAGCCCGGGTGCACGGCCTCGGCGCCGCTGCGCTCGATCGCGTGAAGGATGGCCTCAGTCCTCAGGTAGCTCTCCGCGGCGCTCTGCCCGCCGAGGGCGTAAGCCTCGTCGGCCAGCCGCACGTGGAGGGCGTCGCGGTCGAGATCGGAGTAGACCGCGATGCTCCGGATCCCGAGCTCCCTGCACGAGCGGATCACCCGGACGGCGATCTCACCCCGATTGGCGATCAGCACCTTCTCGAACACGGCTCCCCTTCCTCGGCGTATGGTCGCCGGCGATGACGCTCGACCCGAACGCCGCCGCCGAGCAGGCTATCCGCCGCATGCGCGCGGGTCCTCTGTTCGAGGTGCCCGAGCGCCTCGTGGAGATCGACTCGACCAACCGTTACCTCGCCGATGCCGCCCGCGCCGGGGCGCCAGAGGGTGCAGCGGTGCTAGCAGATCGCCAGAGCGCCGGAAGGGGACGCCTCGGGCGACGCTGGCTCGACGCGCCGGGAGGTTCGGTCCTGTGCTCGATGCTGTTTCGCCCGCCCTTCGAACGCGAGAGGTGGCATCTCGTCGGCTGGGCCGTGGCGGTGGCAGCCCGGCAGGCCATATTCGAGGCGACCGGGGTGGACGCCGAGTTCAAGTGGCCGAACGATCTCGTCGTCGCCGACCGCAAGGTGGCGGGCGTGCTCGGGGAGATGGTGCCGCCGTCCGGACTCGTAGTCGGGATCGGTGTCAATTGCAACTGGCCAGCTGGCTCTCCTCCCGAGGAGATCGCCTCCCTTGCCACATCGCTCGAGCAGGAGGCCGGCCAGCCGGTCCAAGCCGGCGAGCTGGCACGCCGGTTGCTCGCGGGGGTCTCGAAGCAGTACCTGGCCCTCCTCTCAGGTGGCGATGCGGCCGTCGCGTCCGCCTATCGCCGCCGGCTCTCGACGATCGGTCGGCTCGTCAGCGTCGAGCTCCCTACGGAGACGTTCGTCGGTCAGGCGCTCGATCTCGACGATGCCGGCAGGCTTCTGGTCGACGTCGGGATGTGCACGAGGACGGTCGAGGCAGGCGACGTGGTCCACCTGCGTGCGGCGGATGGCCTCGGCCGACAGGGTTAGCCTTCCGCACCATGCGAGTTCTCATCACGGGAGGCGCCGGCTTCATCGGGTCGAACTTTGCTCGTTACTGGGCGCGTGCGCACCCGAACGACCACATCGTCGTGTTCGACGTCCTCACGTACGCAGGCAACCGTGAGAGCTTGCGGGACCTGGAGGCTGGCGGCCGGGTGGGTTTCGTCCAGGCGGACATCTGCGACCAGTCGCTCGTCGAGTCCACGATCGCTGCCGAGGGGATCGACACCGTCGTCCACTTCGCGGCCGAGAGCCACAACAGCCTCGCTGTTCTCGACCCCAGGCGGTTCTTCACCACCAACGTGCTTGGGACGCAGTCCCTCTGCGAGGCGGTGCACCGCCTCGAGGTCGGGCGCTTTCACCACATCTCGACGTGCGAGGTATACGGCGACCTGCCGCTCGACAGCCCGGAGTCGTTCCGCGAGGACTCCCCCTACAGGCCGCGTACGCCCTACAACGCGTCCAAGGCGGGCGCCGACCATGTCGTACGCTCCTACATCGAGACCTTCGGCCTGCCGGCCACCATCACGAACTGCAGCAACAACTACGGCCCCTACCAGTTTCCCGAGAAGCTCGTGCCGCTCTTCGCCACCCGGGCGCTCACCGGTAGGCCGCTGCCGCTTTACGCGTCCACCAGGAACCGGCGGGAATGGCTGCACGTCGAGGACCACTGCGCGGCGATCGAGGCGGTTCTCGAGCGGGGCCGGATCGGTGAGACGTACCACGTCGGCTCGGGGCGTGAGGCGAGCATCGAGGAGATCGCCGACCTCGTTCTCGCCGCGACGGGACAGCCCGCCTCGCTGAAGACGATCGTGCCGGACAGGCCGGGTCATGACCGCCGCTACCTGCTCGATTCGAGCAAGATACGTTCCGAGCTCGGCTGGGAGCCGAAGGTTCCCTTCGAGGACGGGGTCGCGGCGACGATCGCCTGGTACGACGAGAACCGGTCGTGGTGGGAGCCGCTCATCGGCCGTTCGCCGGTCGTGGAGGAAGGCTGGTCGCCTGCTGGCCCGGGGGCGACCGAAGCCACGTGAGGTCCCGGTGCGCATCCTCGTGACGGGTGCCGGCGGCCAGGTCGGGCGGGAGATCCTGGCCGAGCTGTCGCGCCGCCAGGACCAAGTGGCCCACGGCAGTCGCCTCGAGGTGGTGGCCACCGACCACGCGCACCTCGACGTCATCTCCCGTGACCAGGTCATGGCGGCGATCGTGCAGCTCGAGCCCGACGTCGTCATCCATCCGGCGGCCTGGACGGCCGTGGACGCGTGCGAGGAGGATCCCGCCAAGGCGTACGCAGTGAACTCGCTCGGCACGCGGCACGTGGCCGAGGCTGCCTCGCTCGTCGGCGCCCATGTCTGCTACCTCTCGACCGACTACGTCTTCGACGGGACGCTCGAACGCCCTTACACGGAGTGGGACCGCCCCAACCCGCAGTCGGTGTACGGGCGCTCCAAGCTCGGAGGCGAGCGCGAGCTCGCCCCGGAGGCGACGATCGTGCGGACGGCCTGGGTATGTGGCCGGTACGGCACGAACATGGCAAAGACGGTGCTGCAGCTGGCAGGAGACGGGGGAGTGCTGCGTTTCGTCGCGGACCAGGAGGGTTCGCCCACCATGGCTGACGATCTCGCAGGGGTCGTGGTCCGGCTCGCGCTGGAGCGGCGGCGCGGCATCTTCCACGTGACGAACCAAGGCTCGACGAGCTGGTTCGGGTTCGCCAGAGCCGTGCTCGAGCTCGCCGGAGAGGACCCAGGCAGGGTGGAGCCGATCATGACGAGCGAGCTCGACCCGCCCCGCGCTGCCCCGCGCCCGGCGAACTCGGTGCTCGACAACACGGCGCTCGCCCTCGCCGGTGATCCATTGCTCCCCGACTGGAGGGATTCCCTTGGGCGGCTTGTCGCCGACCTCCGTGCCTGAGCACGTGAGCGCGGTAGTCGTCAATTACAACGGCGGGAAGTCGCTCGGCCGCTGCGTCGAAAGCCTCTTCGAGAACGGGGTGGACGACGTAGTCGTGGTGGACAACGCCTCGATCGACGCCTCGGCCGACAGCCTCGGCGCGTTCGCGCCCCACCTCAGCGTACTGCGGAGCAAGGTGAACCTCGGCTACGGAACCGGGGCGAACCTAGGGGTGCGAGCGACCTCAGGTGCGTACTTGCTCGTCGCCAACCCAGACCTCGTGCTTCGCAGCGGGGCAGTCGACGCGCTTGCAGCAGTCCTCGACGAGGATCCGTCGGTCGCGATCGTGGGGCCGATGCTGCTCGAGGAGTCCGGTGAGGTGTACCCCTCGGGCCGGGACTTCCCGAGCATCGCTGAGGCGGTGGGGCACGCCTTTCTCGGACTTGTCTGGGGCGGCAATCCTTGGACGAGGCGATATCGCCACATAGGACACGACCAGCACCTGGCGCGTCCTGCCGACTGGGTATCCGGTGCAGTCTTCCTCGCCCGGCGCTCGGCCTTCGAGAGCGTGGGGGGCTTCGACGAGAGGTACTTCATGTATGTCGAGGACGTGGACCTCTGCTGGAGGCTCCGCCGGGCGGGATGGGAGATCCGCTACGAGCCCGCTGGTGCAGTCGTCCACGAGCAGGGCAGGTCGGCGTCGCGCCATCCCTACCGGATGCTGCTCGCCCACCACCGCTCGATGTGGCGGTTCGCGTGCCGCAGCGCGAGCGCCCGGGGGCGTCTAGCCCTCCCCTTCATCGCGGCGGGCCTGGCGCTTCGTCTGATCCTCGCCTGCGGGGAGCACCTGCTGCAACCGCGCGAGCGGCTGGGACACGGCTCCGCCCGCGGGCCGGTCCGGGACGGGGCCAGTCCCCGACTACAGTGACAAGCCGTGCCTGGGGACAATTTCAGCCGAAGGGTGGCGCGCGCCGCTGCCGTCGGCGGGGGACGTACGTACCGCTCCCAGGCCCCCCGGGGCTGGTTCGCGCTGCTGCTGGCGATCTGCCTCGGTGGGGTAGCCCTCGTCGCCTACAGCAGCTACCAGCGCACGGTGCCGCCGCCAGCAGCGGTCAAGAAGCCGCAGGTTCCCCCCACCTTGAGCTCGCAGTGGGAGGTGGCACTCGCCGTCGACATCTGCGGCAAGGTGGTGGCGAACGCCCTGCCGACGTCGCCCGCCAGCGTGTCCGCCTACCTCACGCTGCCGAACGGCGTCGTCAACCTCGAGCCACAACGGGCAGTGAAGCCAACCCAGTACGAAGGCAAGAACGCCACCCTCGCCACCTACCTCGCGGCCGAGGGGATCACGCTCGGCTCGAAGTCGCTCACCATCCCCGGCAAGCCGGTCACCTCGCCGACCACCACGAGCACCTCGACGACGACGAGCACCTCGACGACGACGAGCACCTCGACGATGACGAGCACCTCGACGACGACGAGCACCTCGACGACCTCGACCACACTGGCGGGCTCGACCAGCTCCTCCTCCACGGGCTCGACGACCACGACGACCCCTTCCCCGAGCTCGACGACCACGACGACAGTCCCGAAGCTCGGACCGAACCGTGCCTATGTCGCCGGCACGTACCGCTGCGCCGGCCAGCCTGGCGAGGTGCAGGTCGAGGTCTGGTCGTCACCGAGCGCCAGCAAAGGCGTCCTCGTGGCGCCGGGTAAGGCCGGTGCCATCCGGTTCCGCAACGGCCAGCTGATCACGTTGGGTTTCGTGGCCAAGGGAACCACGCTGGCCAAACCACCAGGGGCACATGCCGTCGAGCAGTTCCTCGTCTCGAACCCGCTCGGGCAGGCACCGACGCCGACGGTGCCGACGTCGCCGACGCCGACGGTGCCGACGTCGCCGACGCCACCGCCGCCCGTCTCCGCGCCGAGCAGCACCTCGACCACGACTCGCTCGAGCAGCCCCACGAGCTCGTCCGGCTCCCCTCCGACGACAGCAGCCGGAACGGGCGCGACGGCTCCGAAGAAGTCCAGCAAGCCTTGAACCGCGGGCGACCGAACGGTCGCAGTGCCCCTTGTTCAGTGATCGGGCGCCCGAGGGTCAGCTCTCAGCGCTGATGGACGCGATCGTCCTCGTCGGCGGCGAGGGGACCCGCATGCGACCCCTCACCTATGACACGCCGAAGCAGATGCTGCCGGTCGTCGATCGGCCCCTCATCGAGCATGTGGCCGGCTGGCTCGCCGGCTACGGCGTGAGGCGCCTCGTGCTGTCTCTCGGCTATCGCTCCGACGCCTTCGTCGAGGCGTATCCTGACGGCGAGCTCCTCGGGGTGGAGCTGGTCTGCGCGACCGAGCCGGAGCCCCTCGACACTGCGGGTGCTCTGCGCTTCGCGGCGACGGCTGCCGCCACGGCGGGAAGGTTCCTGGTGCTGAACGGCGACGTGCTCACCGACTTCGATCTCTCTGCCCTCGTCGACTTCCACCTGGCCCGGAAGGCCGAGGCGTCGATCTACCTGACGCCTGTTCCCGATCCGTCGGCCTTCGGCGTGGTGCCGACGGACGCCGAGGGGCGCGTCGTCGCCTTCATCGAGAAGCCGGCTGCCGGTTCGGCGCCCACCAATCTCGTCAACGCGGGCACCTATGTGCTCGAACCATCGGTGCTGGAGCGGATACCGAGCGGACGGCGTGCCTCGATCGAGCGGGAGACCTTCCCGAGACTCGTCGAAGAGGGTGCCCTCTTCGCCCTCGCCTCTGAGGCCTACTGGCTCGACACCGGGACACCGGCCAAGTACATCGAGGCGCAGCTCGACGTACTGCATCACCGCCGCGGCGCCGTCGCGCTGCCGCGCGTCCCCGAGGAGGCACCCGGAGTGTTCCTCGCCCCCTCCTGCAGTGTCGCCGGCGTGATCACCGCAGGCTGCTACGTGGGCCCAGGCGCGCGAGTGCAGCCAGGTGCGCAGGTAACCGACTCCGTCCTTGGAGAGAATGTTGACGTGGGTCCGGACGCCGTCGTGCACAAGAGCGTTGTGATGGCCGGCGCGGTCGTCGGAAAGGGCGCTGTCATCGAGAGCTCGATCGTAGGTCCGGCCGCCCTCGTCGGGAAAGGTGCCCAGGTCAGCGATCTCAGCGTGCTCAGAGGGTCATCGAAGATCGAGCCGGGAGCGGTGCTCGCCGGAGCCCGCTATCCCTCACCGTGAGGGCGCTCGTCACCGGGGGAGCCGGGTTCATCGGCTCCACGTTGGTCGACCGGCTCATGGCAGAGGGCCACGACGTCGATGTCGTCGACGATCTCTCGACCGGCTCGCTCGCGAATCTCTCCGAGGCGAGGGCGGCGGGCGCGCTGGCGGGCGGCGGGTTTCGCTTCCACCATCTCGACGTGCGAAGCGACGGGCTCGTCGACCTCTTCGTGCGGCGGCAGCCCGAGGTCGTCTTCCACCTGGCCGCCCAGGCATCGGTCAGGGTCTCTGTCGAGCAGCCACTGCTCGACGCAGAGGTCAACGTCCTCGGCTCGCTCCGGGTGCTCGAGGCTGCCCGGACCGCCTCCGTCCGCAAGGTGATCTACGCGGCGAGCGGAGGGACGCTGTACGGCGACCCCGACCCTGAGGACCTGCCCCTGCCCGAGCACGCGCCGCACGGTCCCCTGTCGCCGTACGGTGTCTCCAAGAAGGCCGCCATCGACTACATGGTCGCCTACCGGGAGCTTCACGGCCTCGAGTTCACGGCTCTGGCGCTCGCCAACGTCTATGGGCCCCGCCAGGACCCCCACGGTGAGGCGGGAGTGGTGGCGATCTTCGCATCCCAGCTCGTGAACGGAGAGGTCTGCACGATCAACGGAGACGGCTTGTGCACGAGGGACTACGTCTACGTCGACGACGTGGTCGACGCGTTCGCCCGGGCTGCCCGGCGCGGGGGAGGGCTGGTTCTCAACATCGGGACCGGGCGGGAGACCTCGGTCGTCGATCTCTACGCCGAGATGGCGAGAGCGGCCGGTTCGAGCGCCGCGCCCCGCCACGGCCCCGCCCGGCCCGGCGACGTGCGGCGCAGTGCGCTCGACCCCGATCGCGCCTCGATCCACCTCGGCTGGAAGCCCTGGACACCGCTTCACGACGGCGTCGCGAGCGTTCTCGCGTCGCACGTCACGAGCCCGAGGTGATCTGCGTCCTGTGCGGCGGAGTCGGCGCGGCGCGCTTCCTCGCCGGTCTCGTGCAGGTCGTAGCACCACCGAAGGTCGTGGCCGTTGTGAACACCGGGGACGACACCGAGCTGCACGGGCTGGCGATCAGCCCGGACATCGACACGATCACCTACACGTTGTCCTCTCTCGTCAACGAGGAGGCCGGTTGGGGAGTGCGGGGGGACAGCTTCCGAGCGATGGAGGCGCTAGAGCGGATCGGAGGCCCCGTGTGGTTCAGGCTCGGTGACGTCGACTTGGCGACCCACCTGTTCAGGACGGGCCGGATGAGAGACGGAGCGACCCTCTCGGAGGTGACCTCGGAGATCGGAGCCGCGCTGGGCGTCGGTATGAGGCTGCTTCCGATGAGCGACGAGCCCGTCCGCACCCGGCTGCGGCTGCGAAGCGGCGAGGAGGTCGGCTTCCAGGACTACTTCGTGCGGCTCGGTCACAGCGTCGAGGTCACGGCCGTACGCTTCGACGGGGTGGAATCGGCCCGGCCCGCACCTGGCGTGCTCGAGGCGATCGTCGAGGCTGACGCCATCGTCATCGCCCCCTCCAACCCGGTCGTGTCGATCGGTCCCATCCTCGGGGTTCCTGGTGTGGCCGACGTCCTCTCGAAGCGCCGGGAGCGGGTCGTGGCCGTCTCGCCGATCGTGGCCGGGAGCACCCTCAAAGGACCGGCCGACCGTCTCATGCGCGAGCTCGGCGAGGAGCCGACGGCGACGGGAGTGGGCCGGCGCCTCGCTCCGGTGTGCGGCACGCTCGTGATCGACTCGGCCGATGCCGCCCTCGCCGGCGAGGTGGAGTCGCTCGGTCTCTCCTGTGTCGTGAGGGACACCGTCATGGCGACGCCCGAGCGGGCGAGGTTGCTCGCTCGCGCCGTGCTCGACGCTGTGCCGATCGCCGGCTGACGGCGGCCAGCTGTGCGTGAGACTCCGCCGATGAGCCAGCACGACGGATCGCCCGCGCTGAGGCTTCTCGGCCTGCGAGGGCTGCCCGAGATCGGTCGTGGCGACGACCTCGCCCGTCTCATCGCGGAGCGGGCGAGCCTCGAGGACGGCGATGTCGTGGTCGTCACCCAGAAGATCGTCTCCAAGGCAGAAGGGCGCCTTGTCGCAGTCGACCCCGGCAGTCCTCGCGAGCGCCAGGAGCTCGCTCTTGGCGAGGCCGTGCGGGTGCTGCGCCGCCGTGGCGATCTCGTGATCACCGAGACACGCCACGGCTTTGTCTGCGCGAACTCCGGTGTCGACCTGTCGAATGTCGCCGCCGGCCAGGCGGCCCTCCTGCCGGAGGACTCCGATCGGTCGGCGCGACGGATCAGGGCCGGACTGCTCGCTCGCACCGGACGAGAGGTCGCCGTCATCGTGTCGGACACCTTCGGCCGCGCCTGGCGCAGGGGGGTGACCGACGTAGCACTCGGCAGCGCGGGCATCAGGCCCATGATCGACCTACGCGGCTCGCCCGACGCCTATGGCAGGCCGCTCGTCGCGACCGAGATCTGCGTGGTCGACGAGATCGCTTCCGCCGCCGAGCTCGTGATGGGAAAGGCCGCCGGCGTCCCCGTGGCGATCGTACGGGGCGTCGACCCGAGCTGGTTCGGCGAAGGCTCCGTGCGCACCGAGGTTGTGCGGCCCTACCGGGAGGACCTGTTCCGTTGACCGGCAGCCCGGCGGCTACGACCCGTCCGCCGCGCCACGTGGCACTCGACCTCGGGCCGCTCGCAGCTAGCCCGACCGGGGTCGGAGCCTTCTGCCGGGGGCTCCTCGGTGCTCTGAGGCGGCGGGAGGACGTCACGGTGAGCGGTTACGCCGTCGCGCTGCGCTCGGGGGCCGTCCGTTCCCTTGTCGAGGCCGACCTGGCACTTCACACCTGGCCGCTACCCGCCCGTCTCGTCAACCTCCTCTGGCAGCACGGCGCTGTGCCGTCGGGAGAGCTCGTGGCAAGGGGCTGGACAGGCCCCCCCGTCGACGCAGTCCACGGGACGAACTTCGTGGTGCCGCCGTGCCGTCGTGCCGCTGAAATCGTCACGGTGCACGATCTCACGGCGGTCCATCATCGCGAGCTCTGCGCCCCGGCATCCCTTGCCTACCCGTCGCTCGTTCGCCGGGCGATTGGGCGGGGGGCCTTCGTCCATACGCACTCGCGATGGGTGGCAGCCGAGGTCGTTGCTCTCCTCGACGCGCCGGCGGACAGGGTCCGGGCGGTTCCGCCCGGCATCGAGCCTCGCCGATCGCTCGGTCAACTCGGATCGCCGCCGCTCAGGTGGCCGTACCTGCTGGCGCTCGGCACCGTCGAGCCTCGCAAGGGTTATCCGACGCTCGTAGAGGCGTTCGGCTCGTTTGCGAGGGAGGTCCCCGACGTCCGGCTCGTGATCGCAGGCTCAGATGGCTGGGGGAGCGCAGCCCTGGAGGCGGCCCTCCGGTCCTGCCCGGTGCGCCGGCGCATCGTCCGGAGGGGCTACATAGCCGACGACGAGAGGGACCGCATGCTGGCGTACGCGATCGCGCTCGTGTACCCCTCGATCTACGAGGGTTTCGGACTACCGCCTCTTGAGGCGATGGCGGCCGGTGTGCCCGTTGTGGCGAGTGACGGCGGAGCTCTGCCGGAGGTCCTCGGGAAGGCAGCGCTCCTCGTGCCGGTCGGGGACGCTGCAGCCCTCGCGGCGGCGCTCGTCAGAGTGGTCGAGGACGACGGTCTCCGCATCGGGCTCGTCGAGCGGGGACTCGCCCACGCGGACGCCTTCGGCTGGGACGCTGCCGCGGCCGGCATGACAGCGCTGTACAACGACGCCGTCGAGGCGAGGGGCTGAGCACAGGCGTGAAGGTCTCCGTGCTCGCCGAGCAGCTGAGGCGTCCGGTGCCCGGTGGTATCGGAACCTATGCAGGCGGCCTGTTGCAAGGCCTTCGGACGAGTGGGGCGAGTGGCATCTCGCTGCTGGCGACGCGGGCTCCGGTTCGCCCCGTGAAGCACCTGCCAACTGGCAGTTCCGGTTCTTCGGACCCCCTTTCCCAACTGGGCTTCCCGCTGCGCACGATCGGTCTGCCTTCGGCGGCGTTCACCCGGCTCGCCGATCTCGGCCTCGTAGTCCTGCGGCCAGGTGGCCGATGGCTCGAGAGCGACATCTCGGTCGTGCACTCGGTGTCGAGCCTCACGGTGCGAGTCGAGCGGGTGGCTCTCACGGCAACGGTGCACGACCTCGCCTGGCGGAGGTTTCCCGAGACCTTCCCGCGACGGGGGCGAGCCTGGCACGAGGCTGCCCTCCGGCGCGTTGCGGGACGGGCCGAGCGCATCGTGGTCCCCTCCGACGCGACTGCAGCCGATCTCCTCGGGGCGGGGCTCGGCGTCGCGCCCGATCGGATCGTCGTGATCCCCGAGGGGGTCGACCATCTCGCGCCGCTCGACAACGCCGCCCGTTCGGCCGCGGCGTCGGTGCTCGCGGCGCTCGGGCTCGGCTCGCGGCACTACCTGCTGTGCGTCGGCACGCTCGAGCCCCGCAAGAACCTGCACCGTCTGCTCGAGGCTTACGAGCTCGCGGCATCCCGGCTGCGTGACCCGCCCGCCCTGGTTGTGGTCGGCCCGAAGGGCTGGGGTCGGCGGCTCCGGCCGCCGCCGGGCGCAGTGTTGGCCGGGCGCGTGACCGATGTCGAGCTGACTGGCCTGTACGCCGGCGCGATCGCGCTTGCCTACGTTCCGCTCGCCGAGGGCTTCGGCCTACCGGCCGCCGAGGCGATGTCGCTCGGCGTTCCCGTCGTTGCAGGCCCTGAAGTGCCGTCGGCAGCTGGCGCCGCCGTCGAGGCGGACCCCTGGAACACCGAGTCGATCGCTGCAGCCCTCCGGCGGGTCGTCGTCGACGACGACGCCCGCCGAGAGGCGGTTGCGAAGGGACGGGAGAGATCGGCCGCCTATCGCTGGGAAGTCGCGGCCGGGGCGCACGCCAGGATGTGGGAGGAGCTGTCCGGTCGTGGCTGAAGCGAACCGGCGACTCGCCGTGAGCCTCGATGTGAGCGCCGTCCCCGAGCAGCCGGCGGGAGCCGGGCGCTACATCCTCGAGATCGCCGGCCAGCTCGGACGGCGACCGGAGCTCGACCTCACGCTGATCGCCCGGAAGGGTGACTCATCGCGCTGGCGGTGCCTCGGGGCCGGGGCGAGGGTGCTCGACCCTGTTCCAACGCGGCGGCCGGCTCGCCTCGCCTACGAGCGATCCCTCATGGGGCCATGGATCCGGCGCCTGCGCCAGCCCTCGATCGAGGTGCACCATGGACCTCACTACACGATGCCGGGCAGGACAGGACCTGTTGCGACTGTCGTCACCATCCACGACCTGACCTTCGTCGATCATCCCGAGTGGCACGAGCGATCGAAGGTGCCCGTGTTCCGCCAGGCGATTCGCCGAGCAGCGCGCGTTGCCGACGCGATCGTCTGTGTGAGCGAGCTCACCGCCGAGCGTCTCCGGGTGCTCCTAGCGCCTCGCGGGGAGGTCTTCGTCGCTCCCCACGGAGTGGACACCGGGCGGTTCGGGCCCACAGACATCCGGCCCAGAGGTGGCGGGCGTGACGCCGAGCTCCTCTCGGCTGCAGGCTTCGACCTGTCGCGGCGTTATGTGCTGCACCTCGGCACGATCGAGCCGCGAAAGGGGATCGTCGAGCTAGTGGAAGCCTTCGCAGTCTTGGCCCGGCACGATGGCGACCTCGACCTCGTGCTCGCCGGGCTGCCCGGGTGGGGCTCTGGCGAGGTGGAGCGAGCGATCTCCGCATCCGGCCTCGGAGGGCGGATCCGCCGCCTTGGCTGGGTGCCCGACGAGCTCGTCCCAGCACTCGTGCGCAACGCTGCCGTGGTCGCGTATCCCTCCTACGAGGAGGGCTTCGGGCTTCCTGCGCTCGAGACTCTCGCCTGCGGGGCGAGGCTCGTGACCACTGCAGGGACGGCCATGTCAGAGGTTGCAGGCGGCTCCGCCTGGACGGCGGTGCCGCACGAGGTCGCATCCCTCGCCGAGGCGCTCGATCGGGCGCTGCGGGCGACGCCCGATGAGGTGGCAGCGCGCCGGGAGCTTGGCTTGGAGAGGAGCGCCGAGTACACGTGGGAGCGGGCAGCGACGGTCCATGTCGCCGCGTACCGCTGTGCGCTGTCCCGGGCCGGCAGGCGTTCGGGTATGAAAGCGCGAGGCGGGTCGTCGATAGGGTGAGCCGGTGCGCGCGTACGTGACCGGTCGGGCTGGTTTTGTCGGGAGCTGGCTCGTAGAGCACCTCCGGGCCGCCGGCGATGACGTGCAGTCCTGTGACGTAGAGGTGGACGTCACCGATGCGGCCGCGGTGGCCGCCTCCGTCGTGCCGGCGGCGCCGGAGGTCATCTATCACCTGGCCGGTCTTGCTCACGTGGGCGAGTCCTGGTCGGCACCCGCCGCCGTCTTCAACGTGAACGCGCTCGGCACCTTGAACGTGCTGCAGGCGGCCGAGCGCTGCGACCCGCCGCCGCGGGTCATCGTCGTGAGCTCGGCCGAGGTCTACGGCAGGGCATCGAGCTCTCGAGCGCTCGATGAGTCGAGCGAGCTTCGACCCGTGAGCCCCTACGCGGCGAGCAAGGTGGCTGCTGAGTTCCTCGGCCTCCAGGCCTTCCTCGGCGAGGGGCTGCCCGCCATACGGGTCAGGCCGTTCAACCACGTGGGACCGGGCCAGAGCGACGCGTTTGTGGTCTCCGCCCTGGCACGGCGCATCGTCGAAGCTGAGCGTTCCGGCGGCACCGTGGCGGTAGGCAATCTCGAGGCTGCACGAGACTTCACCGACGTGCGCGACGTCGTCCGGGCTTACCGGCTGCTCGCCCTCCAGGGAGAGCCCGGCGAGGTCTACAACATCGCGAGCGGGCGAGCCGTCACGGTGGCGGCGATAGCCGAGCAGCTCGTAGGGCTTGCTCTCTCGCCGGTGCGCCTCGAGCAGGACCCGTCGCTCGTACGAGCCGTGGACGTCCCGATCCTCCTCGGTGACCCGACACGCTTGCGGGAGCGCACGGGCTGGATGCCGCAGGTGGAGCTCGCCGACACCCTGCAGGACGTCCTCGGGTACTGGCGGGAGCGCCTCGGCTGATTCCGGCGGGAGCCCGTACGCGGCGAGGCCCCGCCTCCTCGGGGGGGAGGAAGAGGCGGGGCCTCGCTGGACCGGGCGGGAGGGCACCGCCCGGGCGAGCGTTCGCGGCGTACAGCAAAGCGCCGCTCCTGGTCGGCCAGGGCCGATACTGGTCAGGCCGCTGCCGAAGCCAGGTATTGGCGGAGCTGGTCGCGGGCCTCTCGCGCCTGGTGCACGACAGCCTGCGCAGTGGCGGGGAGCCGTTGCGCGACTGGCTCAAGAGTCGCGTCGAGACGGCTGAGGACCTCTCCGACTTGCTGGTCGAAGCGCTTCAGCACCTTTGCCAGCTCCTTGCGGGCGTCGCAGAGGCCACCCTTCGTACCGGCGAACTGCTTCTCGAATTGCTTCTCGATCTCCCGACGGCGCACCTGCGCCCTCTGAAAGCCGAGGACGCCTAACCCCACGGCTACGTAGGCGGCGTCCTGAGCCACCTTCGCAAGATCCTGCGCGGTCTTGTTGACATCTTGGTGAATGCCGGGCATATTGACTGGTCCTTCCTCGTTATGTGTTTATCTTTGATTGTCGGCCGGATGAGCCGGCTCTCCGTGGAGGGCCTTTCGACCCTCCCCAACGCTTGCTATTGTAGCAGTCCGCGCTAACACTAGCAAGCACTTTCCGCGATGTAGCCTCGGTCTCCTGATGCCGGAGGAGTTCGCACCGCCGGTCGTCGCGGTCGTCGCGACTGCCGATCCCGGGGGCTGGTTCGAGGAGTGCCTGGCGTCACTGGGTGCTCAGGACTACCCGAGCCTCGACGTGCTGGTCATCGATGACGCGAGCTTGACCGATCTCACCTCGCGGGTGGCCGCCGTGCTGCCCGGTGCCTTTGTCCGACGCCGTTCGGCGCGAGCGGGGCTGTCTGCCGCCTTCGACGAGGCACTCGACGGGGTCGACGGCGCCAGCTTCTTCCTCTTCTGTCACGACGACGTTGTTCTCGAGCCCGACACCGTCCGAGTGCTCGTCTCAGAGAGCTTCCGTTCGAACGCGGCGATCGTCGGGCCGAAGGTGGTCGAGTGGGACGACCCCAGCCGGCTCGTCCAGGTGGGGCTCGGCGTGAGCCGGAGAGGGGCGGCAGTGTCGCGGGTCGAAGAGGGTGAGCTCGACCAGGCACAGCACGACGAGGTTAGAGAGGTCTTTGGAGTGCCGGGTGGCTGCATGCTCGTGCGCTCGGACCTCTTCATAGCTCTGTCGGGCTTCGACCCGCAGATCGACGGGTTCGGCGAGGACGTAGACCTCTGTTGGCGGGCACAGGTAGCAGGAGCCCGGATCGCCATTGCCCCGTCCACCAGCGTGCGGCACCGGCAGGCGACCATCTCCGGGGAACGCAGCCGGGTCGATGTCGCCGCGCTGCGCCGCCGCCACGAGCTGCGCTCGGTGTTGAAGAACTACGGGACGCTCCGGCGGGTGTCGGTGGTCGCCCGCGAGCTCGCGGTCGCGGCGCTGCGGGCGCTCGTCAACCTCGCCGCGCCCGGCCGGCGCCCCGGACGCGGGCTGCTCGCCGCCTGCCGATGGAACCTTGCCGAACGGACCTCCCTCGTCGTCGCCCGACGGCAGCTGAGCGAGCTGCGTCAGGTCTCTGACAGCACCTTGGCAGCTCACATGACGGGGCCGGCACATATCGCGCGCCTGTCGAGGCCAGTCTCGGCCGGTCGGGGGCATCGGCCGGCCACCGCTGACCCGGGCGGTGCCGGCGCGTCAGCCCGCTCTCACGTTCACCTCGATCTCGACAGGTTGAGCGACTGGGTTCTGCGCCTTCAGTCAGGTGAGGTCTCCGCGGCGCCTGTTGTCGTATCGGTTCTCATCGGCCTCGTCATCCTCGTCGGGATCCGCAGTTTGCTGTTCGGCCGCCTGCCGGTCGTTGGCTCGCTCGTCCCGCTGCCTCCGGCCACGACCATGCTGGGCCAGTACTTCACGGGTCGCCCAGATCCCGGATGGGCAGCCCGTCCGGCGGCGACGCCTCCCGGATACGTCGTGATCGGCCTCGCCGGACTGCTGCTCGGCAACAGCTCGGCACTCGTCCTCAAGCTGCTGCTCGTATCGGGCGTAACCGCCGGGTCGATCGGAGCCTGCCGATTGGTCCGGCCATACGCCACCTCGCGGGGACGCATCGTCGCCGGCGCGGTGTTCGCCGCGTCGCCCCTGCAGTGGAACGCGATGGCGCGCGGTGACATCGCCGCGACCGTCGCCCTCGCCGGCATGCCATTCCTGCTCGGCCACCTCGCACGTTCCACTGGGCTTGCCTCCTTCGGCCCTGGCGGTTGGAGACCGAGGGCCCTTGTGTCGGATATGACAGGTCTTGCTCTCGTTCTGGCCCTGGTCATCTGCTTCGCCCCGGCCGCTCTCGTCTTGCTCGGTGTCGCCTGGGCCTGCATGGCCGTCGCCATTCTCGTGGCCGGCCGATCATCCCGCTCGGGTGCTGCGGGCGTGGCACGTTCGGGTCTCGTAGTGGGCGGTGCAGCCGCAGGAGCGATCCTCTTGACTCTGCCCTGGTCTGCCACGTGGCTGACCCACGGCAGCGACTGGAGCCTGCTCACCGGTGGGCATCCCTCCAGCGGCGTCGCAGGCCCCGCAGCCTTCCTCGTTGGGCACCTCGGTCCCTTTGGCGGGTGGTGGGGGGCATTTGGGCTTCTTGTGCTCGGTGGTGCCGCACTGCTCGTGGCATCGGGAGAGGTGCTCGAATGGGCGACGCGGTGGTGGGCGGTTGCCCTTGGAGGTGCCGCCTTCGCCTGGGCCGGCGCGCACGGCTGGCTCGGCCAGGGTTTCGGGGACTCCGTCGGCCTCTCGGCGCTCGTCGCGGCAGGGCTGGCTGGAACCGGCGGGCTTGCCGCGACCGCGTTCGACACTGAGCTGAAGCGCCACGGCCTTGGCTGGCGCCAGGCGCTCGGTGCGCTCGCAGCACTGGCGCTTGGCTTCGGCGTCCTCACCGGGCTCGGCGCCGTCACGGGCGGCCGCTCTGATCTTCCGGCTAGCGGGTACGACGAGTACCTCGCCTGGACCGGCTCGGCGAGCGGCGCGGGCCATGGGGCGCGCACCCTGTGGGTCGGCTCGCCCGCCGCCCTGCCCGGTGCCTCGTTGCAGATCGAGCCCGGCGTCGCCGTGTTCGCGACGACGACCGGTCTGCCGTCGAGCGGGCAGCTGCTCCCCGGCAGCCCGGCGCCATCCCTGCTCGGCGCCGGTGACCAGCTGCGGCGAGCCGAGTCTGGCAGGACCGCACGGCTCGGGGCGCTCCTCGCCGGGGAAGGCATCCGCTACATCGTCGTGCCGACCGCCGAGGCCCCGGTGCTCGCCGGAAGCTCGTACCCGCCGCTCGCGGCTCCGCCAGCCGCTCTCGTGAGTACCCTGCAGGCGCAGACCGACCTTCGCCAGCGCCTCACCGAGGCAGGGATCCTCGTGTTCGAGAACACTGCATGGCGATCCTCCAACGGAGCTGGAAACGTGCCGCCGCGCACCGCCAACGGGTACCGGACCGCCGTGAGCGCTGCGGGGGGAGAGCTCTGGCGGGAAGCAGGCGTTGCGGCGGCTCTGGTGACCTTGGTGCTCGGCCTCGCCGAGCTGGTGGTCTGGCGCAGGCGAGGGCACGGCGCCCACCGGCCCGGTCATCGCCTGGCAGCCGGGGCGGCGACGACATGAGGGACGTGCCAGGCGGTAGTGACTGGAGCGACGATCTGAGGGACGTGCCGGGAGGGAACCGTGATCCGCTGAAGGACGAGAGCCGCGACAGGCGTTCCAGGGAGCCGAACGTGCGATCGGTGCGGCGAGGTGCCCGCAGCACCAGGCCCAGCTCGACACGTGTGCGCTCGGTCCTCCTCGGAGCCGCCGGCATCGCGTCCCTTCTCGGAGCGGGCGCGGCTGTCTCCTCGCACGTCGCGGGGCTCGCCGCCTTCGGGAGCGGCCATAACCTCCTGCCGGTGGTCGACCTGTCGTCCCGGGCGTCGCAGGTCTGGAGCTGTCCAGGCCCTCTGCCCGTCGGACGGGGCTCGACCCGTTCGGCGATCGACGTGGTCGATCCGGGTCCGACTGCTGCCGAGGCACTGGTAAGTGTCGTCGAGCTGCCAGCCACCGGGCCGCACCGCCCGATCGTGACGTCGTCCAAGGCACCGACAGCGTCGAACGTGACCATCGCAGCGGGCTCCCAACGCGTGATCGATCTCCCGGCGGAGGGCGCAGCCGGTCTGGCGGCCGTGTCGCTCGTCTCGTCCGGAGCGCCCGTGGCTGTCTCCGAGGTCATATCCGGGCTGGCGACCCCTGTGAGCTCGCCCTGCGATCTCGGAATGTCCGTCACGAGCTATCTCGCGTCCGGCTCGACCTCCGGCGGTTCGGACTCGCGCCTGTCGATCTCCGACCCGACCGCCACACCCGCGGTCGTTGACGTGCGTGTCTTCGAGGCAGGGCGTGCTGCGTCACCTCCGGCACTTCAAGGGCTCGCCGTGCCGGCGGACGGGGCGATCGTGGTCGACATCGGCCACTTCGTCGTGCAGCAGGCAGTCACAGCGGCATCGGTCACGGCTACCACGGGCCGCGTGGCGCCCGGCGCGTTCGAGGAGGTGTCGCAAGCACGGGCGGGGAGCGGGAACTCCCTTGCCACAGCGGTCGGACTGCCGCGAGACCTCTGGGTGCTGCCCCCGGGTCCCACTGGGCAGGGCAGGAGCGTCCTCTTGCGACTGTTCAACCCGGGCTCGAGGGGGACCACGGTCTTGATCACCTCACCGTTCCCCGGCGAGCCCACTGCCGAGATAAGCGTGCGGGTGGGCGCTGGGTCGGCTGCTGACGTGCCTCTTCCGGTTCCGGTCCCGGTGAGAAAGAGAGGGGGCCGGCCACGCGCGAGCGGCCAGCTCGTCGCCTCCAGTTCTGTCTCTTCTCTTCAGCAGCCGGAAGGCCCGATCATCGTGCGATCGACCGGAGCGGTGGGCATCGTCGTCTCCGCGCAGACGACAATCCCGGTGAAGGGCGAGTCGAGCCTCGTTGCGTTCTCTGCAGCGGCGGCCGAGGCGTCGACAGGATGGCTCTTGCCAGGCGCCGTCTCGACGAGGGCGACAAGCGACGTGGTGGAGGTCGCGAACCCGGGGCAACGCATCGCCCGGGTCACCCTCTCGCAGCTAGGCGGTGCCGCCGGAGCTCTCCCGCTCGCCGGTTTCGAAGTACCCCCCGGTCGGTGCTTGGCGGTGCTGCTCGCGAAGAACGTCGTGGACGTTCCTGCCTTCGCCCTTCAGCTCAGCTCCTCGCAACCTGTCGTCACCGAGCAGGTCTTCGTGTCGACGGGAGGCCGTAGTGGCGCTGCTGGCATCCCGACGTCCGGCTGAGCCGCTCCTCCTCGGGCTACTCGGGCAGCGCGGGGGCGGGGGAGGCAGCGCTGCCGGTGGCAGGTGACTGCGAGGGGGCGCCGCTGCCGCCGGCGAGCGAGGTGGCGTAGCGGCCCGTCCCGACACCGAGCTCCTCGACAGTACCATGCACCGGGCGTCCGTAGGCCGCGTCGATGAGCCTGGCGATCTCCCGGCCATCGATCGTCTCGTGCTCCAACAGTGCCTTCGCCACGGCCTCTAGCCCGTCTCGGTGCTCGCTCAGCGTCTGCTCGGCGTAGTCCTCTGCCTCGCGAAGGATGCGCTCGATCTCCTGGTCGACGACGCGGCTCGTGTCCTCGGAGTAGTCCCTCGTGTGCATGAGGTCCTCGCCGAGGAAGACCGTTCCCTGCGAGCCCCAGGCCATCGGTCCGATCCGTTCGGACATGCCCCACTCGCGCACCATCTTGCGGGCGAGCTCAGTGTTGCGCTGCAAGTCGTCGCTCGCGCCGGTGGAGAGGCCGTCGTAGACGATCCTCTCGGCCACCCGACCACCCATGCGGACGGCGAGCGAGTCCTCGATGTAGGCGCGAGGATAGATGTGCCGTTCCTCGGCCGGCAGCTGCTGGGTGACGCCAAGGGCCATACCGGTCGGGATGATGCTCACCTTGAGGAGCGGATCGGCGTGCGGCAGCACGTAGGCGAGCACGGCATGGCCACCCTCGTGGTAGGCGACCCGCTCCTTCTCGTCGTCCGACAGTGCCATCGACTCGCGGGGCTGTCCCATGAGGACCCTGTCCCGGGCGGCATCGAAGTCCCGCATCTGGATCCACTGGCTGCCTCGACGCACGGCATGGAGGGCTGCCTCGTTCACGAGGTTGGCGAGCTCCGCACCACTCATGCCCGGTGTTCCCCGCGCGACGATCGTCAGGTCGACGTCGTCGCTGATGCGCTTGTCCCGGCAGTGCACCTGCAGGATCGGCAGCCGCTCCTCGAGGTCAGGGAGCGGCACGACGATCTGGCGGTCGAAACGGCCCGGGCGCAGCAGGGCGGGGTCGAGGATGTCCGGCCGGTTCGTGGCGGCCATGATGACGACGCCCTCTGCCGGATCGAAGCCGTCCATCTCGTTCAGCATCTGGTTGAGGGTCTGCTCGCGTTCGTCGTGTCCCCCACCTAGGCCGGCGCCGCGCTTTCGGCCGATGGAGTCGATCTCGTCGACGAAGATGATGGCCGGCGCCTGCTTGCGTGCCGTCTGGAACAGGTCGCGGACCCGGCTGGCACCGACGCCGACGAACATCTCCATGAAGTCCGAGCCGCTCACCGAGAGGAAAGGAACTCCCGCCTCGCCGGCGACCGCTCGGGCGAGCAGGGTCTTTCCGGTGCCGGGCGGGCCTACCAGGAGCACTCCCTTTGGCACCCGCGCTCCGATGTCGCGAAAGCGGGCGGAAGACTTCAGGAAGTCGACTACTTCGCTGATCTCCTGTTTCACGCCCTGGTAGCCCGCGACGTCGCTGAAGGTCGTTCGGGGGCGCTCGGTCGTGTACACCTTGGCCCGCGAACGTCCGATCGACATGATCCCGGACATCTGCCCCTGTGCTCGGCGCTGGAGCCACACGAAGAAGACGATGATCAGCACGACTGGCAGGATGTAGATGAGCGTCGTCTCGAGCAGGCCGTTCGAGGGAGAGGAGAAGGTGAGCGAGACCCCGTCGGTCTTCTGCAGGGTGTTGATCAGCGACTGCGAGGGCGCGGCCGGTCCGGTCGTCGTGTAGTCCTGGCCGTTCGTGAGGCGACCGGTGATAGTGCCGTTCGTGTTGTTGACGTCCGCGGTCGCGACGTTGTGGCTGTTCGCCTGATCGATGAACTGGCTGTACGTCAGCTGTTTCGCGTTGCTTGTGTGGAAGACGGACGACAGCGCCAGCACGAGGATCACGACGAAGACAAGCGCGATGGCCCAGCGCCATGGCTGTTCAGGGCCCGAGGGGCCCGGTCCCTGACCCTGCCGCCCGGATCCCGACGGACGCAGGTCCTGAGGGTTGCGACTCACAGGCCACATCGTAGGCGTGCCGGGCTTTCCGGCCGTCATCATGCCTGCTTTCTCAGGAAGTTCACAGTATTTGGTCGGCTCCCGGCTTGACCTCGTTCTCCGCTTGCGGCGACGCTCGGCTCGTGAGCGATCGAGACGCCAGCTCCGGCCGGTGGCGAGAAGGTCGAACGATCGGCAACCCGTTCGGCATCGGTGAGGGTGTCGCAGGCTTGCTGGCGGGGTTTCTGGCGTCGGTCGTGGCAGTCGGGTCCTACGCCGCCCTGGTCCACCTGCCGGCAGGTGCGACGACCTACGGCACCGATGTCGTGAGCCTGCTCGTCCTGTGGACGGGCCTGGTCGGTGCCGTGGTGACGGCGACCCGCCTCCATGCCCCGGCCCGTAAGGGGACCGGGCCCGGTGGCATCGCCCCCGCCGGCGCCGGCCACCTCTTTGCAGCAGGGCGGGGATCGGGGACCGGCAGCGTGGTGCAGGACTTCGGCCTCCGGCTTCGACCCTGGCCGGACATCCCTCTCGGCCTCGTGGCCGGTGTCGGAGCTCAGCTCCTCCTCGTACCGCTGCTCGAGGCGCCGCTCATGCCGTTCGTCCACCATCTGAGCGAGCGACTCGGCCACCCGACGACACAACTTCTCGGGAGCACCTCCGGCGCTGGCCTTGTCGTCCTTTCGATCCTCGTCTGTGCCGGCAGTCCACTGGTGGAGGAGCTGTTCTTCCGCGGGCTGGTCCTGCGGGCGTTGCTCGGCCGTCTGGAGCACCTCGGACAGCGCCTCGCTCCCGCCCTCTCCATCGTCCTCAGCGGCCTCGTGTTCGCTCTCGCCCACTTCGAGGCACTGCAGCTCATCGGGCTGGCCGGGTTCGGCATTGTGCTCGGCTACCTCGCTTTTCGGACCGGGCGCCTCGGCTCCTCGATCGTCGCCCACGTAGCGTTCAATTCGACGACCGTCATCTGGTACGTCGTCCACCACTGAGGCTGGAGATGCCGCCTCGTGCGGAGAAGAGGCGCCGCCAGGCGCCGAGTAGGCTCGCCCTCCGCGATGCAGACCGATTCCGAGCTCTCGCCGTTTCGCGCCGTGTTCAAGGCTTACGACGTGCGGGGCACCGTGCCCGACCAGCTCGACGAGAAGATGGTGTGGGCGGTCGGCGGCGCGTTCGCCGACTTCGTCGTCGAGGACGGCGCCGAGAGGATTGTGATCGGTCGCGACATGCGAGAGTCGGGAGTCGGGCTCTCGCATGCCTTTGCCGAAGGGGTGCTGGCCCGGGGCCTCGGTGTAGTCGACGCCGGCATGGTGTCCACAGACCTGCTCTACTTCGCTTCGGGGACCCTCTCGCTTCCTGGGGCGATGCTCACCGCGTCGCACAACCCAGCGAACTACAACGGGATGAAGCTCTGTCGTTCCGGCGCCCGGCCTATCGGCTCGGAGAGCGGGCTCGCGGACATAAGGACTCTGGCCGAGCGGATCCTCGGCGAGGCGCCGGATGGTGTCGGCTCGGGCCCTTTGAGGGGGCGTGAGGGCTACGAGGAGGCAGACCTCCTACAGGCGTTCGCCCACCACGTCCGGTCGTTCCTGACTGCAGAGCTGCGGCCGCTCAAGGTGGTGGCGGACACGGCGAACGGCATGGGCGGCCTCGTTGCTCCGGTCGTGTTCGCAGGACTGCCGGTCGACCTCGAGATCATCTACGGGGAGCTCGACGGCAACTTCCCCAATCACCCGGCCGACCCGATCCAACCGGAGAACCTTGCGGACCTGCGGGCACGCGTGCTCGAGGTCGGGGCGGACGCCGGCCTTGCATTCGACGGCGATGCCGATCGGGTCTTCCTCGTCGACGAGCTGGCCGAACCGCTATCGGGCTCGCTCACGACGGCCATCGTCGCGGCTGCCATGCTCGAAGTGCACCCGGGAGCGACGATACTGTACAACCTGATCTGCTCGAAGGCTGTCCCCGAGGTCGTCCGAGAGCGCGGGGGCATTCCGGTCCGGACCCGGGTCGGGCACTCCTTCGTCAAGGCCACGATGGCCGAGACTGGTGCCGTCTTCGGTGGGGAGCACTCGGGCCACTATTACTTCAGGGACAATTTCCGAGCCGACTCGGGCATCATCGCCGCGCTCGTGACCCTCGGCGTCATGTCGGCGGCCGGCGAGCCGCTCTCCGAGCTGCGCCGCCCCTTCGAGCGCTACGCCGACTCGGGCGAGATCAACACCGAGGTGGGCGATGCCAGCGCGGTCCTTGCCGGCGTGAGGGAGCGTTTCGCGGCTGTCGGCGCGGACATCGACACCCTTGACGGTCTCACCGTCGACCTTGGTGAGTGGTGGTTCAACCTGCGGCCCTCGAACACCGAGCCGCTTCTGCGGCTCAACCTCGAGGCAGGAGACGACTTGTCGTGCGCGAAGCACGTGAAAGAGGTACTCGCGCTCGTTAGCGAGCTCGACGAGAAAGAGGAGCACTGAGGCCATGGCTCTCGACCCGCTGCTGCTGGAGATCCTCGCCTGCCCGCAGGACAAGGGTCCGCTCTTGTACTTCGAGGACGAGGACACGCTCTACAACCCGCGCCTCAAGAGGCGGTACCGGATCCTCGACGGGATCCC
>JAKATT010000001.1:0-16683 GCA_021818615.1 Actinomycetes bacterium | reverse complement strand
GCGAGGGACGCCGGGGCCCCGGTCGAGCGGCTGCCCGAGGGCATCCCACAGCCACGAGCAGCGGCCGGGGCGATGATCGCTTCGCTGCTCCTCGGCGCCGAAGCCCTGGGGTTCCTCCCTGGCGTGTCTGGCGAGCTCGCCGAGGCGGCGGCCCAGCTGCGCCGCCGCGTCGCCGAGTGCGAGGCGGGGTCCGGCGTCGCTGCTGAGGTCGCCCGGCGGATCGGCCGCACCTTCCCCCTGCTGCACGGTGCCAGCGGGCTCGGTGAGGTGGCTGCCAGGCGCTGGAAGACGCAGGTCAACGAGAACGCCAAGGCGCCCGCCTTCGCCGGCGAACAGCCGGAGGTCTGCCACAACGAGCTGTGCGCCTTCGGGCAGGGCGGTGACGTGACCCGCCAGCTGCTGACGCTCGTCAACTTGCGTCTCGGCAGCGAGCACCGGCAGGTCGCCCGCCGCTTCGACCTCTTCGGCGAGCTGACCAAAGAAGCGCTCGCCGGAGTCGTCGACGTGATCGCGTCGGGCGGCGGCGACCTTGCCCGCTTCTTCGACCTCGTGATGATCGGCGACTTCGTGTCGCTGCACCTCGCGGCTCGCGACGGCATCGACCCAGGCCCTGTACCTATCCTTCGCGAGATGAAGTCGCGCCTTGCCGGCGAGCGGTGAGCTGGCCGGCGCTCGGCCACCGGGGAGCGAGCTGATCGAGTGGGCGGCTTCGCGCATGCCGGTGCTCGCCGAGCTTCGCCGGCGGCTCGAACGGGAGAAGCCGCTCGCGGGTTTGCGGATCGGAGCCTGCCTGCACGTCACGCCCGAGACGGCCGTGCTGGTGCGGTCGCTAAGCGCGGGGGGAGCCGAGATTGCGCTCGCCGCCTCGAACCCGCTCTCGACGAGCGACGCCGTCGCCAGCGCGCTGAACGACGAGGGCATCGCGACCTTCGCCCATCGGGGGGACGGCACAGACGCCATGCGTGCACATCTCGACGCGGTGCTCGACAAGCGCCCGAACATCACGATCGACGACGGCTGCGACCTCGTCGCGAGGCTGCACCGCGATCGCCGGGACCGCCTGGACACCGTCGTGGCAGGTACCGAGGACACCACGAGCGGCGCCCTCCGCCTCCGCTCCCTCGCCGCCTCGGGTGCGCTCGCCTATCCAGTTCTGGCCGTATCCGAATCGGTCACCCGTGTGCTCGCTGACAATCGCCACGGTACGGCCCAGTCGACGCTCGAAGGCGTCATCCGCGCCACGAACACGCTGCTCGCCGGCGCCAGCGTCGTGGTCGCCGGGTACGGCAACTGCGGCAAGGCGATCGCGGACTGCGCCCGCGGGCTCGGTGCCCATGTCGTCGTGACAGAGGTGGACCCGCTGCGCGCCCTGGCGGCCGTCCTGGACGGCTACGGGGTCGAGGCAATGGAGGTCGCCTGCCGGCACGGCGACGTCTTCATAACGGCGACAGGGAACCGGGATGTGATCGGGCCCGAGCACCTGGCGGGAATGCGCGACGGGGCGGTGGTGGCAAATGCCGGCCAGTTCGACGTCGAGGTGGACCTGCACGGCCTCGAGGAGCTCTCGGGAGGGCGCAGGCGCAGGGTGCGGCCGATGGTGGACGAGTACCGCCTCCCGGCCGATCGGAGAGGAGCTGGCGGTGACAGGAGGATCCTCCTTCTCGCCGAGGGCAGGCTGGTGAACCTGGTTGCCGGCGAGGGGAGCCCTCCGGAGGTGATGGACCTGGCTTTCGCCGTCCAGACGCTCGCGTGCGAGTGGCTCTGGGGGCATCACGACATGCTCTCCGCCGGCGTGCACGAGATGCCCCGAGAGATCGACACTGCGGTGGCACGGATCAAGCTCGAGACGCTCGGCGTGGCTCTCGACCGCCTGAGTGATCCTCAGCGGCGCTATCTCGCCTCGTGGGGCCGCTCCTGACCCACGGTAAGCTCGAGGTGGATGGGCGCCGCACGGGTCTGTGGTTGCGAGTCGATGCCAGTCGCAGGCAAAACGACCCACGTAAGGCGACTCGTGGTCGCTGAGCATGGTGCGATTTAGACGTAAGCCCTGCCCCGAAGGTCGCCGGTGGTCGGCGTCGGCGGGAGAAGGGGCGAACCGTGCCGCCAGCGCTCCGGAGGGACCGCGGTGCCTCGCGCCGATGGTCGCCCGGGCGAGGCGCGGGATCCCCTCAGCAGGCGAATGTGGGGCAAAAGACCAGGTCAGCCGTGCGGCCCGCCCATCACCCGACCGGCCGCCGCGACCGGCCGGTTCGGAGCAACCGAGGAACTGAGGAGGAGCCGATGGAGATCACCGTCCACGGCCGCCGGGTCGAGGTGACCGACGAGCTGCGAGAGGCAGCAAAGCGCAAGGTGACACACCTCGGGAAGTACCTGTCGGGAATGGACCGGGCCGAGGTGCTGTTCAGCGACGGGAACGGGCCCGGCGCCCCTATCACCTGCGTCGTGACGATCGAGGGCCATGGCCAGGTCGTGCGGGCATCGGCCGCGAGCAAGGAGGCGGCCGCGGCGCTCGAGGAGGCGGTGGACAACGCCTCGCTCCGGCTCGTGCGGTTGAAGAAGAAGCTGGTCGATCGCTCCAGGCCGCGCCATGCGAATGTGAGCGGTCGGGCCGCCGCCGCGGCACCGACGGAGCCCCAAGGAGATGGCGAGCCCTGACGGAGGCGCCTGGCTCGGGAGATCTCGCGATCGTCGGCGCGACCGCCACGGGCAAGACCGAGCTCGGCTTCGAGCTCGGAGCCCGGCTCGGTGACGTCGAGCTGGTGTCGGTGGACGCCATGGCGGTCTACCGTGGTCTTGACATCGGCACGGCAAAGGCATCTCGGCGGCCAGGCGGGCCCGCCGTCCACCTCACCGATCTCGCCGATCCGGACGAGGACTTCTCCGTTGCACGCTTCCAGGCGGCCTGCCGCGATGTGGTGGACGGCGCCCACGGGCGCGGCCACCGAGTTGTGTATGTCGGGGGAACCGGCCTCTACCACCGGGCCGTGACCGACGGGCTCACCCTGCCCGGCCGCTACCCGGAGGTGGCGGCGGCGCTCGAGCTTGCCGCCGCCGAACAAGGAGGCAAGCTCGAGCTGCACCGGCGCCTCGCGGGGCTCGACCCGCTGGCCGCCTCACGCATCACGCCCGGGAACGGCCGCCGGCTCGTCCGGGCGCTCGAGGTGACGCTCGGCAGCGGGAGACCGTTCTCGAGCTATGGGCCGGGTCTCGAGGAGTACCCGGTCAGCTCGACGACGATCATCGGCTTGTCGATGCCCCGGGCCGCGCTCGATGCTCGGCTCGAGCAGCGGTTGGAACAGCAGATGGAGGCTGGCTTCCTGGAGGAGGTTCGGCGTCTGGCGTCGTGTGGCACGCCCCTCTCGCGTACGGCCCGCCAGGCGATCGGCTACAAGGAGCTGATCGCCCATCTGAAGGGCGAGAGCTCCGAAGAGGAGGCCCGCGCCGAGATCCTCCGCCGCCTCAAGGCATCTGCCCGCCGGCAGGAGGCATGGTTCCGCCGCGACCCGAGAGTGCACTGGCTGGACGGCCTTTGCGCTGACCTCGCCGGCCACGTGCTGGCCGTGTGGTCTGCCGCCGGCAGCGGAAGGATGCCGTGCGAGACTCGACAGCGGTGACCCTCGTCGCGATGCTCAAGTACCACGGCCTCGGCAACGACTTCCTGGTGGCTCTCGACCCGTCCGGGCTGCCGGGCGGCGAAGAGCTCGACGCGGGCTTCGTCCGCTTGGTCTGCGACCGGCGCCGGGGCTTCGGCGCCGACGGCGTCGTCGTCGCCCGGCCGCCGCGGCTCGGCGGAGACGTGGCGATGGAGCTTCGCAACGCCGACGGGGGACGCGCCGAGACAAGCGGCAACGGCTTGCGCTGCCTGGCGCTTGCTCTCCTCGACGGCGGTGTGCTCACGCGCCGCGACATGACGATCGAGACGGACGCAGGACGGCGTCGCTGCGAGGTCGGCGTCCGCGTGCCGCACGGCTGCGCCGAGGTGCTCGTCGAGATGGGCCCGGTGACCGTCGGAGCCGAGCAGCCGGCACCGTCCGCGCTCGGCTCGGCCTGGCGCGCATTCGCAGCGAGCACAGGCAATCCCCACCTCGTGCTCATCGGTCCTTGCCTCGACTCTGTCGACATCGAGGAGATCGGTCGCGAGCTCGAGCCGGCCAGAGCAGGTGGCCAGAACGTCGAAGCAGTTGCGCTTCGCGGCCGATCCATCGACCTCCTCGTCTGGGAGCGAGGAGCCGGGCGCACGCAGGCCTGCGGCAGCGGGTCGGTGGCAGCTGCCGCGGTGGCGCGTTCGGTCGGGCTCGTCGGCGATCGGGTCGAGGTACAAAACCCGGGCGGCCCTGTGATCGTCCACCTCCATGAACGGGACCACCTGCTCGAAGCGGCGCTCGAGGGGCCTGCCTGCAGGATCGGACGGGTCGAGCTCGAGCTCGAAGGAGCTCAGCGATGACGCTCATCGACCGCCGCTTCAGGGAGCGGATCGTGGTGGTCGGCGTGGTCTCCTGGCCGAGGACCCTCGAGGAGATCGAGGCGAGCCTCGACGAGCTGGCGCTCCTCGTCGACACTGCAGGCGCCGACGTCGTCCGGCGCGTCGTGCAGCGGCGCGAGAGTCCGGATCCCGCCACGTACATCGGGCGCGGCAAAGCCGAGGAGCTGAGGGCGGCCTCGGAGTCCGTCGACGCCGACACGGTCGTGTTCGACGACGAGCTCACTCCGGCGCAGCAGCGCAACCTGGAGAAGCTGCTCGGACGTACGGCGATCGACCGGACGGCGGTGATCCTCGACATCTTCGCCCAGAACGCCCACACCGAGGAGGGCCGCGCTCAGGTCGAGCTCGCCCTTTCGCAGTACCGGCTGCCGCGCCTTCGCGGACGCGGCCTGGCCCTCTCCCAGCAGGCCGGCGGCATCGGGACGCGCGGCCCAGGCGAGACCCAGCTCGAGGTGGACCGGCGGCGCATCATGCGGCGAATCCGAAAGCTCGAGTCGCAGCTTCGCTCCCTCGAGGGGATCCGGCGTACCCAGCGCCGTGCGCGCAGCAGGGGTGCACATCGCGAGATCACGCTTGTCGGCTACACCAATGCCGGGAAGTCGACGCTGCTCAACCGGCTGACCGACGCCGGCGTGCTCGTCGAGAACCGTCTCTTTTCCACCGTCGACCCACGGACGAGGCGCCTCGAGCTCCCGGGCGGGGAGGTGGTGCTGTGCTCGGACACGGTGGGTTTCGTACGGAAGCTGCCGCACCAGCTCGTCGACGCGTTTCACGCCACCCTTGAAGCCGTTGGCACGGCGGACCTGCTCGTGCACGTCGTCGACGGCTCGGCCGGCAATCCTTCCGCTCAGATCGAAGCCGTCCACGCCGTGCTCGCCGAGATCGGTGCCAGCGACGTGCCCGAGCTGCTCGCTGTGAACAAGGTCGACCGGGCTCCGGACGACGTGAGACGTCTCGTCGCCTCAAGGGAGGGGGCGGTGTCGTTCTCCGCCCTCACCGGCGAGGGTGTCCCCGAGCTCCTGCGCGCAGTCGCGGACAGGTTGCGGGCGTCCGACCGTACGGTCCGTCTCGACGTGCCGATCGAGCGGGGCGACATCGTTGCCGCCCTGCACCGGGAGGGCGAGGTTCTCGACGAGTCCTACGACGGCGACACCGTGCACGTACAGGCGCGCCTCGACGCGCGGGGCACGAGACGCTTCAAGGAGTTCGTGTCACGATGACGGGTCCTTCCACAACTGCGGGCGGCTTCGTCCCGCCCGTCTACCCCTTCGACAAGTTGGGCGAGTACCACGAGCTTGCCGCCAGGCACCGAGGAGGTGCGGTTGACCTGTCGATCGGGACCCCGTGCGACCCTCCCCCGCTGATGGTGCTCGAAGCTCTTGGCTCCTCGGGCACAGAGCGGGGCTATCCGAGCTCGGTCGGCTCGCAGGAGCTGCGCGAGGCTGCCTCGCAGTGGATGAAGCGGCGTCTCGGCGTCGAGGTGCCGGCCTCGGCGGTGGCGGCCTGCGTGGGGACGAAGGAGCTGGTCGCCGGGGTGCCGCAGTGGCTGAGACTGCGCTCGCCCGACAGGGACGTGGTCTTGCACCCCGAGCTCGCCTATCCAACCTATGAGATGGGGGCGGTCCTCGCCCGCTGCCGCCCGGTGGCGGTCCCGGTCCGGCCGGACGGTCGTATGGACGTCGCAGCGATCCGCGAAGAGGACGCCGTCCGGGCGCTCTGCCTCTGGGTGAACAGCCCGTCGAACCCGTCGGGCATGCTCGAGGACCTGGACGGGCTGGCGGCGTGGGGCCGCGAGCATGACGTGCCGGTCTTCTCCGACGAGTGCTACGTCGAGTTCACCTGGAGCGGACCTCCCCGCTCGGTCCTCCAATCGGGCATCGAGGGCGTAGTGGCCGTGCACTCGCTGTCCAAACGGTCGAACCTCGCCGGGCTGCGGGTCGGCTTCATCGCCGGCGACCCGGAGCTCGTGTCGTACCTGGCCGGGGTGAGACGGCACGCCGGGTTCATGGTGGCAGGGCCCGTGCAGCACGCCGCCGCCGTCGCGCTCGGCGACGACTCCCACGTGGCAGCTCAACGCGAGCTGTACCGGGAGCGCATCGAGTACCTGCAGAGAGTATTCGCCGCTGCAGGGCTGCCCGTCGTGCCGCCCGGCGGAGCCTTCTACCTCTGGGTGGCCGCTCCACGCGGCCCGGACTTCGCCTCAGGGGGGGAGAGCCCGGCGTTCGAGCTCGGCAGGAAGCTCGCAGCCTCCGGCGGAGTCGTCGTCAGCCCAGGCGACGCGTACGGTCCTTCAGGGCGGGCGCATGTACGCCTCGCCGCCGTGCAGCCGCTCGAGCGGCTCCGGCTCGTCGGCGAGCGGCTGGCGGCGGCCCCGTTCGGGCCGCCTGCAACAGCTTCGACTTGAAAAGGGGTCTCGAGCGGTGAGCGACCTACCTGAGCAGATCGGCGAGCTGTGGCAGCGGCGAGGCGAGCTGTCGCCGGCGGACACCGATGCCCGCCGGATCGTTGTCGAGGTGGTCGATCTGCTCGATCGGGGCGAAGCACGTGTGGCCGAGACCGCTGCGACCGGCGAGGTCGTGGTTCACGAGTGGCTCAAGGAGGCGATCCTTCTCCTGTTCACCCTCTCGGAGATGCGGACGACCGAGCTCGGTCCTTTCGAGTACGTGGACAAGATCCCGTTGAAGACCGGCTACGAGCGAGCTGGCGTACGCGTCGTGCCGGGCGCGTCCGCGAGGTGGGGGTCGTTCCTCGACCGAGGCGTGATCCTCATGCCGAGCTACGTCAACATCGGCGCCCGGGTAGGGGCCTCGACGATGGTCGACACCTGGGCGACGGTCGGTTCGTGCGCCCAGATCGGCGAGCGCGTCCATCTGTCGGGCGGTGTCGGCATCGGTGGGGTGCTCGAGCCGCCGAACGCAGCGCCCGTGATAGTGGAGGACGACGCTCTCGTCGGCAGTCGCTGCATGGTCACCCAGGGAGCCCGTGTCGGGGCGGGAGCGGTGCTCGGCGAGGGAACCATCCTCAACCCGGCGATCCCAGTAGTCGACGCCGAGACGGGCGAGGAGCTGAGCCGCGGTGTCGTTCCCCCGTGGTGCGTCGCCGTCAGTGCCGCCCGGCGCCGCGAGCTGCCCGGAGGCGAGTTCTACCTGCCGTGCGTGCTCGTATTGAAAAGGCTGAACGAGGGCGAGCGCCACGACAAGGCGAAGCTCAACGACGTCCTGCGTACGCACGGTGTCTCGGCGTGAGCGCCGGCCGGCTCCTCGAGCGGGTCGCCGAGCTGGTCGACATCCCGTCTGTCAGTCACGAGGAGGCGGCGCTGGCCGATCACCTCGAGTCGTTGCTCGTTCCCGTAGCACACCTCGAGACAGCGCGGATCGGCGACAACGTGCTCGCCCGGACGTCCTTCGGGCGTCCGTCGCGCCTCGTCCTCGCGGGCCATCTCGACACAGTGCCGGCCAACGACAACGCTTCGGCTCGGATCGACAAGGACGTGCTCTGGGGGCTCGGGTCCGCCGACATGAAGGGCGGCCTGGCCGTCATGCTCGAGGTGCTGCTCGAGGTCGACCGACCGGCGGTCGACCTCACTTTCATCGGGTACGCGTGCGAGGAGGTGGACCAGCGCTACTCGGGGCTTGGACAGCTCGCCAGCGCCGCTCCCGAGTGGCTCGAGGCCGATGCGGCCATCCTCGGCGAGCCGACGGCCTCTCGTGTCGAGGCCGGCTGTCAAGGAGTGCTGCGCCTCAAGGTGATGCTTCGCGGCGAGCGGGCGCACAGCGCTCGTCCGTGGGTGGGTGTGAACGCCATCCACCGCTTGGCGCCGCTCCTGGACGCCATCGCCGGCTACGAGGGGCGCCGGCCGGTGATCGACGGCTGCGAGTATCACGAGGCGCTCCAGGCCGTGTCCGTCTCCGGCGGAGTCGCCGCCAACGTGGTGCCGGACGAGGCGATAGTCGTGGTGAACCACCGTTTCGCACCCGATCGCGATGCCGAGGAAGCCCTCGAAGCGGTCCGTGCCGTCCTGGAGCCGGCGCTCGAGGCGTCCCGCGGGGACGTGGTCGAGGTGGAGGCCTCATCGTCCTCCGCCCGCCCATTCCTCACCCATCCGCTGCTTTCCCGGCTCGTCGAAGCCTCCGGCGAGCCACCAAGGGCGAAGCTCGGCTGGACCGATGTCTCGTTCTTCTCGGCTAGAGATGTACCGGCTTGCAACTTCGGGCCCGGTGACCCGACGCTCGCCCACACCGCTGCCGAGCGTGTGGAGCGATCGGAGCTCGAGCGGGCCTACGAAGTGCTCGGGGCTCTCGTCACCTCGGCCTGACCTCACGGCGAACGGCCTCTTCGCCCTGTTCAGGGCAGTGTCGCACCCCCGGCATAGGTTGCAGCCATGTACGAGAGGAGCCGTCCGTCAATGCGCTCAGAGGCGGCGAAGCACGGTGACGACCTTCCCGTAGATCACCACCTCATCGGGTCGGTACTCCATCTCGGTCATGTCGGCGTTCGCCGGGACGAGCACGACCTTGTTGCGCCGACGCCTGAAGGTCTTGACCGTGCCCTCGTCGCCGGGGATCCCGGCGACGACGACGTCGCCCGGCTCGGCGTCGGGCTGGCGACGCACGACGACATAGTCGCCGGAGAAGATGCCTGCATCGATCATCGAGTCGCCCCGTACCTGCAGCATGAACAGCTCGCCTGTCCCGGTGAGCTCCTGGGGAAGCGGGAGCACCTGCTCGACGTTCTCCTCCGCGAGCACGCCGGTGCCGGCAGCCACCTGGCCAAGGAGGGGTACGTGAGCGACCGGAGCCACTGGGATGGCTGCCCCCGAGGACGGCTCGAAGCGTACGACGATGGCGCGCGGCTTGGTCGGGTCCCTCTCGAGGTAGCCCTCCCGCTGCAGGACCTGAAGGTGGGCGTGGACGGTGGACGAAGAGGCGAGACCCACCGCCTCGCCAATCTCGCGCACCGACGGGGGATAGCCGCGCTCACGGATCTGCTCTGCGATGAACTCGAGGATCTTGCGTCGCTTGCCTGCGAGCGTCGTCTCGGACATCCCGGCCTCCTTGCTCTGGTCGCTCCGTCCGAGACGCTACAGAAGACGGGAGACGATTGCAAACATCCGTTCGTGAAACGTCCGTTCGATCTCCGCTTGACAGCGAACGGGCGTTCGTGGTCAGATAAGGCAGCCGAACGTACGTGCGTACCGCATATCGGACCGGACGCGGCGTCGGGCGACGAGGGAGGGCGGCGATGAGCACTGCTGCGCAGGCGTGGATCGACGAGCGTCACGAGCGGGCCGCGACGTCGGCTGTGCCCCGTTCGGAAGGCCGCCGCGGCGGCAGGCCGAGCGCGGCCGAACGGGCGAGGCCCCGGAGGCGCAACCCCGGGGGCGAGCGGAGCGGCTCCGCGCAGGAGCAGTCCTGGAATGTCCTCGCCGAGCAGGTGATTGCCTACCCGCCAGCACACGACCGTCTCTTTGCCGATCCGCCGCTCGTCGAGGACAAAGGCCGGGCAGCGACCTCTCGGGCCGCCGGCCTGGTCTCTTACGGCGAGGCATGGCTCGAGCAGGAGCACCTCCGGCTGAGGGTCCGCACGACGCTCGCGCTGAGCGAGACGGCCGGGCGGCCCGCATCCCCCGACCGCTCCGAGCGGGCGCGAAGGGAGCCTCTGCCCGCGCCCGGCGATGAGCTGAGGCGGGCTGCCGTGACCGAGCACGCCTCTTGCGGCACGCCGGGCTCCATCCCCCGTGCAGGCGGCTGCGGCTACGTACAGACCGCCACAGCACGCCGGCGATTGCGCCGCGCTGCAGCGGTCCGTCCCGAGCCACGGGGGTGGCGACGCCTCTTGCCCGGCGTCGCCACCCTCGCTGCGCTCGTCGGTCTGTGGTTCGGCACTGGGCTTCTCTCGGGCATCCACCGCCCCGCCTACAGGGTGGTGCCAGGCTCGGTACGCGTCGCCAGGGGCTATTTCTACGTTGCGAGGCCGGGCGACACCGTCTGGTCGATCGCCGCCTCGGTTCAACCAGGTGGTGACCCGCGGCCGCTCGTTGACCGACTCGAGGCGGAGCTCGGCGGGCGGATCCTCCAGCCGGGCGACCGGCTGCTCTTGCCCTGAACGGTCGGCCCGGTGTGGAGCTCGTCTGGAGAGATGACCGGGGCGGCGGTAGCGTCGGGGGGTGCGTTGCCCGTGGTGCGGAGCGTCTGCCGACAGAGTCGTCGACTCTCGAGAGCTCGAGCACGGCGCAGCGATCCGGCGGCGGAGGCAGTGCCTCACCTGTAGCCGGAGGTTCACGACCTACGAGCGTGCGAGCGAGACGGTGGTGTTCGTCCTGAAGCGGTCCGGGCAGCGCGAGCCCTTTGAGCGGGCAAAGATCGTTGCTGGTGTCCGCTCGGCATGCAAGAACCGCCCAGTCGCGAAGGGCGCGGTCGAGGCGCTTGCCGATTCCATCGAGGCGCTGGCCCGCTCCGGCGGCTCGGAGATCACGAGCGAGCGTCTCGGCGTCGCCGTGCTCGATCGGCTCCGAGAGCTCGATGACGTGGCATCCGTGCGGTTCGCGAGCGTCTACAAGGGCTTCGAGGAGGTGGGCGACTTCGCCCGCGAGCTCGGGCTCCTGAAAAAGGACGCCAAGGCGAAGGCTGGTCCCCGCTGAGCATGGAGCCACAGGTGCTCGACACCGTCCCGAAGCGGGCGCTCGCCGTCTACGCACACCCCGACGACCCGGACATCTCCTGCGGCGGCACCCTCGCGCGCTGGTCTGCCGGCGGGTGCGATGTCGCCCTCGTCATCTGCGCTGCCGGCGACAAGGGATCGGCCGAGCCGTCGGACTCGCCCGAGCAGGTGATCGAGCGGAGGGCAGGCGAGGCACGGGCCGCGGCTGGGCTCCTCGGCATCCGCCGGCTGCACGAGCTCGGCCTGAGGGACGGCGAGTTCGAGAACGACTTGGCGCTCCGCTTCGAGCTGGTGCGCCTCATCAGGGCACATCGTCCCGATGTGGTCGTCTGCCCTGACCCGACCGCCGTCTTTTTCGGGGCGCATCACTACAACCACCGGGACCACCGCATCGTCGGTTGGGCCGCGCTCGACGCCACGGCTCCGGCGGCTTCCTCGCCGCTGTACTTCCGCGAGGCTGGGCCGCCGCACGCCGCCTCCGCCGTGCTGATGTCAGGCTCTCTCGAGCCGAATTTGTGGGTCGACATCGGCGACTCCATGGAGGCGAAAGTCAAGGCCGTCGCCTGTCACAAGAGCCAGCTGGCCGACGCCAACGACTGGTTCGCCTCCGCACTGCGGGAGGGCGCCAAGGAGGCGGGCAGGCAGGTCGACGTGTCTCACGCGGAGGCGTTTCGCCGCGTCGCCCTCTTATGAGACGTGACGGGCCGGTGACCGATCGGATGCGGAGCAGCCAGAGTGAGCTCGACACCTTGCACGTCGACATGGACTGCTTCTTCGCCGCCGTCGAGGTGCTCGACGATCCGACACTGGCGGGCAGGCCGGTGATCGTCGGCGGCACGGGACCGCGGGGAGTGGTGGCATCGTGCTCCTACGAGGCGCGGGCGAGCGGGGTGCGCTCCGCCATGCCGATGAGCGAGGCTCGCCGCCGGGCTTTCGGTGCCGTCGTGATAGCGGGGCGCCACGAGCGGTACTCGGAAGTGAGCCGGCAGCTCCACGACGTCCTGCTCGAGTTCACACCCGTCATCGAGCCGATCGCGCTCGACGAGGCGTTTCTCGACGTCTCCGGCAGCCACCTCCTCTTCGGGCCGAGCCCGGAGATTGCCCGGCGGATCCGTGGGCGGGTCCGGGAGCGCCTGGCGCTCGAGTGCTCGGTCGGCGTTGGTCGCTCCAAGCTCGTTGCCAAGCTCGCGTCTCGAGCTGCCAAACCGCGGGTGAGCGCGGCCGGCCCGAGGCCGGGCCGGGGAGTAGTCGTCGTCGAGGCGGCCGAGGAGCGGTCTTTCCTGTGGCCGCGCCCGGTGCGAGATCTCTGGGGTGTAGGGCCGAAGACCGCAGAGCGCCTCTTGCGTTACGGAGTGCGCTCGATCGGCGATGTCGCCGAGCTCGACCTCCGCACAGCCGAGCGCATCCTCGGCCGGACGGCGGGCCGGCAGCTCGTGGGTCTTGCGAGGGGCGAGGACGCGCGGCCGGTGCAGAGCGGCCGCCAGGTGAAGTCCATTGGCCATGAGGAGACCTTCCCTCGCGACCTCTACGAGGTCGGGGCGCTCCACCTCGAGCTCGTCCGGCTCTCTGACTCCGTCGGCTCGAGGCTGCGCCAGGCGGGCGTGGTGGCCAGGACCGTGAATCTCAAGGTCCGCTTCGGCGACTTCCGCACGCTCACGCGGGCACGGTCGCTCGCGAGACCGCTCGGGAGCTCGAGCGAGATCGCAGCGATCGCTTCGGCACTGTTGGAGGGCCTCGACGTGTCGCCGGGCATCCGCCTCATCGGCGTGAGCGTCTCGTCTCTCGAACCGCAGGCAACATCGACCGGGTACCAGCTCGCCCTCATCGGCCCCGACCTGGCGAGCGATCCCGGGCCGGCGGTGACCGCCTGCGAGGCAGCCCGCCCTCTTGCCCGGACGGGGCGGCGGGACGTCGAAGGTGCGGTGGACGCCATCCGGCGCCGTTACGGCACGAGCTCGGTCGGACCGGCTGCGCTCGTGTCCTCCAAGGGGCTGCACCCGAAGAAGCCTGGGGAGCACGCCTGGGGACCGGCGGCGCCCGACGGCTGAGCGGCGCCCGACGCGTACTTGTGACGGGCGGCGAAGCGGTAACGTTCACAGCAGTGCAGCCGGGATGCCGGATGGCTACAGGATGAGGGATCCCGAGCAGCCGGGGAGGGGGTGACGATGCCGCTTTCCGAGGAGGAGCAGCGAATTCTTCACGAGATGGAGCAGAAGTTGTACGAGCACGACCGGGAGTTCGTTGCCCGGGTCAGTCACGGGTCGAGCCGATTGCACGCCCCCCGTGCGGCCCGCTGGTCCGTGGTCGTCTTCGTCGCAGGCTTCGCCCTCTTGCTCACGACGTTCAGGTTCTCCGTGGCCCTCGGGGCGCTCGGGTTCTTTGTGATGCTGGCTGCCACCTTGCTCTTCAGTCAGAACGTCCGCGACGGCGCCAGCCGGCGAGGGCCGGGCGCGCGTGACCCGGGCGCGCCCGGCGTGCCCGGGGTTGCCCGTTCGTCCCGCAACGCTCGCAGCCAGAGCCTGGTGGAGGAGTGGTCCCTGCTCCGTCGGAGGATCCGCTCGCGTTTCGGTCACCGCAGTTGACCGTAGCGCCGGCCAGGACACCTGCCCAGAGCACCTGAGCACCTCCTCGCCCGCCGACACGCCGCTCGAGGCAGCGCGCTCCGACGCGTTGTGCCTCGCCCTCGACGTCGGCGGCACGAAGCTCGCAGTCGGGCTCGTCGACCGCAGCGGCCGTGTGGTGTGGAAGGACAGTGTGCGCACCCCAAGAGCGACGGATGCGGAGGCGCTCTTCCGCGTCGTGCGCGACCTGCTGGCACTCGCAGCAGAGTCGGTGCCGGCCAGAGGAGAGATCGTGGTCTGTGGCGTGGGCTGTGGAGGGCCGATGACGGGAGGAGGAGCGGCGGTGTCTCCCCTCAACATTCCGGCGTGGCGCGGGTTCCCCCTCCGCGCCCGCCTCGCTGAGGCCCTCACGCTGCTGCCGGCCGCCGGCAGAGCGGTCCTCGGTGTCTTCGTCGACAACGACGCGAAGGCGGTCGCCCTCGCTGAGGGGTGGCTCGGCGCGGCCAGAGGGCAGCGCAACTATCTCGCCATGGTTGTCTCGACCGGCATCGGCGCCGGTATCGTGCTGAACGGCCGCCTACTCGAAGGCGCCGACGGCAATGCCGGCCACATCGGCCATGTGATCGTCGAGCCGGAGGGCCACGAGTGCGCCTGCGGGGCGAGGGGCTGCCTCGAGGCCGAGGCCTCGGGGACAGGGATGGCGGCGTGGACCGCAAGGCCGCCGGAAGAGGCGACCCTGGATGTCATAGAACGGAGCGGTCGGATGGTGGGACGGGCGGTGGCATCGGTCGCCAACCTGCTCGACCTGAGGCTCGCCGTCGTGGGCGGCAGTGTGGCGCTCGGCTTCGGAGACGCCTTCTTCCTCGCGGCCCAGCGGGAGCTCGACCGCTGCGCCCGCCTCGACCACTCTCGTGGATCGAGGATCGAACCCGCCGGGCTCGGAGCCGACGCTCCTCTTGTCGGCGCCGCGGCGCTCGGATGGCGCGGATTGGACGGGGGCGGAGCCGAGTGAGCGGGGCGGCGGGGACGGCTGTCGCGCGACACAGATGGCTCTGGTGGCTGGCGGCCATGACCGCGCTCGCTGCACGGCCCCGGCTTTGGCCAACGGCGCTTCGCGTGGCGTCAGGCCTCGTCCCCGACGAGTGGTGGCGCCGACGGCCGCCACTGCCGCGTCCGGCGCGCTCCTGGCTCGAGTTCCGCATGGAGACGGCGTACGGAGATGTCGCGGCCCGGCCGAGCGCCCGGGACGTGACTGCGTTCCTCGAGTGGTGCCGTTCCATGAGGCGCACCTAAGGGTCGCCGTCACTGGCGCCGTCGGCTCTCCGGCCTGCGATATCGTCGCCATCTGATGGGCCAGGGAGGACGGCCGGCGCGCCGTCGAGAGCGCCAACGAGGCTGACGGTGCACGGTCGCGCGCTCGTCCTCAATGCCTCCTACGAGCCGCTCTCCGTCGTCACCGTCCGGCGCGCCCTCATCCTCGTGCTGTCCGACAAGGCCGTGCTGCTCCACGAGACCGGATCGCTCTTCCACTCGGCGACGCGCGCCTTCGCCGAGCCTTCCGTCGTACGACTCGTGCACTACGTGAGGGTGCCGCACCAGTCGCGCGTCGCGGTGACGCGGCGCTCCGTCTTCGTGCGCGACGGGCATCGCTGCCAGTACTGCGGGGCGCAGGCCGAGAACATCGACCATGTGGTGCCGCGAAGCCGCGGGGGAGCACACTCCTGGGAGAACGTGGTGGCGTGCTGCCGCCGGTGCAACGCGCGAAAGGAGGACCGGCTCCTCGAGGAGTCGGGCTTCCACCTTGTTCGCCAACCGAAGGCTCCGCGCTCGCGGCTGTGGCTGCTAGCAGCGGCTGGCGAGGTCGCCGACGAGTGGGCACCTTACGTTCAGCCGGCGCTCGGCCACGCGGTAGGGCTCTGAGCGAGACTGGTCGCTGGCGGCTGCAGCGGCGGGCGGGCACGCCGAGGTCGCTGCACCGCTGGTCGAACCTGGCTCCTGTCGCCGCAGCGCCCGTCGTGCGCGTCTGCCAGGCGCTCGGCCCAGCCGTCGTGCTCGGCAGCACCCAGCCGGCGGGCGATGTCGACGAGTCGCGCTGTGCCGCTCTCGGCTTGGATCTCTTCCGGCGGCGAAGCGGCGGCGGCGCCGTGCTCGTGCTCCCCGGATCGCAGCTCTGGGTGGACGTGTTCGTTCCGCGGACCGACCCCCTGTACGTCGCGGACGTCAGCGCCTCCTCTCGCTGGCTCGGAGAGGCATGGGCCGGCGCCATCAGCGACGCCGTCGCGGCCATCGCAGCTCCAGAGGTGCTCCGCCGGAGCCCGAAGAGCGCTCCGGCGCTCGCCAGAACGCTCTGTTTTGCCGGCGCGGTTGCCGGTGAGGTCTTCCTCAGCGGCCGCAAGGTCGTCGGCCTGTCGCAACGCCGTGATCGCGACGGTGCGTGGTTCCACTCGATGGCTCTGCTGGAGCTTGACCCGACCCAGTTCGCGAGCGTGCTGAGCGGAGGGGAGCCGGACCGCCTGCGGGCCGCTCAAGAGCTCGGGCAGCGGGCTGCAGGGCTGCCGGGCGCTCGGTCCGTGGCACCTCGCCTCGAGCAGTCGCTCCTGGCGCGCATCGTCAGTCTCTGATCCGCAGTCCGTGGTCCGCCCCCCGCCATCATGACTGCTCGCCTTCGCCCGGCACGACTCTGAGCGAAGTGGAGTGCCCGACCTTCCAAGGGCGCTCCAGTGGCCCTCGGTGGTTGACAGGGGAGGGTGTAGGCCATAGCGTGGTGAGAAGTGGTGGTATGGGGAGGAGTGGCGACTGTGTGGGGCAGAAGGGTCGTCGTTGTCGCTGACTGAGCTGTTCGTCGGCCGGTACGACCGGTCCCTCGACTCAAAGGGCCGAGTGATCCTTCCGGCGCGCTTGCGCACGATCTTCCACAACGCCGGATACCTCGCTCCGCACGAGGACGGCTGCATCGCCCTTTGGACCGACAGCGAGTTC